>JBQMQE010000006.1:0-41065 GCA_052172655.1 Burkholderiales bacterium
GGCGAGACGAAGAAGGATGCGGCCAAGGGCGAGACGAAGAAGGATGCGGCCAAGGGCGAGACGAAGAAGGATGCGGCCAAGGCCGGCCCCATGACGGCGGCCGAGCAGGAGCAGGCCTTCCGCAAGCGCCAGGCGGACGCAGCCAAAGAACAGGAGAAGCAGGCAAAGAAAGAGGCGGAAGCGCGCGACCGGGCGGAGAATTGCAGGCGCGCCAAAGCAGCGGTGGCCAATCTTGAGCTGGGCGGGCGCCAGACGCGCGTCAACGAAAAGGGCGAGCGTGTTTTCCTCAGCGACCAGCAAATTAACCAGGAAACGACTAGGGCGCAGCGGGAAGCTGCCGCAGCCTGCAACTGAAGCCTATTTGCGGGTCTTTGCCGCGCGCTTGCGCCGCACTTCCTTGGGATCGGCAACCAAAGGCCGGTAGATCTCCACCCGGTCCTGCTCGCGCAGCCTGGTTTGCGGGCTGACCGGCCGGCCCCATACCCCGGCGCGGCCGAATTCGATCTGCGGCAAGCCGCTCGCCTGAATCGCGTCCTCTACGGTGCTGCCGGGCGCAAGTTCCAGCAGCACCCGCTCCTGGCTCTGCGGCAAGGCGTAGACCACCTCGACGCGCATGCCTATCCTGGCCCGTACAGGCTTACAGCCCGCTTGACGAAGACTTCGACCAGTGTATTGGCGATATGATTGAACACCGGCCCGGCAATCTTCTCCATCAACTTGCCGGAGAGTTCGTAATTCAATTGGAATTCTATCTTGCATGCCTGCTCGGACAGCGGGGCGAAGCGCCAGTAGCCGTCCAGGTGCTTGAACGGGCCGTTGACCAGTTTCATATCGATCAGCGCTCCCTCGTCCATCTGATTCTCGGTAGTGAAGTGCAGGCGCAGTCCGTGATAGTTGACATGTAGCGTAGCCGCGGCCCTGTGCGCGTCGAGTCGCCGCACCTCGGTGCCGCTGCACCAGGGCAGAAACTGCGGATAAGCGTCTACGTCCGCGACCAGGGCGTACATCTTGGCCGCGCTGTGGCCTATCAGAACGGATTTTTCCACTATGGCCATGAAGGCGCGGCGCAACTGTTAAAATTATCCAATTGTACCAATACTGCTCCCATGAAGATCGCACAGAACAAAAAAGCCTTTCACGATTACTTCATCGAGGAGCGCTATGAAGCCGGCCTGGTGCTGCAAGGCTGGGAAGCCAAAGCCATCCGCGCCGGGCGGGTGCAGCTCAAGGACGCTTATGTGCTTATCCGCGGCGGCGAGATCTACATGGTCGGCGGCCACATCAGCGCCCTGCCCACGGCCTCCACGCATATCAACCCCGACCCGGTGCGCACGCGCAAGCTGCTGCTGCATGGCGAGGAAATCCAGCACCTGATCGGCAAGGTGGAGCGCGCCGGCTACACCCTGGTGCCGCTCGATATGCACTACAAGAATGGCAGAATCAAGATCGACATCGGCCTCGCCCGCGGAAAGAAGCAGCACGACAAGCGCGAGACCGAGAAGAAACGCGACTGGGACCGGGAGAAACAGCGCCTGATGCGCTCGCACAGCAAGGCTTGACGCGGGCGGTCTTTAGCCTCGTTGCCGCACCTGCTCGAACAGGCAAATCGCCGCCGCGGCCGCCACGTTCAACGACTCGGCGCCGCCGGGCATGGGGATGCGCACCTGCTCGGCCGCGGCGGCGCTCAGCGCCGCGCTCAGGCCCGAACCCTCGTTGCCGAACGCCCACGCGAGCGGACCGCGCAAATCGGCTTGGTACAGGGATTTTCGTGCGTGGCTGCTGGCGCAGACCAGCCGCCCCGACAGCCTGCGGGCGGAGGCCGGCAGATCGGCGTTGTCGTATATATCGAGGCTGAAATGCGCGCCCATCCCCGCGCGCAGCACCTTGGGCGACCAGGCGAAGGCGCAGCCTTGGGACAGCAGGACTGTGGAGATACCCGCCGCCGCCGTGCTGCGCAGGATGGAGCCGAGGTTGCCCGCGTCCTGAATGTTTTCCAGCATCACGCAGCGCTCTAGCGACTGCGGCAAGGGGCCGGGTTGGGGCGTGCGTATCAGCGCGACGATGCCGGTCGGCGTGGCGACCTGGGCGACGTCGTTGAACAGGACATCGGCGAGCACCAGCACCGCCTGCCCGGCCAAACCCGCCGCCAGCTCGGCAGCTTCCGCGTTGGCAGCACCGCTTTCGCTCAGAATCAGTTGCTCGGGCACGCCGCCGCTGGCGCGATAGGCCGAGATCAAATGCACGCCGTCGAGCAGCGCCAGACCCGCTTTGCGCCGCTCGCGCGTGGACGTGGCGAGTTGGCGCAGCAGTTTGAAGTGCGAGTTTTCGCGCGAGCGTATCAGCTTCGGGTCTCGATCGCGCATGCGCGGAATCCGGCGAAAAAAATGCTCAAGCTTGGAGCAGCTTGCGTATCGGCGCGTAGCTGCGGCGGTGGATCTCGCACGCGCCGTGCCGCTCCAGGGCGGCGAGATGGGCGGCGGTCGGATAACCCTTGTGCCGATCCATTCCATAATGCGGGTAGAGATGGTGCAGGCGCAACATTTCCGCGTCGCGCGCCGTCTTGGCCAGAATCGAGGCGGCAGAAATCGCCGGAATCTTGCTGTCGCCCTTGACGACGGCCCTTACCGGATATCCGATCATCGGGCATTGGTTGCCGTCGACCAGCACTTCGCCTGGCGCTACACGCAATCGCTCCACCGCGCGGCGCATGGCGAGGAGGCTCGCCTGCAGGATATTGATTGCGTCGATCTCGGCCACCGATGCCGAAGCGATCGCCCAGGCGAGTGCATGACTGCGTATTTGCTCGGCCAGTTCCAATCGCCTGGATGCGGACAGCGCTTTGGAATCGGCCAAACCGACGATGTGCGCGGCCGGGTCGAGGATCACCGCGGCTGCGTATACCGGGCCGGCAAGCGGCCCGCGCCCCGCTTCGTCCACACCGCACACTAGATGCATTCGATTCCTCGCTCGTTGTTCGTGGATCGTTGTTCGTCGGTCGTTGTTCGAACCAGGAACCACGTATCACTTCACACGATTAAAGGCAGCACCGCCTTGGCGGCCTGCTCTGTGGTGTCGCATTTGAGCTGACGGTGGATGGCGGCAAAGCGCTGCGGCAGGCGCGCGCGCACGACGCCATCCTTGAGTATATTGTGCAAGGCCTGCGCCAGATTTTCCGGGGTGGCGTCGTGCTGCAGCAACTCCGGCACCACAAACTCTCCGGCCAGGATATTGGGCAAGCCGATGTAGGGCAGGTAGCCCATGCGCCGCATCAGCAGCCAACTGAGTCCGGCCATTTTGTAGGTGATCACCATCGGTTTTTTCAGCAGCGCCGCCTCCAGAGTAGCGGTGCCGCTGGCCACCAAAGCGATGTCGGCGGCGGCAAGCGCTTCCCTGGCATGGCCGAACAGGATGGTCAGAGGCAGTTCGGCAGCATCGGCACGGCGCAGGGCCGCCTCAAACATTTCGCGCGTTTCGCGGCTCACCAGCGGCACCAGAAACAGGGGTCGTTCGATTCTCTGCGCCAGCAGCTTGGCCGTGGCGATGAAGCTGTCCGCCATGTAGCGCAATTCGGACTGGCGGCTGCCCGGCAGCAGCGCGATCACTATGCGTTCCGGTGCGATCCTGAGCTGGGTGCGCGCGCTGGCGGTCTGATCCTGCAGTGGAATAAGATCGGCGAGCGGATGACCGACATAGGTGGCGGCAACGCCCGCCTTGCGATAAATTGCCTCCTCGAAGGGAAACAGCGTCAGCACCTGATCGACCGAGCGCGCAATGGCGGCGATTCGGCCGCCGCGCCAGGCCCAGATCGAGGGGCTGACGTAGTGCGCTACCGGCACGCCGACACGCTTGAGACCGGCTTCCAGGCCCAGATTGAAATCCGGCGCGTCGACGCCGATGAAAAGCTGCGGTCGCGCTTCGAGCAGTGCCAGTCTTAGCTTGCGGCGCATCCACGCGAGGCCCGGATAATGCCGTAACACCTCGGCATAGCCGCGCACCGCCAGGCGTTCCATCGGATAGAGGGAAACCAGGCCCTGGGCCTGCATCTTGGGGCCGCCGATGCCGATGAACCTGGCGCCCGGCAGGTGGTTGCGCAATGCCTTGATCAAATGCGCGCCCAGCAGGTCACCCGATGCTTCCCCGGCGACCATGCCGATGGTGAGCTGCGCCTCGCCCACGTCAGCGCACGATCCCGCGGGTCGAGCTTTGCAGAAAATCGGTGAGCAGGCCGATTTCAGCGCAAGTCTTGGCTTGTTCGGCAAGCTGCGCCCTGGCCAGTTCCAGCGTCAGGCCGGACTTGTAGAGCGTCTTGTAGGCGCGTTTGATCCCAGCCAGCGCAGCTGCGGAGTAGCCGCGCCGGCGCAGCCCCTCCGTATTGATGCCGTAGGGCTTGGCCGTGTCCCCTGCCGCCATCACGTAAGGCGGCAGATCGTGCACCAGGACCGTTGCGATGGCGGTGAAGCTGTGCGCGCCGATGCGCACGAACTGATGCACGCCGGTGAAGCCGCCGAGTATGGCGTAATCGCCCACGTGCACGTGGCCGGCGAGCTGGGCATTGTTGGCAAAAACCGTATGGTCGCCGATCTGGCAGTCGTGCGCGAGGTGCACATAGGCCATGATCCAGTTGTCATTGCCCAGGCGGGTCACGCCCGCGTCCTGCGCGGTGCCGCAATTGAGGGTGCAGAACTCGCGTATGGTGTTGCCGTCGCCGATTTCCAGCCGCGTCGGCTCGTCCGCGTATTTCTTGTCCTGCGGCGCCGCGCCCAGCGAAGAAAACTGGAAAATGCGGTTGTCCCTGCCGATCCGGGTACGCCCTTCGATCACCACATGCGGACCGATCCGGGTATCGCTGCCGATCTCCACATGCTCGCCGACCATGCTGTAGGCGCCGACGCTGACGTTTTCTCCCAGCTTGGCGCCGGGATGGACGATGGCGCTCGCGTGAATCATTATATCGGTCGCAGGGTGCAGAGCAGCTCGGCTTCGGCGACGAGCGTCTCGTCCACATACGCCTTGCCGGCGTATTTGACCACGTTGCGCACGGTGCGCACGATGCTCACCTCCAGCACCAGTTGGTCCCCGGGCATTACCGGTTTCTTGAAGCGCGCCCTGTCGATGCCGGCAAAATAGTACACGGATTTGTCGTCCGGTTTGATCCCCATGGTGCGAAACGACAGGATCGCCGCCGCCTGTGCCATGGCCTCGACGATGAGCACGCCGGGCATGACTTTGTAATACGGGAAATGGCCGTTGAAATAAGGCTCGTTGACGCTGACGTTTTTCAGCGCCCGGATGCGCTTGCCCAGTTCGCACTCGATCACGCGGTCGATCAGCAGAAACGGATAGCGGTGGGGCAGGTACTCGAGGATTTCGTGGATGTTCAAGCTTTCTTCTCCCGCGTTGACAGGTGTTGCTCTATGCTGCGCAAGCGTTCGTGCAGCGCGTCCATGCGGCGCAGAGAGGCCACATGGCGCGTCCAGTTGCGGCTGTCTTCGGCCGGGTGACCGCCGTAGGTTCCGGCTTCCCGAATCGACTTGGTGACCACGGCGGCGGCATGGATAACGACATGATCGGCGATGTCGAGGTGTCCCACGATATTGGCGGCGCCGCCGATCATGCAGTGTTTGCCGATGCGCGTGCTCCCCGCAATGCCGGTGCAGCCGGCGATCGCGGTATGCGCGCCGATGCGTACGTTGTGCCCGATCTGGATCAGATTGTCCAGCTTCACCCCTTCTTCTACCACGGTGTCTTCCAGCGTACCGCGGTCTATGCAGGTGTTGGCGCCGATCTCGACGTCGTCGCCGATGGCTACGCCACCGGTCTGTGGAATCTTGCGCCAAGCGTCCCCGTCCAGCGCTATGCCGAAGCCATCGGCGCCGATCACCGCGCCGGAATGCACCAACACGCGCTGGCCCAGCCGACAACCCGGGTAGACGGTAACGCGCGCTTGCAGGCGGCTGGCGGCGCCGATCTCGACTGCATCGCCGAGGTAGCAGCCGGCGCCGATCGCCACTCCCTTGCCCAGCTTCACGCCGCGGCCGATATATGCCCCGGCGCCCACGCTGGCGCTCACCGGAACTCTGGTCCCACGTTCGACAACCGCGGTTCGGTGCACCCCGGGCCTGACCACCGGGGTGGGATTGAACAAGGACGAGACTTTGGCGAAATACAGGTAGGGATCGTCGCAGATGATGCGCGGCAGCTCGGTAAGGCCACGGTCTGCTTTGCCGAGAATTACCGCGCCGGCACGCGTGCCGGCAAGCTGCTTGCGGTACTTGCCGTGGGTGAGAAAGGCGATCTGCTGCGCAGCGGCGTTCTCTAGCGTCGCAACCTGGCTGATCGGCGTCTGCGGGTCGCCGATGATCTCCCCACCAAAGCGTTCAACGATCTGGGCCAGGCGATATTTCTTGGCCTTAGCCATCGGCGCTGACTATTTCCCTGCCGGCTTGTCTTCCAGTGCCTTGATCACTTTGTCAGTGATGTCGATGCGCGGACTGGCATAGACCGCCTCCTGGAAGATGATGTCGTATTTCTCCGACTCGGCAATGGCCTTGATGGTGCGGTTGGCGCGCTCGAGCACCGCGGCGAGTTCCTCGTTGCGCCGCTGGTTGAGATCCTCGCGGAATTCGCGCTGCTTGCGCTGGAAATCCTTATTCAGTTCGCCGAATTCGCGTTCCTTGTTGCGGCGCTCGGTCTCGGTCATGGTGACCGAGTTTTTCTCCAGGTTTTCCTGCAGCTTGCGAATCTGCTCGGACATCTTCTGCATCTCCTGGTCGCGCTTGGCGAATTCCTGTTCGATCTTCTTCTGCGCGCGCACCGCGGGAGCGGCGTCACGGAACACTCTTTCGGTGTTGACGAACCCGATTTTAAAGTCGGCGGCGGCAGCGGTGCTGCCGATCAATACGCTCAGCACGACAAATACTATTTCTTTCAACCTGATCTCCTCAAACCCTAAAACACCTGCCCCAATTGGAACTGCAGGTGCTGAATCTTATCCTCCGCCTTGGCGTTGAGCGGTTTGCCATAACTGAAGCGCATCGGCCCCAGGGGTGAATTCCAGATGAACGACAGTCCGGTCGAATAGCGCAATTCGGACAAACGCATTTTCTCATCGGTACCGTACACCTGACCGGCATCGAGGAACACACTCAAGCGCATCGAACGGTCGAGCCCCGTTCCCGGCATCGGGAACAGCACTTCTGCGTTTCCGACCAGGCGTTTATTGCCGCCGAGGATATCGCCGTTTATATCACGCGGACCGAGGGAATACGCATCGTAACCGCGCACCGAGGTGACGCCGCCCGCGTAAAAATTCTTGTAAAACGGCAATGGTTTCCCGCCCATGCCCTCGGCCGCGCCGATCTCGCCGTTGAGCATCAGGGTATAGGTGCGCGATAGCGGGTAATGCCACTGCACCTGCTCGGTGAGTTTGTAGTATTTCAGCGTTCCGCCGGGCAGTCCTGCCTCCAGAGCGGCGCGGACCAATGTACCTTTTGTCGGCAACAATGCGCTGTCGCGCTGGTCGCGTAGCCAGCTGATTGACCCCGGAATCGCCGTGTTATTGTTGCCGAATACATCGACAAATTCCCGGTACCTGAGCGGGCTGGTCTCATTGACGCCGAGCTTAGTTGTTTCGGCGCCAATGCCAAAACCAAGATTATCCACCTCAGTCAGCGGAACGCCGTAGCGCAGGCCTCCGCCGAGAGTGTCCGTGGTGTAATAACCCAGACCGAGCAGGGACGCGTCGGTGCGGCGGTCGTAAATGTCGAAGCCGCGGCTGACGCCATCCACCGTGTAATAGGGGTTGGTGTAGCTCAAGCCGATGTTGCGGTTGATCTTGCTTGTGCTGATCTGCGCGGTGATGTGTTTGCCGCTGCCAAAAATATTTTCCTGCGTGATCGAGCCGCTCAATATCAGCTTTTCCGAAGATGAAAAACCTGCGCCGATGGTAACCGCCCCGGTCGGTCTTTCCTTGACCTTGAAATTCACATCCACCTGGTCCGAGGTGCCGGGAACGGCCGGCGTCTCGACTTCGACTTCTGTAAAATACCCCAGGCGGTCCAGGCGCACCTTCGATTTTTGTATTTTGTCGCCGTCGTAGTAGGCGCCCTCGAGCTGCCGCAGCTCGCGCCGGACCACTTCGTCGCGGCTGCGGCTATTGCCGGAGATGTTGATGCGGCGCACGTAAACCCGCCGCCCCGGGTCGATCATTATCGTCAGAGCGACGCGCTTTGCGACCTTGTCCAGCTCGGGGACCGCGTTGGTGTTGGCAAAGGCATAACCCTCGTTACCCAGCCGATCGGTGATTTTCTTGGTGCTCTCGTTGAGCTTTTGGCGCGAGAAGGTCTCGCCCGGCTTCAACTGGATCAACCCGCGCAATTCGGCTTCCGGCAGCAGCAACTCGCCGCCGAGCTTGACATCCGACACGGTGTATTTTTCGCCCTCGGTGATATTGACCGTGATGTAGATATCTTTTTTGTCCGGCGTGATCGATACCTGCGTCGAGTCGATATTGAATTCGAGATAACCATTGTTGAGATAATGCGAACGCAAGGTCTCCAGGTCGCCGGACAGTTTCTGCTTGGAATATTGGTCGTTCTTGGTGTACCAAGTCAGCCACCCCGAGGTTTGCAGCACGAACAATTCCAGCAGATCCTTTTCCTTGTACGCCTTATTACCGATGATATTGATCTCGTGGATCTTGGTTACATCGCCTTCGTTGATGGAAAAACTGACGCCCACGCGATTGCGTTCGATGGGGGTAACCGTGGTAACCACAGTGGCGCCGTAACGCCCGCGTGAGAGGTACTGGCGCTTGATCTCCTGCTCAGCCTGATCGAGCAGAGCCTTGTCGAAGGACCGCCCTTCGGCCAGTCCGATTTCCCGCAGCCCCTTGATCAACGCGTCTTTGTCGAATTCCTTATTGCCGATGAAGTCGATCTGCGACACGGCCGGCCGCTCCTGCACCATCACAATCAGCACATCGCGTTGCACTTCCAGGCGTACATCCTTGAAGAAACCGGTCGCAAACAGAGCTTTGATCGCCGCGGCTGCCTTTTCATCGGTCATGGTTTCACCGACCTTGACCGGGAGATAGCTGAATATCGTGCCGGCCTCGATGCGCTGGATGCCTTCGACGCGGATATCGCGCACTACGAAGGGATCGAATGCGTGCGCAACGCCAACCCACAGGCAAATGCATGCTGCGATGAGATATCTGGTCATGTTCACGTTCAGCCGGAGATCAAGCGGTTAATATCGTTATAGAAGGCAAACGCCATCAGAACCAGCAACAGGGTCAGACCGAGTTTCTGGCCGATTTCCATCATCCGATCGGATACCGGGCTACCCTTGAAAATTTCGACTGTATAATACATCAAATGCCCCCCATCCAATAAGGGAATCGGCAGCAGATTCAGCACGCCGAGGCTGATGCTGATCAGCGCCAGAAAACTCAGGTACGAGACCAGCCCGAGCTGCGCCGATTGCCCGGCATAATCGGCGATCGTTACCGGTCCGCTGAGATTCTTCCATGACACCTGCCCGACCAGCATCCGCCCAAGCATCTTCAGGCTGAACACGGACATGTCCCAGGTCTTTTGCGCCGCTTTTGTCAGAGCGCTTCCAACATCGTAGCGTACCACGGTAACGAGTGCGCTCAAGGCCTGCTGGTCGATCTGCGCCGCCGCGCCTATGCGCCCTACGGACGAACCGTTTTGTTGCACCGTTTCTGGAACAAGCGCCGTCTCGCGTCGTTGGTTTCCGCGTCTAAGGGTGAGCCGCAGTTCGAGCCCCGGATGGCTGCGCACAAGTTGCACCAGGTCATTCCAGGAAGCGACGGGTTTGCCGTTGGCCGCAAGGATATGATCGCCCGGTTGCAGGCCCGCCTGCTCCGCCACGCTGCCGGCCACGACCTGTCCGATCACGGGTTTGATTTCCGGCCGGTAGAGCCTCAAGCCGATCAGGCCCAGGGTATCGCCTTCAAGCTGCTCTGCGTCGAAGGGCGACAAGTCGAGCGTGCGCCAGTCAATCTGATTGTTTCGGTTGAGCACCTCCACTTTTACCTGTTGATGCTCCAGCGCAAGCTGCAGCATGCGCCAACGCACATCCTGCCAGGATGCAACCGGCTCGCCGTTGATGGCGCGTATGGTTTCGCCTGCCTCGAAGCCGGCGCTTGCGGCCAGCGTGTGCGGCGGCGGCGAACCCAATATCGGCCGCGCTTCCTGCACGCCGTGCATGAACAGCAGCCAGTACAGCAGTATCGCAAACAGGAAGTTGGCGAGTGGCCCGGCGATGACCACGGCGCAACGCCGCCACACGCTCTGCCGGTTGAAGGCGCGGCCGAGTTCCTGCGGCGCCACCTCGCCCTCGCGCTCGTCTAGCATCTTGACGTAACCGCCCAGCGGCACCATGGCCACCACCCATTCGGTCTGATCGCGCCCGAATCGCTTTTTCCACAGCGGCAGGCCGAAGCCGATCGAAAAGCGCAATACCTTGACGCCGCAAAGTCGCGCGACGAGGTAGTGGCCGAACTCGTGCACGATCACCAGCGCTCCTAGCGCGAGCACGAACGCAGCCAGCGTATGCAGCAGGCTCATGGCCCGACCGTCATCGCCTCGACCTGCAACACGGCACGCCGGCGCGCGGCGGCGTCGGCCTCGAGTACATCGTCGAGGCTGGCCAGCGGGCGCGCTCGCAATTCGTTCATCACTGCCTCGATCACCGCGGTGATGGCGAGGAACGGCAGGCGCCGATCGAGAAATGCAGTCACCGCAACCTCATTCGCTGCGTTCAGCGTCGCCGGGCTGGTTCCGCCTTCCTTCAGCGCGCGATACCCCAGCCGCAGCGCCGGGAAGCGCGCGAAATCCGGCGCGACGAAATCGAGTCTGCCGATACGCGACAGATCGAGCGAGCCCACGCCCGCTTCTATCCGCTCGGGGTAAGCCAGGGCGTGCGCGATCGGCGTGCGCATGTCGGGGTTGCCGAGCTGTGCGATGACCGAGCCGTCCGCATATTCCACCATGGAATGCACCACGCTCTGCGGGTGCACCACGACCTCGATCTGTTCGGGCGTCGCGCCAAACAGCCAGTGCGCCTCGATGATTTCGAGCGCCTTGTTCATCATGGTCGCCGAATCCACCGAAATCTTGCGTCCCATCACCCAGTTTGGATGGGCGCAGGCTTCGTCCGGCGTCACGCTCTGCAAACGCTCCAGCGCGGCTTCACGGAACGGCCCGCCGGAGGCGGTCAACAGCACGCGCCGCACGCCGTGGCCGCCCAGGTCGCCCGAGAATGAATCGGGCAAACACTGGAACACGGCATTGTGCTCGCTGTCAATGGGCAGCAGGGTCGCGTGATGCCTGCGCACGGCGTCCATGAAGATCGGCCCCGCCATGACCAGGGCTTCCTTGTTGGCGAGCAACAGCTTCTTGCCCGCACGCGCCGCCGCGAGCGTGGGCACGAGGCCGGCGGCGCCGACTATGGCCGCCATCACGCAGTCGGTTTCCGGGTGAGCCGCGATGCGCTCCAGTCCCTGTGGGCCGGTCAGGATCTCGGTGGCGCCCGGCATCAGGCGCTTGCCCAGCGCATCGGCCTGAGCGGCGTGCGCCACCACCGCGTAGCGCGGCGCATGAAGCAGGCACAGCTCGGCCAGTTCATCGATGCGTTCGTTCGCGCTCAGCGCGAATATGCGGAAGCGTTGCGGATGGCGTGCGGCAACATCCAGCGTGTTGAGCCCGATGGAGCCGGTCGCGCCCAGTATGGCGAGGTTCTGCAGCCTGCTCATAACAGGTATCCCAGCGCGGCAACCGGCAGCACTGCGGTGAGGGCATCGATGCGATCGAGCACGCCGCCATGCCCCGGCAGCAAAACGCCGCTGTCCTTCACTCCGGCGTGCCGTTTCAACGCCGACTCGAACAAGTCGCCATAAATGCCGACGGCGGTGAGCAACCACAGAAACAACAACATGCCGAATGCGGTGTAGGGCATGGATTTGAGCGCCTGCGGGAAATACTGCGGCCAGGCATAGCTCCACAGCGCAGCGTATACGCTCACGGCCAGCACTGCACCGGCTACGCCTTCCCAGGTCTTGCCCGGGCTGATAGACGGCGCGAGCTTGCGCCGGCCAAAGCGGCGCCCGGCAAAATAGGCGGCACTGTCCGAAATCCACGCGACCGACATCAGCAACAATAGCAGCGCAGGGCCGAGGTTGCGCAGCTCGACCAGAGCGAGCCAGGTTGGTACCAGTACCACGAGGCCGGTCAGAGCCGCCAGCCAGCGCGACCGGGGCAGCCAGGAACGCCATAGCCACAGCGGAACTACGACCACCCAGAACAGGCTTGCGACCAGGTAGGCAGCGGTTTGCGCTCCATGCTGGCCGATAGGGGTATTGCCTTGCGTCCAGCCGTACAGCGACGCGCAGGAGGCCGCGACGAGGACGACGTACAGGCCGCAGGCAAGGCGCCTGAGCTTGATCAGCCTGCCCCATTCCCATGCGGCGGGGACCACCAATACGCCGGCAAATACGGCCCAGGCACGAAGCGGAAGCCAGAACAGTGCCGCCAGAAACAAGACCAACAACACCAGCGCCGTAATAACCCGCGTCTTGAGCATCGCTCAATGCACCCGGCCGGCTCGCACAATCAGGCGAGCTCCCTATTCGAGGCAGGCGCCTCTCCGGCGAGTTCGAGTTGCTCGCTGGTGCGGCCGAAGCGGCGCTCCCGCCGCTGATAGGACTCGATCGCCTGATCCAGCGCCGCCGCGTCGAAGTCGGGCCACAGCGTATTGGTAAAATAGAATTCGCTGTAGGCAAGCTGCCATAGAAGAAAGTTGCTGATGCGCTGTTCCCCGCCGGTGCGGATGAACAGGTCGGGTTCGGGCGCGTAGGCCATGGAAAGGTAGTTGGCAAGTTGCTCTTCGGTGAACGCTCCCCCCTGCCCTTGTCTGGCTTCGACCAGACGCTGCATCGCCTGCAATATGTCCCAGCGCCCGCCGTAATTCGCGGCGATGGTGAGGGTCATGCTCTTGTTGGCCTGAGTCAACGTCTCCGCGCGCTCAACCAGCTCGTTGATCTTCTTGCCGAAAGGCGCGATGTCGCCGACTACCCGCAGGCGTATGCCGTTGCGGTGCAGCTTTGCCGCTTCCCGCTCCAGCGCCAGGATGAATAGCTGCTTCAGCATCGAGACTTCCTCCGCCGGCCGGCGCCAGTTCTCCGAGCTGAATGCGAACAGGGTCAGATATTCGACGCCCCGCGCGACACAGGCCTTGACTACTTCTCGCACGATCTCCACGCCGCGTTTGTGGCCGGCTGCGCGCGGCAGCATGCGCCGCTTGGCCCAGCGTCCATTGCCATCCATGATGATTGCGATATGGCGCGGAATCTCCTTAACTTGCGGGATAGCGCGCGTCGAACTGGTAAATGATGGCATCAATGTCTCGGTCTGGGTGGCGTCGGGTCAAACCGCCATGAGGTCGGTTTCTTTGGTGACCAGCAGCTTGTCGATCTCGGCGATGAATCTGTCGGTGAGCTTCTGGATTTCGTCCTGCGCGCGGCGCTCGTCGTCTTCGGAAACCGCCTTCTGTTTGAGCAGATCCTTGAGGTGGTGGTTGGCATCGCGCCGCAGATTTCTCACCGCCACCTTGGCGTTCTCGGCTTCACCCTTCACCACCTTGATCAGTTCGCGCCGGCGCTCCTCGGTCAGCGCCGGCATCGGCACGCGGATCAGATCTCCCTGCGACGAAGGATTGAGTCCGAGATCGGAATCGCGGATCGATTTTTCTATCACCGCGCCCATTTTCTTTTCCCAAGGTGAAATGCCGATGGTGCGCGCATCGATCAGCGTCAGGTTGGCGACCTGGTTGAGCGGCATCTGCGTGCCGTAGTAATCGACCGTGATGTGGTCGAGTATGCCGGTGTGCGCGCGCCCGGTGCGCACCTTGCCAAGGTCGGTCTTCAGCGCCTCGAGCGACTTCTGCATTTTCTGCTCGGCGGTCTTCTTGACATCAGCGATCATGCTCACCCCCTCATTCAACTATGTACCAATGTTCCCTCGTCCTCGCCCATCACCACCCGTTTCAGCGCCCCGGCCTTGAAGATGCTGAACACGTTGATCGGCAGCTTCTGGTCGCGGCACAGGGTCAAGGCAGTCGCATCCATCACCTTGAGGTTCTGCTTGATCGCCTCGTCGAAGCTGACCCTGGCATAGCGCCGCGCCTGCGGATTGGTCTTGGGGTCGGAGCTATAGACACCGTCCACCTTGGTGGCCTTGAGCACGATATCACAGCCCATCTCGGTGCCGCGCAGCGCCGCCGCCGTGTCGGTGGTGAAAAACGGATTACCGGTGCCAGCGGCGAAAATTACGATTTTACCCTCCTCCAGGTAGCGCATGGCCTTGCCGCGAATGTAGGGTTCCACCACCTGCTCGACGTTGAGCGCCGATTGCACCCGGCCGTTCAGACCGCCGCGGCGCATCGCATCCTGCAGCGCAAGCGCATTCATGATGGTGGCGAGCATGCCCATGTAATCGGCGGTGGCCCGGTCCATCCCGGCGGCGGCCGGTGCTACGCCGCGAAAGATATTGCCGCCGCCGATCACCACTGCGATTTCCAGCCCCATCGCTGCTACGACGGCGATCTCGGCGACGATGCGGTCTATGGTGGTTCGATTGATGCCGTACGCATCCTCGCCCATCAGGGCCTCCCCCGATAGCTTGAGCAGGATGCGCTTATAGGCTGGAACTGCGGGCGCTGCGGGCACGGCGGACACGGCGCTCAACCTGCCGCGGCCTTGGCCTGCGCCGCCACTTCGGCGGCGAAATCGTTGGATTTCTTCTCCAGACCCTCGCCCACGACGAAGAACCTATAGCTGAGCAACTTGGCGCGCTTTGCCGCAAGCATCTTCTCCACCGTCAGCTTGTCGTCCTTGATGAAAGGCTGTCCGAGCAGGGTGATTTCGCCGAGAAACTTGTTCAGGCCGCCTTCGACCATCTTTTCAGCGATATTGGCCGGTTTGCCCGATTCCTTTGCGCGCGCGACGAGCACGTCGCGCTCGCGCGCGATCACGGCGGGCGCAACCTGGTCGCGCGACATGAACTGCGGCTTGGCGAATGCAATGTGCATCGCCAGATCCTTGCCGACCTCGTCTTCGCCCTCGAACTCGACCAGCACGCCGATCTTCACGCCGTGCAGGTACTGGGCCAGTTTGGCGCCGGTGCGCAGCCGGTGAAAGCGGCGGATGCTCAGATTCTCGCCGATCTTCTGCACCAGAGTCTGGCGCTTGGCCTCAACCGTGGCGTCGCCCAGGCGAAGCCCGGACAGCGCTGCCACGTCGGCCGGATCGTGCTGCGCCACCAACTGGGCCAATGCCGAAGCGAAATCCAGAAAATCCGCGTTCTTGGCGACGAAATCGGTTTCGCAATTGACTTCCACCAACGAGGCGGACTTGCCGTCAACGGAGAAATAGGCGCCGATCACACCTTCCGCGGCAACCCGTCCGGCCGCCTTGTTCGCTTTGGCGCCACTTTTGACGCGCAACAGATCTTCGGCGGATTTCAGGTCGCCTTCGGTCTCGACCAGGGCTTTCTTGCACTCCATCATACCCAGACCGGTGATTTCGCGCAGCTCCTTTACCATGGCTGCGGTGATTTCTGCCATTTACTTGCTCCTCGTAGTTCAAAAAAAGGGGCTTGCGCCCCTTTTGCACGATGCTGCCGCTACGGCTTAGCCGGCCGATTCTTCCTGCGTTTCCAGTTCCACGAACTCGTCTGCACCACCGCCTGCGACGATCTCCTGCACCGACATATCGCGGCCTTCGAGAATCGCGTCGGCCACACCGCGGGCGTACAAGCGGATAGCGCGGCTGGAATCGTCGTTGCCCGGAATCACGTGGGCAATGCCCTCAGGCGAGTGGTTGGTATCGACCACGCCGACAATCGGTATCCCCAATTTGTTGGCCTCGACCACCGCGCCCTTCTGATAGCCGACGTCGATAATGAACAGAGCATCAGGCACACCGTTTAGTTCCTTGATGCCGCCCAGGCTGCGCTCGAATTTGACCAATTCGCGCTGAATTCCGAGCGCCTCTTTTTTCGGCAGTTTTTCCAGGCTGCCGTCGGCGAGCATCGCCTCCATCTCCTTCAGGCGCTTGATCGACTGCTTGACGGTCTTGAAATTAGTCAGCATGCCGCCGAGCCAACGATGGTCGACATAAGGCGCCCCGCAGCGCAGCGCCTCTTCCTTGATGATCTCCCGCGCCTGACGCTTGGTGCCGACGAACAGGATCGTGCCTTTGTTCGATGACAGCTTTTTCACGTATTTCATCGCCTCCTGGTACATGACCAGGGTCTTTTCCAGGTTGACGATGTGGATCTTGTTGCGATGGCCGAAAATGTAAGGGGCCATCTTGGGGTTCCAGAAGCGGGTCTGGTGGCCGAAATGCACCCCCGCTTCCAGCATTTGACGCATGGTCGTAGACATTCAAATTTCTCCGTTTAGGGTTGGTCATAGCCGCCCGGCTCGTTATAACCCCGCTAGGGGCACCCTAAAGAGGGGCGGATCAAATTTAGCCAAGAAATTTTGGCTAGCGAAATAGTATATCATGAAGGACCAACTCTATTCAAGAAATGCGCGACTAAACAGCGGATTAAGCTTCATATGCGCGCCCGGGCTGGATTATTGGCCGTGCCGCGCGAAGCCCGTTCCCGGCACCACCGTGCAGGCTGCAGGCTGCTCGCTTCCGGCCTGCCTGGACCGGGCTCGACGCGTCAAGTGGAGCTTCCCTTAGCCAAGGCTATCCTTTATCCTTTCCACCCTTTGAGCGCAGCCCGCAGATGACCATCCAGATCAAGACCACGGAAGAAATCGAAAAAATGCGCATCGCCGGGCGCCTCGCGGCGGAGGTGCTGGATTTCATCGCGCCGCAAGTCAGGTCGGGCATCACCACCGGCGAACTCGACAGTCTGTGCCACGACTACATGGTCAAGGTGCAGAAAACGGTGCCGGCGCCGCTCCACTACGCGCCCCCAGGCTACCAGCCCTATCCCAAGTCCATCTGCACCTCGATCAACCACCAAGTCTGCCACGGCATTCCCGGGGACAAGCAGTTGAAGCACGGCGACATCGTCAACATCGATATCACGGTGATCAAGGACGGGTACCACGGCGACACCAGCCGCATGTTCTGCGTCGGCGAGCCCGCGATCCAGGCGCGCCGCCTGTGTGAAACCACCTACGAGTGCATGTGGCTGGGCATCCTCGCCGTCAAAGCCGGCGCGCATCTAGGCGACATCGGCGCCGCAATCCAGAAGCACGCCGAAGAGCACGGCTACAGCGTCGTGCGTGAATTCTGCGGCCACGGCATAGGACGGAATTTCCACGAGGAGCCGCAAGTGCTGCATTATGGACGCGCCGGCACCGGCGTCGAGCTGCGACCAGGTATGGTTTTCACCATCGAGCCCATGATCAACGCCGGCAAGGCGGCGATCCGCGAACTCTCCGACGGTTGGACCATCGTGACCAAGGACCACAGCTTGTCGGCGCAGTGGGAACACACCGTGCTTGTGACCGAAACCGGGCACGAGGTGCTGACCTTGTCCGACGGCGCCCCGGCGAAGCCCGGCGTGAACGCCCATCTAGCCTGATGCCCAACGCGCAATTGGCGACTGCCGCACGCCGTTCTGCCGCCGGCGTGCGTGAACAGTTGCAGCAGGGCCGGCGCGAGCTGCGCGAGCGTTACTCCGCGGATGGCCACGCGCGGCGCATGCTGCGGCAGCACCGCCTGCTCATAGATCGCACGCTCAGAAATTTGTGGAAAGGAGCCGCCCTGCCCGGCTCGCTCACGCTCGCCGCCGTGGGCGGCTACGGCCGCGGCGAACTCTTTCCCCATTCCGACGTCGATATCCTGGTGCTCCTGCCGCATGAACCGGACGCAGAGCTGAAAACCAAGCTGGAGTCCCTGATCGGCAGCCTTTGGGACGCGGGCCTCGAGCCCGGTCACGGCGTGCGTACGATAGCGGAATGCCTGTACGAGTCAGCCAAGGACATTACCGTGCAGACCAGCCTGCTCGAAGCCAGATGGCTCGCCGGCAGCCGCAGCCTGTTCGCCGCTTTCACCCGCACCATGCGCGAGCAACTCAATCCGCAGGTTTTTTTCCAGTCCAAACGCCTGGAGCAGGAGCAACGCCACGGCAAATACCAGGAAAGCCCATACAGCCTCGAACCCAATTTGAAAGAAGCCCCGGGGGGGCTGCGCGACTTGCAGGCGATCCTGTGGATCAGCCGCTCCGCCGGACTGGGCGAAAACTGGATGCAACTGGCCGAGCGCGAGCTGATCACCGCCGTCGAAGCGCGCCAGCTCGCCGGCTACCAGAAATTCCTGAGCGAATTGCGCATCCGCCTGCACTACATCGCGCGCCGCCGCGAAGATCGGCTGTTGTTCGACTACCAGACCGGTCTGGCCGCGCAGTTCGGTTATGCCGACACGCCGCACAAGCGCGCCAGCGAGCAACTGATGCAGCGCTATTATCGCACCGCCAAGGCGATCACTCAGCTCAACACCCTGTTGCTGCAGAATATCGGCGTGGAGTTGCTGTCGGGCGAAGACAGCGTGCCGGAGAGTCTCAGCGAGCGTTTCCAGGCTGCGCACGAACTGCTGGAAGCGCGCGACGCCGACCTGTTCGAGCGCGAGCCGAGCGCGATTCTAGAGAGTTTCCTGCTACTGCAGCAACACCACGAGTTGAAAGGCATGAGCGCGCCTACGCTGCGCGCGTTGTGGCGCGCCCGGGGCAGAATCGACGCACATTTCCGGCGCGATCCGGTCAACCGCACGCTGTTCCTGCAGATCCTGCAGCAGCCGCAAGGACTGGTACACGCGCTGCGGCGCATGAATCAGTATTCCATTCTCGGGCGTTATCTGCCCGCGTTCGGCAGGATCGTCGGCCAGATGCAATACGATCTGTTCCACGCCTATACCGTGGACCAGCACATACTGAACGTGATTCGCAACCTGCGCCGCTTCACCATGGTCGAATTTGCCCACGAATACCCGCAGTGCAGCCGCCTGATGGCGGGATTCGAGCGCCACTGGCTGCTGTATGTTGCTGCGCTGTTCCACGACATCGCCAAAGGCCGCGGCGGCGACCACTCCCGACTCGGCATGCAGGACGCGCGCAGCTTCTGCCGCGCGCACGGGCTGACGCGCGAGGACACGGATCTGGTGGTGTTCCTGGTCGAGCACCATTTGACCATGTCTTCGATAGCGCAAAAGCAGGATCTGTCCGATCCCGACGTGATCAAGGCGTTTGCCGGTACGGCGAACACCGAGCGCTGGCTGACCGCGCTGTATCTGCTCACGGTGGCCGATGTGCGCGGCACCAGCCCGAAGGTGTGGAATGCCTGGAAAGGCAAGCTGCTGGAGGATCTGTTCCTGCTCGCGCGGCGCTTGCTGCGCGGCGACGGCGTCGGCTTCGAGCAGGATATCCAGGCCAAGCAGGAAGAGGCGCTGCGGCTGCTGCGTCTGTACGCGCTCTCGGACGAGGTCAAGGACAAGCTGTGGAGCCAGCTCGATGTCGCTTATTTCCTGCGTCATGACGGCCAGGACATCGCCTGGCAGACGCGCACCCTGCACTACCGCGTCGACACCGACCGCCCGGTGGTGAAAGCGCGCCTGTCGCCCATAGGCGAAGGGCTGCAGGTGATGATCTATACGCGCGATCAGCGCGACCTGTTCGCGCGCATCTGCGGCTATTTCGAACAGATCAATTACAGTATCGCCGATGCCCGCATTCACACCACGCGCCACGGCTATGCCCTGGACACGTTCCTGTTGCTCGGGCCGGGCAACAATCCGCATTACCGCGACATGATCAATCTGATCGAAACCGATCTGGCCGAGCGCCTGCTGCGCCAGACGCCCCTGCACCCCCCCACCCACGGCCGGGTGTCGCGCCAATTGCGGCATTTTCCGATCACGCCCGAAGTCAACATCCGGCCGGACGAAAAAGGCGCGAGCTATGCCCTGTCTATCGTCGCCGGCGATCGCCCGGGCCTGCTCTATGCCATCGCGCTGGTGCTGGGCAAGTACAATGTCAACTTGATCACCGCCAAGATCGTGACTTTGGGCGAGCGCGCCGAAGACGTGTTCCTGGTCTCGGGCGAGGCGCTGGCCAAGCCCAAGACCGTGCTGCAGCTCGAAAGCGATCTGCTCGACGCGCTGCAACTCAAATAGGCGGCCGCCGATCGTGCCCGCCGTCGCCTGCCGGCGCTGACGCCCGCGTCACTCGTCGAGGATTTCCTCGCCCGGAAACAGGGCCTGGATGAAGCCGAATTTGCTGAAATCGCGAATGCGCATCGGGTACAAAATGCCCAGCAGGTGATCGCATTCGTGCTGCACCACGCGGGCATGGAAGCCGCTGACGCTGCGGTCGATGCGATTGCCCCTTTCGTCATAGCCTTGGTAGCGCAGACGGGCGTGGCGCGGCACCATGCCGCGCAGGCCGGGAACCGACAGGCAACCTTCCCAATCCTCTTCCAGTTCGTCCGAGAGCGGCGTGAGCGCCGGGTTGATGAGCACGGTATGCGGAATCTCCTCGGCTTGTGGGTAGCGCTCGTTCTGCTCGACGCCGAAAATCACCACCTGTAAATCAATACCGATCTGCGGTGCGGCCAGACCCGCTCCGCTCAAGTGCTCCATGGTGTCGCGCATGTCGGCGAGCAGGGCGTGCAATTCCGGCGTGTCGAACTGCTGCAACGGCCGCGCCTGCTGCAGCAGTCGCGGGTCGCCCATCTTGAGCACTTCGCGGATCATGCGCGCGCCTCCATCATCTGCATCAAACTTTCACATTCGCGCTGTCGGCGCCTGGCGGCAATCGCGGTCGGTCGCATCCCCACGGTGTGGGGCGCCTGCTCCGTGCTCATGCCGCCACCAGTTTTTCGATGATCCGGCGCACGCGCACCAGCGCCTGCTGCAACACCGGCTCGATGTCCTCCAGGCGTACGGCGTGCAGGCTGTCGCCGCGGCCGGCGGCGAAATTCGCGACCACGGCGATGGTGGCGTAGTCCAGGCCGGCCTCCCGCGCCAGCGCCGCCTCGGGCATGCCGGTCATGCCGACCAGGTCGACGCCATCGCGCTCCAGGCGGTCAACCTCGGCGGCAGTTTCCAGCCGCGGGCCCTGGATCGCGGCGTAAATTCCGTCCTCCACTACCGGTTCGGCACAGGCGCGGGCTGCGTCCAGGATGCGGTCTCGCAACTGCGCCGAATATGGCTCGGTGAAATCGATATGGGTAACCGGCTGCTCGCCGCCCTCGAAAAAGGTGTTCTTCCGGCCCCAGGTATAGTCGATGATCTGGTGCGGCACCGCGATCGCGCCGGGCCGCATGTCGGCGCGTATCCCGCCCACCGATGCGACCGAAACCACGCCTTCCACCTTCTGTTCCCGCAGCGCCCAAATATTGGCGCGGTAGTTCACCTCGTGCGGCGGAATGGTGTGGCCGTAACCGTGGCGCGCGAGAAATACCACATCCTCGCCGGCGATCCGTCCGAAGGTGAGTGCGCCCGACGGTTCTCCGTAGGGAGTGCGCACCGCCAGGCGGCGGGTGACGTCGAGGTTGGAGAGCTGGGTGAGGCCGCTGCCGCCGATGATGGCTAACACTGGATGGCTGAGAACACGCGCAGAAGGAGTAACTTTGGCATCGGGAAGGCGGCGATATTATCACGGCGCGGCGCACGCGGGACGAAGGACAGGCATTGGCCGCGTTTCATGCCTCTGCGTCCTGCCGCAGCGCATAGATCGCCGGCAGATTGCGCCAGATGCCGTGCGCGTCCATGCCGCAGCCGAACACATAGCGGTCCGGCAGGCAGAGGCCGACAAAATCGGCGCGGATGGGCTTGGCCGTAGTCTTCTTCTTGTCTGTAAGCACCGCGCTGTAAAACGCCCGGGCGCCCAGGCCGAGAATGCGCTCGCGTATGGCCAGCATGGTGTCGCCGATGTCGAGAATGTCGTCGAGCACCAGCACCACCCTGTCGGCGACATTGCCTTTGGGCTCGACTTTCCAGTCGACCTGCCCGCCGCTGATCGCTTCGCCGTAGCGTGAGGCATGGATATAGTCGAAGTCCAGCGGAAAGTTCAGCAGCGGCAGGACGCGGCCGGTAAACACCACCGCTCCGCCCATCACCGACAGCACCAATGGATATTGATCCTTCAGTCTGGCGGCGATTTCCGCGGCGACGCGCTCGATGGCGGCATCCACCGCGGCCGCGCTGTGGATCAGCTCCGCCGATTCGAGAATCTGCCAGGCGCGTGCCGTTCGGTCCATTCGGTACAGGATTGCCTCAGTCTAGAGCGATTCGAGGTATGCGGTAAAAGCGCTGCCTATCTCGCGATGCTTCTTCCCATAGGCGACCGTGGCCTGCAGATAACCCAGCTTGGAGCCGCAGTCATAGCGCACGCCCTTGAAACGGTACGCGAGCACCTTCTCTTCCCGCATCAGGGCCGCGATGCCGTCGGTGAGCTGAATCTCCCCCCCGGCACCCGCCTGTACCTCAGCCAGGTGATGAAATATCCGCGGGCTCAGGATATAGCGGCCGACCACCGCCAGCGTGGATGGCGCGTCCTTCGGCGCCGGCTTCTCCACGATGGCGCTGACCACGCCCGGTTCGCTGCCGTCGGTCTCGACGATGCCGTATTGGCGCGTGTGCTCGCGCGGCACTTCTTCCACGCCCAACACCGAGCATTGGTGCTGTTCGTACACCTGAATCATCTGCGCGATGACGGAGGGCGCGCCATCGATCAGGTCATCGGCCAGGATCACCGCAAACGGCTCGTCGTTGACCACCGGTTCGGCGCACAGCACCGCATGTCCCAAGCCCAGCGCTTCCGGCTGGCGGATATAGATGCAATTGACGTTCTTCGGAACGATGCCCTGCACCAGCTCCAGCAGGTCCAGCTTGCCACGCGCGGCAAGCTCGGCTTCCACCTCATAGGCCTTGTCGAAATGGTCCTCGATGGTGCGCTTGTTGCGGCCGGTGATGAATATCATGTCGGTGATGCCCGCCGCCACCGCTTCCTCCACCGCGTACTGTATCAGCGGCTTGTCCACGACCGGCATCATCTCTTTCGGGCTGGCCTTGGTCGCAGGCAGGAAGCGGCTGCCCATGCCGGCGACCGGAAATACACATTTACGCACGCGCTTCATCAGCTTCCTTTCAGCAATTGCAGCAATCCTGCCTCATCCAGCACGGGTATGCCAAGCTCTTTCGCTTTGGCAAGCTTGCTGCCGGCCTCCGCGCCCGCCACCACATAATCGGTCTTTGCCGACACCGATCCGGCCACCTTGCCGCCTTGTGCCTCGATCAGTTCCTTCGCCTCCTCGCGGTGCAGCGCAGCCAGCGTGCCGGTGAGCACGAACGCCTTGCCGGCGAGCCTGCCCGGAGTCGGCGCAGCCCTGCCCTCGCCTTCTTCCCAATGCACGCCGCAGGCGCGCATTTGCTCGATTACCTCGCGATTGTGCGCCTCGGCAAAAAATTGCGCGATCGAAAGCGCCACTACCGGACCGATATCGGGCACCTGCAGCAGCGCCGTCTCGTCCGTCTGCATCAGCCGGTCCAGACTGCCGAAATGGCACGCCAGTTCCTTGGCCGTCGCCTCGCCCACGTTGCGTATGCCCAGGGCGAAAATGAAGCGCGCCAGCGTGGTGTTCTTGGAACGCTCGATCGCCTGCAGCACGTTCTGCGCCGATTTTTCGGCCATCCGCTCGAGTTCGGCGAGCGCGGCGAGACCCAGGCGATACAGATCCGCCGCCGTCTTCACCACGTCCCGATCCACCAACTGGTCCACCAGCTTCTCCCCCAAGCCTTCGATATCCATCGCGCGGCGCGAGGCGAAGTGCAGCAATGCCTGTTTGCGCTGCGCCGGACAGATCAAGCCGCCTGAGCAACGCGTTACCGCTTCATCGGGCAACCTGACCACGGCCGAGCCGCATACCGGGCAGAGCCGGGGCATCCTGAATTCGGCCGCATGCCCGGGGCGCTTGTCCCTGACCACGGCCACGACCTCGGGAATCACATCGCCGGCGCGGCGCACGATCACGGTGTCGCCGACGCGCACGTCCTTGCGCCGCAACTCGTCTTCGTTGTGCAGGGTCGCATTGGTAACGGTGACGCCGCCGACGAACACCGGCGCCAGGCGCGCCACGGGGGTGAGCGCGCCGGTTCTGCCCACCTGCACCTCGATCGCCAGCACCTGGGTGTTTTCCTCTTCGGCCGGAAACTTGTGCGCGATGGCGAAGCGCGGCGCGCGCGAAACGTAGCCCAGTTGTTCCTGCGCGGCGAGGCTGTTTGCCTTGTATACCACGCCGTCGATTTCATAGGGCAGGCGGGCACGTCGCTCGCCCATGCGTTCGTAGTAGCGCATCAGGCCCTGTAGCGCATGCACCACGCGCCGCTCCGGGCAGACCGGCAGCCCCAGATGCTGCAGCCAGTCTTCCACCGCGCCATGCGAGCCGGGCAAGGCCGCGCCCTCGACTACGCCGACGGCATAGGCGAAAAAGCGCAGCGGCCGCACAGCGGTGATGCGTGAATCGAGCTGGCGCAGGCTGCCGGCGGCGGCATTGCGCGGGTTCGCAAACTCCTTTTCCCTGGCGGCGCGCTGACGCTGGTTCAGGGCGGCGAAATCGCGGCGGTACATCAGCACCTCGCCGCGCACCTCCAGCAGCGCGGGCGGCGCGTCACCGCGCAGGCGCAGCGGAATGCTTTTCACCGTGCGCAGATTGGGTGTGACGTCCTCCCCCATATAACCGTCGCCGCGGGTCGCCCCCTGAACGAATCTGCCCCGCTGGTAGGTCAGGCTGATGGCGAGGCCGTCGAACTTGGGCTCGGCCAGATACTCCACCTGGTCCGCCTCCAGGCCCTCGCGCACGCGCCGGTCGAAGGCCGTCACCTCCTCCTCGGAAAACGCATTGCCGAGCGAGAGCATGGGCGTTCGGTGGGTGACCTGTCCGAACGCCGGCAGAGGACTGGCGCCCACGCGCTGCGTCGGCGATTCGGGATCGATCAGTTCGGGATATTCGCTCTCGAGCTGTTGCAGCTCGCGGAACATGCGGTCGTACTCGGCGTCGCTCACCAGCGGCTGGTCGAGCACATAGTACTGGTAGTTGTGGCGCTCCAGTTCCGCGCGCAGCCGGTGCACCCGCGCCAGTGCGGCTTTCTCTGCCACCATTACGCAAACAGACGCAGTGCCAGCGGGCTGCCTGCCGCAATCCCCTGTTGTTCCATGCTGGCGTATAGGGCCTGCAACTGGGCGCGGATCTTGGCGAGCGCGGCCTCATCCAGCAGCCGGCGATTGTCGTCGACGATCCCGGCAGACAAGGCTTCGGCCAGGGCGCGCGTGAATTCGACGTAGCGGTCGAAAGCGACGATACCGCCCGGCACCCGGGCGACGTCGAACAGCAGCGTCAGTCCGTTGGTCGTAAGCGTCTTCATGTCCTCCACGGAGAACGCCGGCGACTCCGTGTTGCGCAGGGTGTAGAGCTCCAGACCGGCTTCGTCGCGACGGCAAAACCTGCCGCCGTGTTCCAGTACGAGTCCGTGAGCTTCGGCAAATGCCCGGATCTTGGTGCCGGAAAGCGCGCTACCGCGCGCGATCAGGTTGAGCCCGATCTGCACGTCGACATCGGCGCACAGCGCGTCGAGCTGCTGCGCGCGCTGCAAGGCCGCAGCGGCCTCCGCCAGGGTGCAGCTGGCGCCTATGGCTGCAGTCACGGCCTGCACCATGGCGCTGAACTCGGCCAAATCCTGCTGGCTCGCTGCGCCATTGCGATCGGCCAACTGCAAGCCGGCGCGCAACCGCTGGTATTCGCCGGTTGCGGCCAGCGGCTCCCAGTTCGCCGTCTGCTGGTTGTAGCCTTCCCAGCCAACGGCCTTGGCCGGATTGACCAGGCTGTCGACGATCGCCGTGGACACCGCTTCCCCCGCGACTGCATTGGGTGTCACCAGCGTGGCGATGAAATCGATGCCGGGATCGAGCATGCCGCTGGCCGCGGAGATTGCGTCCGGCGCCTGCGACAGCGTCGGCTCGATGCGCTCGTGCAAACCGGCGGTCCGCCTGGATGCGGCCTTGCTTCCGAGGAGCACATCATCGTGGCTCGAACCGAATGCCTCCTTGGCTTGACGCTTGAGCCGCGCCTCCTGCAGCTTGTTGTATATCAGCACCCCGGCGACTACCAGGGCGCCTATGCCCAACAGACCGAGTTGCAGCTCGCTCACGCTCGTGCCCTCACGCGCGCCACCTCAGTACCGATAGCGCGATGCATAGACCGCGCTGTCGGCGTCCGGCCGCCTTCGCCCGGGCCCCTCTTCAGCCCTACGGCGGCCCCTGCTCCTAGGCTCATTTGCTCCGCCTCCTTGCGTGCAGTTCGGCGCATAGACCGCACTGTCGGCGTCCGGCCGCCTTCGCCCGGGTCGCATCCCCGCTGCGCGGGGCCCCTGCTCCTAGGCTCATGCGGCCAACTCCTCTTTCATCCGCAGGGCTTCTTCGATGTCTACGGCGACCACGCGCGACACGCCTGACTCCTGCATGGTGACGCCCACCAACTGACCCGCCATTTCCATGGTGATCTTGTTGTGGCTGATGTATAGAAACTGGGTGTCGGCCGACATGCGCTTCACCAGATCGCAGAAGCGCTCGGTATTGGGGTCATCCAGCGGCGCGTCCACCTCATCCAGCAGGCAGAACGGCGCCGGATTGAGCAGGAACATGGAAAACACCAGCGCCAGCGCGGTGAGTGCCTTCTCGCCGCCGGAAAGCAGGTGGATCGTGGATGTTTTCTTGCCCGGCGGCTGGGCGATAACCTGCACGCCGGCATCGAGAATTTCCTCGCCCGTCATGAGCAGGCGCGCCTCGCCGCCACCGAACAGGCTGGGGAACATCTGTCCGAAATGCCCGTTCACGGTGTCGAAAGTCTGCTGCAGCATCTCGCGCGTCTCGCGGTCAATGCGGCGTATCGCCGCATCCAGCGTATCCAGTGCCAGATTGAGGTCGGCCGCCTGTGCGTCCAGGAACCCCTTGCGCTCGCGGCTGGCCTGCAGCTCCTCCAGCGCAGCCATGTTCACCGCGCCCAGATCGGTGATTGCCTGGACCAGCCGGTTGATTTCGGCCTGCAGCGCGTTGGGCCGCATGCCTTTTTCCAGCATCGCCGCAAGCGCCTCTTCGTCGGCGCCGGCCTCAAACAGCTGGTTGGCGTACTGTTCCTTGTTGAGGCGTGCCGCCTGCTCTTTCAGGCGCAGCTCGTTGATGCGGTTTCTGAGCGGCTCCAGCTTCTGCTCGCACACCATCCGCTCCTCTTCGGCGCCGCGCAGGCCCTGCTCCAGTTCCTCCTGACGCGAACGGGCAGCACCCAGGGCTTGCTCGCATTGCACTCTTTGCTCGAGTTGGGCCTGCAGACGCTGCCTCAGCTCGGCGTCCTGTTGCGCCGCCAAGTCGGTCTTGAGTTGCTCCAATTGCAGCGTTGCCGCCGCAGATTGCTCAAGTATTGAGTGAATAGACAATTGTATTTCATTGATTTTAGAGGAGCATTCCTTTTCGTAGAACGCCGCCTGCTGATCCTCATGCTCGGCTTGCTGCAATGTCAGGCGTTGCGCATTGAGCGTATCCTCGGCCTGCGCATACGCCTGCATGGTGGCCTCGACCCGCTCCTTTGCCGCTTCCATCACTTGCTGATCGCCAGCCAGGCTGGCCTGCGCCGCGGCCAGGCTGGCACGCTCGGCTTCCTGTTGACGCGAGATTTCGTCCAGCACCAGCCGGATCTGCCGGCTGCGCTCCTGGAAGCGCTCCAGTCCCTGGGACAGCCTGAGGTTCTCCATCTGCTGTTCATGCACCTGCTGCTTCAGGGCGCCTGCTTCCTGCCGCAACGTCGTCAGGCGCCGGTTATGGCCGCCGAGCGCCGCCTCGACCACGTTCTGTTCGGTGCGCGCCTGGCGCAGGGTTTCTTCGCTTTGCCGCAACTGAGCGCTCAAATCCTCGATTTCGCGCTGCCGCGCGAGTATGCCTGTATCCCCCGCGTCGGGCGCATGGAAGCTGACCGCGCAGCGCGAGAACTGATGCCCCTCGCGACTGACCAGGATTACGCCGGGCGGCAGCGCTCGTCTGTCCGCCGCGCCGGGCACGGCCTCCACTGCGTATACGCCATGCAGCCAATCCTGCATCACCCCGCGTACGGCCTCGTCGTGAGTCCCGATCAGGGATGCCAGAGGCCGCATACCCTCCAGCGGCAACACCTGTGCCGCCCCCACCGCCGCATACACGCTCAATTTTGCCGGCGGCGCATCTTCCAGCATGCGCTGCAACAGTTCCGGCTGCGCCACCTCCACGGCGTGCAGTTTTTCGCGCAATACCGCCTCGAACGCGGTCTCCCATCCTGCCTCGACGCGCACCTGCCGCCACAGACGCGGCAAGGCTTCCAGCCGGTGTTTGATCAGCCATTCCTGGATCTGGGCATTGCTCTCGACCTGGTCCTGCACCTGCTGCAGCGTTGCCAGGCGCGATTCGAGCCCGGCTTGTTCCCGCTGCTGCGCATCAAGTTTTTCCTGGGCCGCCCGGCGCGCGTTCTCCAGCCCCGGCAATTGCTCGAGCTGGCCGGCAAGCTGGGCATCCTTGCGCGACAGATCTTCGGCCAATTGCGCAATCTGGCGCTGCTGCTCTTCGATCGCAGCCGCATCCGGTTTGGCCAGGCCCTCGTGTTCGGCAATCAGGCGCTCCTGCCGCGAGTCCAATCCCTGCAGGGTCTTGTCCGCATGGCTGATATGCGTCTGCTCAATCCTCAGCGCCTGCTCGCTCTGCGCCAGTGCGGCGCGCTCTTCGGCCAGCCGCGCCTGCACCGCGCGGAAAGCCTGATCGGCCTGCGGCAGCCTGGCCGACTCCTCGGCAACGCGCTCGCGTGCCTGCTGCAGCCTTTGTCCGGCCCCACCCTGGCGCCCCTGCCACATGGCGAGCCCACCGTTCAATTCGCTTGCCTGCTGCTGCCATTTCTCGTTTTGCGCGGCGAGCTGCGCAATCTGGTTTTCCAGCCTGGTGCGGCTCTCGCCGATGTAGCGGATTTCGGTTTCCAGGCGCTGCACTTCGGCGTTGGCGGCGTACAGCTCGCCTTGCGCAGTGCCGAGTGCGTCGCCCGCTTCGTAGTGCGCGCTGCGCACTTCCTCCAGGCGTTTCTCGATCTCGCGCAGGCGCGCGGTTTCGGCTTCCAGCTCGTTCGCCGCCCGGTCGATCTCGCGCGCATGGCGCTGCGCCTCGCTATCGGCTTCCGTCTTGCGCAGCAGCCACAGCAGGTTCTGCTTGCGCTGCATGTCCCCTTGTAGTTCCTTGAACTGCAGCGCGACCTTGGCCTGCTGGTCGAGCTTGTCGATTTGCAGCGACAACTCCTCGCAGATGTCGGCCACTCGCGCCAGATTTTCGCGCGTATCGTGCAGCCGGTGCTCGGTCTCGCGGCGCCGCTCCTTGTACTTGGAAATGCCCGCCGCCTCCTCCAGGAACACGCGCAACTCTTCCGGCTTGGCCTCGATGATGCGCGAGATCATGCCTTGTTCGATGATGGCGTAGGCGCGCGGCCCCAGGCCCGTGCCCATGAAGATATCCTGGATATCACGTCGGCGCACGTGGCTGTTGTTGATGTAGTACAGCGACTCGCCTTCGCGCGTCAGTACGCGCTTCACCGCGATTTCCGCATACTGCGACCACTGGCCCGCAGCCTTGCCCAGGCTGTTGTCGAAGCTCAATTCGACGCTGGCGCGCGCCACCGGTTTTCTCTGCGCCGAGCCGTTGAAAATGACGTCCTGCATCGAATCGCCGCGCAAGGCCGAGGCGCGCGACTCGCCCAGCACCCAGCGCACGGCGTCGATCACGTTGGATTTGCCGCAGCCGTTCGGGCCGACGATGCCGACGAGCTGGCCCGGCACGGCGATAGAGGTCGGATCGACGAAGGACTTGAATCCGACTAGCTTGATTTGAGTGAGGCGCACTGGAGTTTTTTCGGAAAACCGGTTTTCGACCGGATTTATTCGGAATAATAGGCAATCGATATAATACCATCTTAACTTTGTTTTCCGAGCCCCGCATGCCCGCCAAACCCAGCGATAAACCGAGTACCTTCGACAATCCAAGCCCCGGGCGCGACTATTTGATCCATATGGAGATTCCGGAATTCACCTGCCTTTGTCCGATCACCGGGCAGCCGGATTTCGCGCGCCTGGTGCTGGACTACATTCCGCAGCGTAAGTGCCTGGAATTGAAAAGCCTCAAGCTCTACATCTGGTCCTACCGCAACCAGGGTGCGTTCCACGAGGCAGTCACCAACCGTATCCTCGATGACCTCGCCGCCGCAGTACGGCCGCGCTTCATGCGTCTGAGCGCGAAATTCTACGTGCGCGGCGGTATTTTCACCACCGTGGTGGCGGAACACCGCAAAAAAGGCTGGAAGGCGCAACCCGCGGTAGACTTGCATGCGTTCGAGCAATCGCCCAGTGCCAACTGACCCCGCGCCAAGCCCAGCATCAACGAGCTGGTCCGGGGCGATTAGGCACATACGGGCGCGCAACTGCAGGCGAAACTGGAGATCGAAACTGCTTGCCTCCGGCTAGTCCGGCTTAAGGGAGAGAAACCATGTCTGCGATGAAGCGTCTATTCCAGTTAATGGCGGAGAAAAAAGCCTCCGACATCTTCCTCTCGGTCGGCTCGCCCATCAACATCAAGATCAGCGGCACGGCCATGCCGATCAACCAGCAAATAATGGATGCAAGCAGCATCACCAACCTGCTGTACGAAGTGCTCACCGACAAGCAGAAAAAGGAATTCGAGGACACGCTCGAGCTGAACACCGCTTTTCCCATGCCCGGGACCGGCAGTTTTCGCATCAGCGCCTTCCGCCAGAAGAGTACGCCGGCGGTGGTGGTGCGCTACATCCCCGGCGAGGTGCCCAACATCGATACCCTGGGGGTGCCACCGGTGCTGAAAGAAGTGATCATGGAAAAGCGCGGGCTGATCCTGATGGTGGGCGCTACAGGCTCGGGCAAGTCGACCACGCTCGCCGCCATGCTCGATCTCAGGAACGCCGCCAAGCCCGGCCATATCCTCACGCTCGAAGATCCGGTGGAATTCATTTTCACCAACAAGAGATGCATCGTCAACCAGCGTGAAGTCGGCACCGACACCCTGGACTTCAAGATCGCACTGAAGAACGCGCTGCGCCAGGCGCCGGACTGCATCCTGATCGGGGAGATCCGCGACAAGGACACCATGGCGGCGGCGATCGCATACGCCCAGTCCGGCCATCTGTGCCTGGCGACGCTGCACGCCAACAACAGCTACCATGCGATGAACCGCATCATCAGCTTCTATCCGCTGGAAAACCGGCCGTCGCTGCTGCAGGATCTGGCGGCGACGCTCAAGGCCGTGATCTCGCAACGCCTGATCAAGAACCTCAAGGGCGGGCGCACGGCGGCGGTGGAGGTGCTGCTCAACACGCGCTACACCGCCGAACTGATCGACAAAGGCGAAATCAGCGAAATCAAGGACGCGATGGAAAAGAGCATGACGCCCGGCTCGCAGACCTTCGAGCAAGCGCTGTTCAAGATGTACAAGGACGGTCTGATCAGCAAGGAGGAGGCGCTGGGCAACGCCGATTCCGCCACCAATCTGATGTGGCTGATGAACCAGTCCGAGGGCGACGGGGGCGCCGCGACAGCAGCCGCCGCCGGACAGAAAGAACCGGAGAAGGCGTCCGATCCGTTTGTGACCACGACCTCCTTCAGCGAATTCAAGATTCTCGCCGACGAGAAAACGCAATAGTGCGAGTCACGCTTTACGGCATCGCCAATTGCGACAAAATCCGGGCCGCGCGTGCCTGGCTGCTGCAGCGCGGGATCGAAATCGAGTTTCACGATTTCAGGCGTGACGGCGTCGATGAGACATTGATTGCCGGCTGGCTGAAGCAACTGGAATGGACGGAACTCGTCAATCGCAGAGGCACCACCTGGAAGCAGTTGCCGGAGGCGCGGCGCAACGCGGTCGCGTCGGCCGCGGCGGCGAGCGCGCTGATGCTGGACAAGCCCAGCGTGATCAAGCGGCCGGTCATGGACATCGCCGGCAGGCTGCACGTCGGTTTCGACGCCGATACCTATTCAGGCCTATTCGGGAAATCATGAGCTCAGCCACCCTGGAGTTGGTACAGCAGTTGATCCGTCGGCGTTCGGTCACGCCGGACGATGCCGGCTGCCAGGACCTCATCGCGCAGCGCCTCAAACCGCTCGGCTTCGCCCTCGAGAGCGTTCGCTGCGGCGGCGTCAGCAATCTGTGGGCGCGCCGCGGCCAGGCCAAGCCGGTGCTGTGTTTTGCCGGACATACCGATGTGGTACCCACCGGCCCGCGCGAGCAGTGGCTGAGCGACCCGTTCGAGCCCAGTCTGCGCGAGGGCAAGCTGTATGGCCGCGGCGCCGCCGACATGAAGTCTTCCATCGCGGCCTTCGTTTGCGCGGCCGAGGAATTCGTCGCCGCGCATCCGCAGCACCAGGGTTCGATCGCGCTGCTGCTTACCTCGGACGAAGAGGGCGTGGCCGTGGATGGCACGGTCAAAGTAGTCGAGAAACTCAAAACACGCGGCGAATTGCTCGATTACTGCATCGTCGGCGAGCCCACGTCAGTGGACAAACTCGGCGACATGATCAAGAACGGCAGGCGCGGCTCGCTTTCAGGCAAGCTCGTGGTCAAAGGCGTGCAGGGCCATGTCGCCTATCCCCACCTGGCGAAGAACCCGGTGCATCTGGCCGCACCTGCCTTGGCCGAGCTCGTCGCAACCAAATGGGACAACGGCAACGCTTATTTCCCTGCGACCACCTGGCAGATTTCCAACCTCCACGCCGGCACCGGCGCGACCAACGTCATCCCGGGCAGCATGGAAGTGCAATTCAATTTCCGCTACTCCACGGCGAGCAAGCCTGAGGACCTGCAAAGCCGGGTGCACGCGATTCTCGATCGGCATGGACTAGCTTACGCGCTCGACTGGCTGCATGCTGCGGCGCCGTTCCTCACCCCGGAAGGCGAACTGGCGCGCGCCGTGCGCGGCGCAGTGCACGCCGTTACCGGCATCGAAACTGCGCTGTCCACCACCGGCGGCACCTCCGACGGCCGTTTCATCATCGACATCTGCCCGCAGGTGCTGGAACTGGGCCCGGTCAATGCCTCAATCCACCAGTTGAACGAGCATATCGAGGTCGATGCACTCGACGCGCTCAAGTCCATCTATCGGCAGGTGCTCGAGCGCCTGCTGCTGCCGGCCTGAACCCGGGGTCCAGCCGTCCGGTGAAGCTGCGCGCCGTGTTGCGCGAGGCGGTCACGCAATTCAAGCGCGCCGGCCTGGCCTACGGTCATGGCACGCACAACGCGCGCGACGAAGCCGTCTATCTCATTTTGCATACGCTGAAACTGCCCTTGGGCGAACTCGATTCCGTGCTCGACCGGCATTTGAGCCCAAGCGAGCTCGAAGCGGTACGCGCCATCCTGCAGCGGCGCGTGCGCGAGCGCAGGCCGGCGGCCTACCTGACCCGCGAAGCCTGGCTGGGGAAATTTCGCTTCTACGTCGACGAACGCGCCATCGTGCCGCGCTCTTTCATCGCCGAGTTGCTGCGCGGCGGATTCGCGCCCTGGGTAGCCGATGCGCGGCGCGTGCGCGGCGTGCTCGACTTGTGCACCGGCTCGGGCTGTCTCGCGGTGCTCGCCGCGCACGCCTTTCCCAAGGCGTGCATAGACGCGGCCGACCTCTGCGCAGAAGCGCTGCAGGTGGCGCGCCGGAACGTGAAAGACTATGCGTTGGGAAAACGCATACGGCTGGTCCGGACCGACCTGTTCGATCGTCTGGACGCACGCCGCTACGACCTGATCCTGTCCAATCCGCCCTATGTCAATGCCGCGGCGATGCGCGCGCTGCCGCGCGAATACCGGCGCGAGCCGCGCCTCGCACTCGCCGGCGGGCGCGATGGCCTCGCCCTGGTGCGGCGCATGCTGGCGCAGGCCGCCGCACATTTGAACCCTGAAGGCTTGCTCGTCGTCGAGATCGGACATAACCGCGCCGCGCTGGAAAAAGCCTATCCGCGCCTGCCCTTCACCTGGCTTGACACCAGCGCTGGCGAGGACTACGTATTCATGCTGCACCGGGAGGATCTGCTGTGAAAACACTCAACGATTTGCTCACGCTCAAATGCCTGCCATCCGACTGGCACGAGGCCACCCTGGTCGGCCGCGCCTGGCTGCCGGGCGCGCCCGCCGGGCCCTCGCCCATCGCATTGCGCTCCAACGGCGAAGTGGTCGATCTCGCCGCCATCGAACCGACCATGAGCCAGTTGCTGGCGCGCGAGGACCGCGTTGCCCTCGCGCGGGCCGCGCCCGGCAGGGTCATCGGCGAAATCGAAGCGCTGCTCGCGAACAGCGGCGATGGCAGGGACGCGGGCAAGCCATCGCTCCTCGCGCCCACCGACCTGCAGCCGATCAAGGCGAGCGGCGTGACCTTCGTGCACAGCCTGCTTGAGCGCGTGATCGAGGAACAGGCGCGCGGCGATACCGGCAAGGCCGAAGCCATACGCGCGCAGGTGACGCGCATCATGGGCGATGATCTCGCCAAGGTAAAACCGGGTTCGCGCGAGGCCGAGGAAATCAAGCGCGTGCTGCTCGAACAGGGAGCCTGGTCGCAATATCTGGAAGTCGGCATAGGCCCGGACGCGGAGATATTCACCAAGTCGCAAGTCATGTCCGCGGTCGGCCTCGGCGCGGAAGTCGGCCTGCATCCGAAATCTTCCTGGAACAATCCTGAACCGGAGATTGTGCTCGCCGTCACCGCCGCCGGGGACACCGTCGGCGCCACGCTGGGCAACGACGTCAACCTGCGCGATTTCGAAGGCCGCAGCGCGCTGCTCTTAGGCAAGTCCAAGGACAACAACGCATCGTGCGCGATCGGCCCGTTCATCCGCCTGTTCGACGAGCGTTTCGGCATGGATGAGGTGCGCCAAGCTGAGTTGGCGCTCGAAATCGCGGGCACCGATGGCTTCGTCCTCGAGGGGGTCAGTCCGATGAACAGAATCAGCCGCGATCCGCTGGACATCGTCACCCATGCCTGGGGTCCCTATCACCAGTATCCGGACGGCTTCGTGCTGTTTCTCGGCACCATGTTCGCCCCGGTCAAGGACAGAGGCGCGCCCGGCATGGGCTTCACGCACAAAGTCGGCGACCTGGTGAGTATTTCGACGCCGAAACTCGGACGCCTGGTAAACCGCGTCACCACCTCGGACAAAGCCGCGCCCTGGACCTTCGGCATCAGCGCGCTGATGCGGAATCTGGCCGCGCGCGGGCTGCTGCGGTAGGACTACAATCCTCCAAACTTAGGAGACCACATCATGTCAGCACAAGAAACCAGTGTAGGTGTGGCCGTGGTCCAGGCCGGCGCCGTGCCTTTCGATACCGAAGCCTGCGTGGACAAAGCAGTGCGCCTGATCGCCGAGGCTTCCGGCCTGGGTGCCAAGGTCATTGTTTTTCCCGAAGCCTTCATCCCCGGCTATCCCAAGGGCGTGAACTATGGCCTCGTCGTCGGCGCGCGCGACCCGGCCGGGCGCGAGGAATTCCGCCTCTATCTCGACGCTGCGATTGCCGTGCCCGGCCCGCAGACCCAGCGCCTGGGTGAAGCCGCCGCAGCTCATGGCGCTTACGTGGTTATCGGCGTGATCGAGCGCGATGGCGGCACCTGCCATTGCACGGTTCTGTTCTTCGGCCCGGACGGATCGCTGCTGGGCAAGCACCGCAAGCTGATGCCAACGGTGATGGAGCGGGTCATCTGGGGATTCGGCGACGGCTCGACGCTGACCGTGATCGACAGTCCGTACGGCCGCATCGGCTCGGTCATCTGCTGGGAGAACTACATGCCGATGCTGCGCATGGCCATGTATTCGAAGAACGTCGCGCTGTATTGCGCCCCCACTGCGGATGACCGCGACACCTGGATCGCCTCGATGCAGCACGTGGCGCTCGAGGGGCGCTGTTTCGTCCTCACCGCCTGCCAGTTCATCCGCAAGAAAGACTTCCCTGACTCGGTGCGCGTGTCGCTCGGCGATTCGCCGGAAGCGGTACTGATGCGCGGCGGCAGCGCCATCGTCAATCCACTGGGCCAGGTCCTGGCTGGTCCGCACTTCGGCGGTGAGACTATCCTGACGGCGGACCTCGATCTAAAGGACATCGGCCGCGGCAAGTTCGACTTCGACGTCACCGGCCACTATAGCCGGCCGGATGTCTTTCAGTTGAGCGTCAACGAGGCGCCGATGAAAGCGGTGCAAGCAAAAACGTAAATGAGGGCGCGTATACCTCGGCTGTGATCCCCCGGTCTACAGTTTGGAAAAATCCAAGGTTGCGAAGTAATCGTCCATTGTTTCCGCGCGCCGAATCTGCATGACGGAGCCGTCTTCGCGCAACAGCAGCTCGGCGGAGCGCAGCTTGCCGTTGTATTGAAAGCCCATCGCGAAACCGTGGGCGCCGGCGTCATGGATGACGAGCAGGTCACCGGCGTTGATTTCGGGCAGTGGCCTGTCAATCGCGAACTTGTCGTTGTTCTCGCACAACGAACCCACCACGTCGTAAGTGTGGGTTTGGGGTGCGGCCTCTTTTCCGAGAACCGTGATGTGGTGGTACGCACCGTACATGCCGGGCCGCATCAGGTTGGACATGCACGCATCAACGCCGATATATTGTTTGTAAGTGCTCTTGTGATGTATCGCCTCGGCGACGAGGTAGCCGTAGGGGCCGGTAATACAGCGGCCGTTTTCCATAAAAATCTTCAACGGATGCAACTCGGCCGGCACGATGATTTCCTGATACATCTGCTGGATCCTGCGGCCGACAAGGCCGAGGTCGACCGCTTTCTCGCCCGGGCGGTAGGGAATGCCGATGCCGCCGCCGAGATTGACGAATTCGATTCTCACGCCCGGATCGCGGGCGAGTTCCACCGCCAGTTGAAACAGCATCTTCGCCGTCTCGACAAAGAACTCGGGATTCAGCTCATTTGACGCCACCATGGTGTGCAGCCCGAAGCGGCGCACCCCCTTCGCCTTCAATTGCCGATAACCGTCCACGATCTGCTCGCGAGTGAAGCCGTACTTCGCTTCCTCCGGCTTGCCGATGATGGCATTCCCCTCGCGCAGCCGGCCTGGGTTGTAGCGAAGACAAATCACCTCCGGCAACCCGGCGTGCTGTTCCAGATACGGAATGTGAGTGATGTCGTCGAGGTTGATGATCGCACCAAGTTCTTCGGCCCGGCGGTATTCCTTCGCTGGAGTCTCGTTCGACGTGAACATGATGTCCTCGCCGGTGATTCCGACCCGCTCGCACAGCTCCAGTTCCGCCAAGCTCGAGCAGTCGCCGCCCAAACCTTCTTGCCTCAGGATCTTCAGCAGGTGCGGATTCGGGGTGGCTTTGACGGCAAAATACTCCTTGAACGCGCCCCAGGCGAATGCCTGGTTCAACCTCCGAGCGCTGGCGCGGATCGCTGATTCATCATAAATATAAAACGGCGTCGGGTAAGTGCGAACGATCTCGCGGATGGTCCGCTCATCGAAGGGGAGTGGCTTGTCGGTCATGGTAGCTCGTGTGTTTGGGGTGCTTTTCTCAGGAAAACTGCCTGCGGGGCGCTGAGTGTACCTCGCTACGCCAAAGGGTGGCAATCCACCCTCGTCGTGTAAAATGAGATCGATATGAGACTAGGCGATCTTTGGGCGAAGCACGGCAGCGGCACACTGCGGCCGGACGCTGCCGCAACGAAAGATCTGTTCATTTTCGGTGTTACTGACGATTCCAGAGACGTTCGCCACGGCTCCCTGTTCTGCGCCCTGCCAGGCACCGCGGAGAATGGTCTTGCGTTCTGCGCGCAGGCCGCTGCGAAAGGCGCACAGGCCATCGCCGTAGCGGAAGGCACGCGCGACGAAGCTCTGGGCCTCAACGAGTACGAGCGCGAAAAAATCGTCGTCCTGCGGGTGCCGGACATTCGAGGATTCTATGCGCGACTGGCGGCCGATTTTCATTCCGCACGTCCAGTCACCATTGCGTCCGTCACCGGCACCAACGGCAAGACCTCTACAGTGTGCTTCCTGCGCGACCTGTGGGGCGAGAACGGCCGCAACGCAGTAAGCCTGGGAACACTCGGCCTGCAGGCCCGCGACAAGAGGCATTCCAACCTTGAAGCGGGACTGACCACGTATGACGCGAAAACGCTGCATATCATGCTGGGCGAACTGGAGCGTGCGCACGGCGTTACGCATCTTGCGATGGAGGCTTCGAGCCACGCACTCGATCAGCAGCGCCTGGCCGGCATCACTTTTGACGCAGCAGGTTTTACCAACCTCACCCAGGACCATCTGGACTACCACCCGTCGATGGAAGCCTACTTCCAGGCCAAGATGAGGCTCTTCAAGGAGCGGCTCAAAACGGATGGCGTGGCTGTCATCAATACCCGCGACGCGTCGGGTGTTCGAATCGCAGCGGCGATGAAGGCTAGAAGTACTCGCGTCATCTCCTACGGCGAAGCGGGCGGCGGCGCCGACCTCGTGGTGCTCGAGCGTATCCCGCATGCGCAGGGACAAACGCTGAAGCTATCGGTCTTCGGAAACTCATATGAAGTGGCGGCGCCGGTGGCGGGTGCTTTTCAGGCGGAGAACATTCTATGCGCGCTCGGTTTAGCCGTAGGCACAGGGGTGCCAGTCGAGCGTGCGGTTGCGGGCATCGGCCGGCTATCGCCCGTTCCAGGGCGCCTTGAACTCGCCGCCGTACTTGCCAACGGCGCGGCAGTCTACGTGGACTATGCGCATACCCCGGATGCGCTGGACAACGTTCTTCGCAGCGTGCGCCCGCACGTCGGCGCGAACGCCCAACTCCACGTGCTGTTCGGCTGCGGGGGTGACCGCGATCCAGGCAAGCGACCCATCATGGGCCGCATTGCCGCAGAACGCGCTGACTGCGTTTGGGTGACGGACGACAATCCACGCACCGAGGAACCGGACAGCATCCGAAGACAGGTTTTGTCGGCTGCCACTGGCGCAACGAACGCCGGTCCGCGCCGCGAAGCATTGCAGCGCGCGCTTTGCGCATTGCGCTCTGGAGATGTGCTTGTCGTCGCCGGCAAGGGCCATGAAGACTATCAGATCGTGCTCGAACAGGACTCCGCGGGTCTGCCCCTGCACGATTCCCGCGGACGCCCGGTGACGAAGAAGATTCCGTTCTCCGACGCCAGAATCATCCGTGAAATCATCGCGTCGATGTAGCGCAGGTCCACGAGGAAGCGAACATGGCCGCATTCTATGATGCCCGTGGCAATACCTATTTTGTAGCCTCGCCGGAGGAGATCGGCGGCTTCGCCGATATTGCGCGAACTGCTCCTGAAGCTGCCAGGACACGCGAACGTTGGGCGCGACGCGCCGTCGAACGTATTTGCGGCCGCCCGAACGTTTCTGAAAGGCTCGAAGCGGGCGGCGCCAAGAGCTACCGCTCCGACGGTCTGTTGGTGGGGCCTTTCCCGGACGAACACGCTTTCGCCCTGTTGATCGTCAACACCGACGGGACACTTGCCGAGCGCAGCGGCAACGGCCTGACGATCTTCTCGCAGTGCCTCGTCGACACTGGCCGGGCCAATCGCTCGGATGCATTCTTCTTGCGCGTCTATCACGACAGTCCTGGATCTCCCGTCGTCGAAGCTCGGGTAGAAGCAGGTGAACGCGAGGGGCATCAAGGGTTTTGGATCGACATGGGCGTCCCGACGTACGGACTTTCAGCAGTTGGGGCAGCGCCCGAACACGTTGGCGTTTCTCAGTTTAACGACCGCATCGTTGCGCGCGTTTACGCTCTCGAGAAGATCGAGGCATCGTGGACATGCAGCCAGTTCGTCAGTGTCGGGAATCCGCATTGCGTGACCTTCCTGAAGAGCCCGGACCTGTTGCCGTCGATGGAACAACTCGGATCGAAGCAGTGGATGCCCGGGCTGAGCGCAATTGCGAACAGCACCGGGAGCGATGGCGTGCGCGGCGCGGGGCGACCGTGCAAGAACGGTATCAATCTGCAGTGGGCCGCCGTCGTCGGCCCGGATCGCATCGAAGCGCGGGTGTTCGAGCGCGGCGAAGGGCCGACTTTGTCTTCCGGGTCTAGCGCGACGGCCGTCGCGAGCGCCGCACGCGGCCTGGGGCTACTCGATGCGAACACCGTCAATGTTAGAATGCCGGGCGGCGTTGCACCGGTGCGATTCGATGAACGCAATGGGAGCCTCGCGCGAGTGATGCTGTTTGGCGAAGCGCAGCAAGCGAATCCACCAGTTTAGGGATCTTATAATCGATCAGTAAGTTTATCCACGTGAAATTCCCCTCTCAGCCCGGCTGCAGGGTTTGGACTTGTTAAAGAGGCTCAGCTTAACTTTTCCTCGGCCGAACGGCTTGCCTTGCAGCATTTTTGGACACATGGACTGACCCCGCTTGGGTGCCCACGGATTGCTCTGAAATACGTGCCTGATACTTGCAATCTATACGCTTACAGCGTATATTAATGCCAATGGTCTTTGTCGAACTGACTCCATTCATCGCTTTTCGTGCTGAGCACTGGAACGACGAAGATTTGCGCAGTCTGCAAAACTTTTTGCTGGCGTCGCCAGACGCAGGCGACGTGATCCCCGGCGGCTCCGGTTTGCGCAAGCTGCGCTGGTCTGCACAAGGACGCGGCAAGCGTGGTGGCGCGAGGGTGATCTACTACCGGCATGTGCCGGGAGAACGCATTTACCTCATTTACGCCTATGTGAAGAGCGTGCAAACCGACCTGACGCGCGAGCAGATCAAGGTGCTGACACAACTGATGAAGGACATCAAAAATGGATAAGCAACATTTTGACCAACTGGTCAAAGGCGTACGCGAAATGAAACGCCATATTGCAGGCAAGCGCGTGCGTGGCGCAAAGAGATGCACCAAAGTACCGAGGCCGATGGCTGGCAGGGCAAAAACTTCCACCTGCAGCTGAAAACCGATCAGAG
>JBQMQE010000006.1:41075-44316 GCA_052172655.1 Burkholderiales bacterium
ACCGAACTGTCCGCGCCCGACGTGCGCACCATTCGCGAGGCGGCCAAGATCAGCCAGAGCCAGTTCGCAAAACTAATCGGCGTAAACCTGCGCACGCTGCAAAACTGGGAGCAGCAACGCACCCAGCCGACCGGGCCGGCCAGGGCGCTGCTCAGGATCGTCGCATCGAACCCGAAAGCTATTGAAGCGTTGCACGAATAGATTCAATCACAACCATAAACGGGGCGGATCCGCGTAACGCACTAACGTGAAGTTTAGACTGGACCCCAAAAAACCGCCGGCGGATAGGCATTTCAAACGCCCTTTTTCACCAACTGGCACTCTCGCCTGGTATCGCTGTACTCGGCCCATCTATGCCGAGAGCGTGTTGCCGCAACACAGGCGTTACATTAAACTCTGAACTTGGAGTAGGGTTCACGCATGGAATTTCAGATCGCCGGTCAGATTGGCAATGTTGAAATCATCGCGAAAGGCAACGGCATCAGGGAGATTGCGGTGCTTAGAGCACAAAAGGAATGGCTATGAAATTCGTGGTTTGTGTGTCCAGGGAAGGCTTGGGCGAATTCTCCGCCGATGATCTCACTCTCGGCAGACTTTACGAGGTTCTATCCCCGACCGACAGCCATGGGATGCTAAGAATTATTGATGATTCGGGAGAGGATTTTTTGTACCCAGAGTCACTATTTGAAACGGTTGAGGTGCAACAAAAAACGGCAGCACGCCTGCATACCCTGCTGGCGGCTTGAAGCTGGATATTCACGCCGAAGCGGCTTGGGGACGGAGGCTTTCATTATCACATCCCGCTCTGCCGCATCAATTCACGGGTCTCCACCAGGTCATAAGTCCGACGGACTCCAAGGGGTTTTGATAATCGATTATGACCTACATTAATGACCATTATCTCAAGCTGACCGCCGGCTACCTGTTTCCTGAAATCGGCCGACGGGTCCAGGCATTCTGCGACGCAAACCCTTCCGCGAACGTCATTCGCTTGGGCATCGGCGACGTAACCGAACCTCTTGCCCCCGCCGTGATTCAGGCGATGCATACGGCCGTCGATGAGCTGGCCGAGCGCTCGTCGTTCCGTGGCTATGGGCCCGAGCAGGGCTACGATTTCCTGCGCGATGCCATTGCCAAACACGACTATCAGGCGCGCGGAGCCAAGGTCGACGCGGACGAGATCTTCGTCTCGGACGGTTCGAAGTGTGATTCGGGGAATATCCTGGATATCTTCGGAGAGAATAACGTCATTGCGGTGCTGGACCCTGTCTACCCGGTGTATGTGGATACCAACGTCATGGCCGGACACACGGGGCCGGCGGATGCCAGTGGCCGCTACGGCGGCCTGGTCTACCTTCCGGTTACCGCGGAAAACGATTTCGTTCCCGAACTTCCCCGGCAGCGGGTCGACCTGATTTACCTGTGCTATCCGAATAACCCGACTGGCGTGGTCGCCACCAAGGAGATGCTGAAGCGTTGGGTCGAATACGCGCAGCGGAACGGTTCGGTGATTTTGTATGACGCCGCCTATGAGGCGTACATCACCGATCCGGCCATTCCGCACTCGATCTATGAAATTGACGGAGCCAGGGAAGTCGCGATCGAGTTCCGCAGTTTCAGCAAGACCGCGGGCTTTACCGGCGTGCGCTGTGCCTTCACGGTGATTCCGAAGGACCTCAAGGGGAAGACGCGAGACGGCCGCGAAGTCCCGATTCATCCGCTCTGGAATCGGCGGCACTGCACCAAATTCAATGGTGTCTCCTATCCGGTGCAACGCGGCGCCGCCGCGATTTACACGCCAGAAGGCCAGCAGCAGGTGCGGGAAACCATAGCGTTTTACCTCGCCAATGCCAGGCTGGTGCGTGAAGCACTGACGAAACTGGGGCTAAAGGTTTACGGCGGGGTGAACGCGCCTTACGTGTGGCTGAAGACGCCCGGCAATTTGAGCAGTTGGGACTTTTTCGACAAGCTGCTGCAGAACGCCCATTTGGTGGGAACGCCAGGGAGCGGTTTTGGAGCCTGCGGCGAGGGCTATTTCCGTCTGAGCGCCTTCAACAGCCGAGCCAACGTCGAAGAAGCGGTAAAGCGTTTCGCGAAAATCCTGTAAGGCCAGGGTCTGTTGACATTCGCCGCATGAGACGCGCTGCCGTAGGAATGATTGCCCCTGTCGGGGCTACCCTTGAGCAGGCTTCTTTCTTACCGCTTGGTCTCCAACCGCTCCCAGCGCGACAAGGTAGACGCCAATTCCGCCTCCAGCGCAGCATAGCGCTGGTTCAACTGTTTCACCTGCTCCGGCTGGTCACGGTACAGCGCTGCATTCGCAAGCGCAGCCGTGATCCGGCCTTGTTCCTTTTCCAGTGCCTCGATTTTTTCCGGAAGCCCGGCCAGTTCACGCTCTTCCTTGTAGCTTAGTCCAGCCTTGACCGGCGCCGGCTGCTCAGGAGTCCGCTTTGCCCGGCCGTCGATCTTCTGTGCGCGCCGCGCAGTCGCCGTTTCGGGCGCGGGCGCAGACTTGACGCGCTGCCAATCGCTGTAGCCGCCGGCGTACTCCTTCCACACACCCTCGCCTTCGCTGGCGATGGTCTGGGTGACCACGTTGTCGAGAAACGCGCGGTCGTGGCTCACCAGGAACAGCGTGCCGGCATAGTCCTGCAGCAATTCCTCCAGCAGTTCCAGCGTCTCGATATCGAGGTCGTTGGTCGGCTCGTCCAGCACCAGGACGTTGGCCGGCCGGCTGAACAGGCGCGCCAGCAGCAGGCGGTTGCGCTCGCCGCCCGAGAGCGATTTGACCGGCGCGCGCGCGCGTTCCGGCGGAAACAGGAAATCGCCTAGATAGCTGATCACGTGCTTGCGCGCGCCGTTGATTTCGACGAAATCGCCGCCGGTGCTGATGGTGTCGGCGAGCGTAGCCTCTTCGTCCAGCACCGCGCGAAACTGGTCGAAATAGGCGAAATCGAGCTTGGTGCCCAGGCGCACCTGGCCCTCGTCCGGCTGCAGTTCGCCCAGGACCAGCTTGAGCAAAGTGGTCTTGCCGCTGGGGCCGATCAGCCCGACCTTGTCGCCGCGCAGAATGCGGCAGGAAAAATCCTGCACCACGGGCTTGCCGTCGTAATGCTTGCCGACCTTGCGCAGTTCCACCACCAGCTTGCCCGAGCGCTCGCCCTCGTCCACCGTCACCGTGATGAAGTAGGCGTTCTGCGCCGGGTCGAGCTCGGCGACCGAGGACACGATGCGGAAATCG
>JBQMQE010000006.1:44326-51047 GCA_052172655.1 Burkholderiales bacterium
CCACCGCCAGGGCAACCTTGCCGATGCGGGTGCGACGCGCGCTGCGCTCGAGGCGCAGCGCCTCCAGGCGCCGCACGCGGCCTTCGTTGCGGGTGCGGCGCGCCTGAATGCCCTGACGGATCCACACCTCTTCCTGCGCCAGGAATTTGTCGAACTTGCGGCCATGCACGGCTTCGGTTTCCAGCGCCGCCGCCTTTTCCTGCTGGTAGGCGCTAAAGTTGCCCGCATAACTGCTCAAGTAGCCGCGGTCCAGCTCAACGATGCGCGTGGCGACGTTATCGAGAAAGCGTCGGTCGTGGGTGACAAACAGCACGCTGCCGGAAAACGACAGCAGCATCTGTTCCAGCCATTCGATCGCGTCGACGTCCAGATGGTTGGTCGGCTCGTCCAGGACCAGCAGATCAGGTGCGGGCACCAGTGCGCGCGCCAGAGCGACGCGTTTCTTCAGCCCGCCGGACAAGTCCGAAACCAGCCGGTCGGCATCGAGCTGCAGGCGCGACAGCGTGCCTGCGACCTTGTGCTCCAGGCTCCAGCCGTCAGTCGCATCGAGCGTTTCCTGCAGATGGTGCAGCCGATCCATCAGGGCTGGATCGGCCACTGCGCCGGCGTCATGCGCTTCCGTGAGGGCATGCGCCGCGGCGTGATAGTCGACGAGCAGTTGGGTGCCTGCGCCCAAACCTACGGCTACTGCTTCGAACACGCTCTGCCCGGGCTGAAATTCGGGTTCCTGGGCCACGCTGGCCAGCTTCAAGCCCGGCGCGCGCCAGAGCTTGCCGTCATCTGCGGCGGCGATGCCCTCGATCAGCTTCAGCAGGCTCGATTTTCCGGTGCCGTTGCGGCCGATCAGACCGATGCGCTCGCCCGGCTCGATCACCAGATCGATATGATCGAGCAGCGGCACGTGGCCGTAAGCCAGGCAAATCTGGGAGAGCTGGATCAGGGGCATCGCAGGGCGCGGACGTAAGCAGGAAACTACCCCCAAGGATAACCCATTGCGCGGGCGTTTCCCGCGATTTGCGCGCTACGCGGCGTACTTTACCGAGCGGATCTCCGTAATCGGGAGCATGGCGATATCGCGCAGCTTCTCGTGGCGCTCACAGCTCAAGTCGACCATTGCGCCGAGCTGAGAGTAGGAGGAAGCGACAAAATGCTCCTGGCCGTCCTCCCCTTTTCGGGTAATGCCGAAGTCGACCATGGCGCGTTTTTGGTGCGCCAGCTTGCTCAACAGGTTCTTGGTCGCCCAGATGGTGCCGAAACGCGCGAACTCGCTCAGGCGTGAAGCATGGTTGATGGTATCCCCCAGTACCGCGAACTCGACGCTGGATGCGGTCTGAAACGTGCCCAGCCACTCCTGGCCCTCGTGCAGTCCGGTGTTCAGGTAGAGTTCGTTGAGCCAGTTCTTGCGCAGTTGCCACCTCTTGCTGATTTTCCTGACCTCCAGTTTCAGCTCCTGCGCGCACGCCAGCGAATTGAAAATATAGTCGCTTTCAGGTTGCGGGAAAAAATAGTAGACCATGCCGTCGCCTACATGCTTGCCATAGGTCCCGTAATACTTCCTGAAGATCGGGCCCATGGTGGTCCAGATCTCGTTGATCAGCTCGAAATACTCCTCCGGCGGCAGTTCGGAGCAGATTTTGACCGAGTTCTGCAGGTCCGCGACCATCACCGCGAGCGGGGTGAGCACCGGCAGGCGTTTTCGCATCAGGTCGCGGATCACCGCGTCCCTCTGACTGAGAAAATCGAGCAGCGTCGAGTTATACTGCTGCGCCGGGATGTAGACGACGAATATCCCTTCGCGGAAGAACGAGGCGAACACGCGCCAGTTTTCCGCATGGCCGGCGGCATCGATCAGGTCAACCGAAAAATCGAGGATGGGCTTGGGCTCGAACGTCCCCACCGATTCGTCGAACAACTGCTCCGCCAGAGCCAGTGCGTCCCGGTCCAGATCACGCAGGAGTCCGAGGACGCTGTTTTTCGCCAGTCGGCTCTTGGCCAGGGCGAGGTGGACGCGCAACAGCTCGGAGCCGAAGTGACTCGGTTTTTCGGCTGCAGACTGAAACAGCAACAGGAACAGGTTGCGCGCCTCGCTTTGCGCCGGCAGGGCATCGAGGCCGGAGAGTATGCGCGTGCGCGCTTCGTCGTTGTACCAGGTCAGTTCGAAGTTGTAGTTCACCATGTAGGCCGGATAGTGAACATCCTCCAGCGTAAGCCGCAGGGCGCGACGCTTATCCGACGGCGCCTCCTGCGGCTGCGGCCTAACAGAAGCCGGGCTATCCGGTACGGCGGGGACCGGATACGCGGCGACCTGCGCCCGCCCGGACTGAGCAATTCCTATGCGTGCGACGACCTCGGCCATGGTCAGACCTTCCCTTTTCAATCGTTGGACTTCCTCTATGCGGCTGACCGCTTCCTCGGGAAAATACCCCATCATTTTCGCGTCGCCTTCTTCGGGCTGGGGTTGTTTGAGGATAGGCTTGGACAGTATGCCACTTTTAATGTAATTGTTTAGCGTAGCGCGTGAAATCCCTGTTTGTTCTAATATTTCCTTACTTGATTTCATGCTTGCTTAAGCGCATGCCGGATTTGGGCTACGTCTTTTCCTCGATTGCTTAGACTGTATAAATTACAAATTAGGCAATTGTCTAAGTTTTGTCAAGCACTATTTAGACAGTTTAATCTGTCGCTCGATTTGTCCTCGACCATGGACCAACGAGCGGCGCCCATTCCACTGCGCTAGTCGGCAGGCCACGCGACGCCATACAACATGGACCCCCGGCATCGGCCTACGCACCGGCCGGGCTGGCAAATATGATGGATGTCAAACGTCGCCGAGGGGCTTCGCGCTAGCCTGTTTTCAATGGCACGCTGCCTCCTTCAATGACGATCCCTGCCACGATCCGCTGTCTGCACAAATGAATGCTCCCACACCCCTGCCAGTGGAAGAACTCGCGCATCGTTGCGACGCGCGGCAGTTCGCTTTCGCCACCACCGAAGAGCTCGAGGACGTAGCCGTCATCCCCGGCCAGGAACGCGCCATCGACGCGATCGAACTCGCCGTCGGCATCGAGCGCGAAGGCTACAATCTGTTCGTCATGGGCCCGACCGGCTGCGGCCGGCACACGCTGGCGCGCCAGCGCATAGAGGCGCGGGCCAAAGGCGCGCCGCGGCCTTCCGATTGGGTCTACGTCAACAACTTCGTCCAGCCGCATCGCCCCATCGCCATCGAACTGCCGCCCGGCCGCGGCGCCGGGCTGGGTAAGGACATGGCGCGGCTGGTGGATGAATTGCGCAGCAACATCCCGGCGGTATTCGAGGGCGACGAGTACCGCTCCAAGGCCGACAGCATCGACGCCGAATTCAAGGAGCGCCACGAAAAGGCGTTTGCGGGGCTGGGCGACGAAGCCATGGCCCAAGGCGTCGCCCTGCTGCGCACGCCGGCCGGGTTCTCCTTTGCGCCGGTCAAGGACGGCGAAGTGATGGGCGCGGATGAGTTCGCCAAGCTGCCGGAGGCGGAGCAACAACGCGTCAAGAGCGCGATCGAGGCATTGCAGACCAAGCTCGAGCGGCTCATTCGCGACACCATGCGCTGGCGCAAGGAGCGCCTCGAGCGCGTGCGCGACCTGAACCGCGAGATGACGCTGTATGCCGTCGGTCACCTGGTGGATGAACTGAAGCAGCGCTACGCCGGCTGGCCGCGGGTGGTGGAATATCTGGATGTGGTGCAGCGCGATGTGATCGAAAACGCCGACGATTTCCGCAAGCAGGACGAAGAGCCCTCGCCGATCGCGCGGCTGATGCAGCAGGAGGAGCCTTCGCTGCGGCGCTACCAGGTCAACGTGCTGGTGGACAACAGCGCGCCCGACGGCTCCCCGGTGGTGTATGCGGATCACCCGACCCTGCAGAACCTGGTCGGCCGCATCGACCATATTTCACGCCTGGGAACCCTGGTCACCGACTTCGCGCTGATCAAGCCCGGCGCCCTGCACCGCGCCAACGGCGGCTATCTGCTGCTGGACGCGATCAGGCTGTTGACCCAGCCCTTCGCCTGGGAAGGATTGAAGCGCGCGCTGTTGCGCCATCAAATCCGCATCGAATCCCTGGGCGAGGTGTACGGCCTGGTGAGCACGCTGTCGCTGGAACCCGAGCCGATTCCGCTCAAGCTGAAGGTGGTTCTCGTCGGCGAGCGGCTGTTGTTCTACCTGCTGCAGGCCTACGACCCGGATTTCGGCAAGCTGTTTCGCGTGGCCGCCGACTTCGAGGAGCACATGGAGCGCACCCCGGAGACCAGCCTGCTGTTCGCCCGCTTCATCGCAACCAGCGCACGCGCCGACAAGCTGCTGCCGCTCGCGCGCGACGCGGTGGCGCGCGTGCTCGATTTCGGCTCGCGCGCCGCGGGCGACACGCGCAAGATCACCGCCAACATCGAGCGCATGGTCGAGCTGCTGCACGAAGCCGACCACCGCGCGCGCCAGGCAGGCAGCGCCGCCATCGGCGCCGCCGCGATTCAAGGCGCGATCGATGCGCAGCGCCACCGCGCCGGCCGCCTGCGCGCCCAGGTCCAGGAAGCGATCCTGCGCGGCAAGGTGCTGATCGACACCGCCGGCGCCGCCGTCGGACAGGTGAACGGCTTGTCGGTATTCGATCTGGGCGACTTCGCCTTTGCCGAACCGGTGCGCATCACCGCCACCACCCGGCTGGGCGAAGGCCAGGTGATCGACATTCAGCGGGAAATCGAACTCGGCGGCGCGATCCATTCGAAGGGCGTGATGATCCTGTCCGCATTTTTGGCGGCGCGCTTTTCCAGCAACCTGCCGCATGCGCTCGCGGCGAGCCTGGTGTTCGAACAGACCTACGGCCATGTGGAGGGCGACAGCGCCTCGCTTGCCGAGCTGTGCGCCCTGCTCTCCTCGCTGGCCGAGGTGCCGATCCGGCAGGGCTACGCCGTCACCGGATCGATCAACCAGTTGGGCGAGGTGCAGCCGATCGGCGCCGTGAACGAAAAAATAGAAGGGTTTTTCGACATCTGCCAAGCGCGCGGCTTGAACGGCGAACAAGGCGTGCTGATTCCAGCCGCCAACGTGGATCACTTGATGCTTCGCGATGAGGTGGTCGCAGCGGCGGCGGAAGGAAGATTTCGCGTTTTTGCGGTGCGCACGGCGGACGAAGCCATCGAACTGCTCACCGGCATTCCTGCGGGCCTGCCGCAGGACGCCGGCATCGGGGCGCAATTGAGCTTGAACGGGCGCGTGGCGGCGCGCCTGCGCGAGCTGGCCGCGCTGCATCGCGAACAGCCGCGCCCGGGCCAGATAAGACGGATTACCCGCGCCCGCGGCAAGCGCGATGCCCACTGAGGCCTCCAAGGTCCGCCGCATTGTCATGGCGCTCGACACCGCGTCCTCGGTCCTGCCTGCGATCGAGGCCGCAGCCGGCCTCGCGCTCGGGCTGCACGCCGAACTCGCCGGCCTGTTCATCGAGGACGAGCGGCTGCTGCGCTTTGCCGGATTGCCGTTTGCGCGCGAATTCGGTTACGCTTCGGCGCGCTCCCGCCCCCTGGCCCCTGCCTCGGTCGAACACGCGCTGCGGGCACAGGCAGAGCAATTGCGGCGCCTGCTCGCGGCGACGGCCGAACGCTTGGCTATCGCCTGGACGCTCGAAATCGTGCGCGGCGAGGTACCGCGCAGCGTGCTGGCACGTGCCGGCGCCTCCGACCTGCTGGTGCTGGGCCGCTCGGAATATTCATGGCCGGGCGCACACCGCCGCGCCGATCCTGCGCAGCGCTTCCCCGCGCTGGCTGCGCGCCCCGTAGCCGTGGTCTTCGACGGCTCCGCCACGGCGCTGCGCGCCCTGTCCATAGGCAGCACCCTGGCCGAGGTCACGGGCAGCGAGCTGATCATATTCATCACAGCAACCGGAGCCGAAACATTCAAGGATCTGCGGCAGCGGGCTGCGCAGCATCTGGCCGGCCGCGCGAGCGTAAGTTACCTGTACCTGCCCGGAAGCGAGCGCGGGAGCATTCTGCAGGCGGCGCGCAGCCGCAACCTCGGTGTGCTGCTGTGGCCCGGACGCGTCGAGGATCTCACCCCGGCACAATTGTCCGAGCTGCCCTGCCCGGTGGTGGTTTTGAATTAGAAAATTCCAGCTAGACAAACCGGCCAAATTTCCGGATACTGTATAAATATACAGTTTTTGGAGATGTCATGCCCGGCCTCGCCGCCGCACTCGATCAGCATCCCGGCATCTGGCGCGGCAGTGAACTCGCGCGCAGCGCCTGCCCCGGCATTGCCACCGGCTTTGCGGCACTCGATGCCGAACTGCCGGGCGGCGGCTGGCCCTGCGGTGCGCTCACCGAAATCCTGCCGCAGCACGAAGGCATAGGCGAGCTGCGCCTTCTCGGCCCGGCGCTGGCGCGGCTTGCCGCGCAAGGAAAATTCATCGCCTGGATCGCCCCGCCCCACCTGCCCTATGCGCCGGCGCTCGCCGCCGCCGGCATCGCCCTCGCGCGCATAGTCATCGTCAAAACCGCCAGGGACGGCGACACGCTATGGGCGGCGGAACAGGCGCTCGGTTCGGCCGCATGCGGCGGCGTGCTCGCCTGGCCGCGCGAGATCCGCTACACCCAATTGCGGCGCCTGCAGCTCGCGGCCGAGGGCGGCCGCTGTCTCGCCGTGCTGTTTCGTCCGACTCAGGCCGCGCGCGAGCCTACGCCCGCGGTGCTGCGCAT
>JBQMQE010000007.1:0-11960 GCA_052172655.1 Burkholderiales bacterium
GTGGATCCTTGATCACCGGGTCGGCCACGACCCATTTTCCGTCCGCATATTTCTGGAAAAAACAGTTGTGTCGTCCGGTATGGCAGGCGATGCCGCCGACCTGCTCGACGCTGAGCAAGATGACATCCTCATCGCAGTCCAGGCGCAACTCGCGCAGCTTCTGCACATGACCGGATTCCTCCCCCTTGTGCCACAGTTTCCGGCGCGAGCGCGACCAATATACGGCTTCACCGCAGGCAACCGTCTGCTCCAGAGCCGCGCGGTTCATCCACGCGACCATCAGCACCTTGCCGCTCGCCGCTTCCTGCGCGATCGCCGGCACCAGGCCGTTGGCGTCCCATTTGACTTTGTCGAGCCAGTCCATGTCTGCCTACTCGTTAAGCCGTAATCGGGGCGACCCCGCGCGTCAAAGCCTGACCTCAATGCCCCGGGATGCCATCAGTTCCTTCGCCTGGCGCACGCTGTACTCGCCGTAGTGGAAGATGCTTGCGGCGAGCACCGCATCGGCCCTGCCCTCGAGTATTCCCGCGACCAGATGCTCGAGGTTGCCGACGCCGCCGCTGGCGATCACTGGCACATCCACTGCATCTGCCACCGCGCGCGTCAACTCCAAGTCGAAGCCGGACTTGGTGCCGTCGCGATCCATGCTGGTGAGCAGGATTTCTCCCGCACCCAGACTCTGCATTTTACGCGCCCATTCCACCGCATCCAAGCCGGTAGGCTTGCGCCCTCCGTGGGTGAAGACCTCCCAGTGCGGTTCGGCCCCCGCGTCGCCGGAGCCCGCTCCCGGATCGACGCGTTTCGCATCCGCTCGTGGATCGACGCGTTTGGCGTTCCCCTGTGGATCGACGCGTTTCGCGTCGATGGCCACGACGATGCACTGGGCGCCATAGCGGCCGGAGGCATCCGCCACCAGTTGCGGATTCTGTACGGCGGAGGTGTTGATCGAGACCTTGTCCGCGCCGGCGTTCAGGAGCCGGCGCACGTCCTCGACACGGCGCACGCCGCCGCCCACGGTGAGCGGGATAAACACCTGCGCCGCCACCGCCTCGATGATGTGCAGGATCATGTCGCGCTCATCCGAACTCGCGGTGATATCGAGGAAAGTGAGCTCGTCGGCACCCTGGTCGTCGTAGCGGTGCGCGATTTCCACCGGGTCGCCGGCATCGCGCAAGCCGACAAAATTAACCCCCTTCACCACGCGGCCGTGAGTGACGTCGAGACATGGAATGACACGCTTTGCTAGGCCCATGGGCTGGGAGGCGGAACGCGGGTGAAGAAATCCAACCTTGCGCTCAAGTTGCTCCTTTCTCCCCTTTTCCTAGCCCCAATTTGTCCGCCATCGCCTGCGCCTTCTTGAAGTCCACCGTACCTTGGTAGATGGCGCGCCCGGTAATGACCCCGGTAATGCCTTCGCCTTCGATCTTGCACAAGGCCTTGACGTCGTTCAGGTTGGTCAGCCCGCCGCTGGCGATCACCGGCACCACCAGTTCGCGTGCCAGCCTGATCGTGGCCTCGATGTTGACTCCGTTCAACATGCCGTCGCGACCGATGTCGGTATAGATCACGGCTTCGACGCCATAGTCCTGAAACTTGCGCGCCAGGTCGATCACGTCGTGGCCCGTCATTTTCGACCAACCCTCGACCGCGACCTTGCCGTCCCTGGCGTCCAGGCCGACGATGACGTGGCCGGAGAAGGCGGTGCAGGCGTCCTGCAGGAAGCCGGGGTTCTTCACTGCCGCCGTGCCGATGATGATATAGCTGATGCCGTCGTCGAGGTAGCGCTCGATGGTGTCCAGGTCGCGGATGCCGCCGCCCAGTTGTATCGGAATCCTGCCATCGATCGCGCTGACGATGTCCTTGATCACGCCCTCGTTTTTGGGCTTGCCCGCGACCGCGCCGTTCAGGTCGACCAGGTGCAGCCGGCGCGCACCCTGCGCAAGCCAGTGCGCGGCCACCGCCGCCGGATCGTCGGAGAACACCGTCTCCTTGTCCATATCGCCCTGTTCGAGGCGCACGGCGCGCCCCTCCTTGATATCGATCGCGGGGATGATAAGCATGTGTCGTTATGGCTGTTGAGAAAGGGAGTGAACGGTTGCCTGGACCCTAGGGCTTCCAGGTTGCAAAATTGGCGAGCAACGCAAGGCCGGCGGTCTGGCTTTTCTCGGGATGAAATTGCACAGCGAAAATATTATCCTGCGCCACGGCGCAGGTAAAGGGAAAACCGTAGATGCTGTATCCGGCCACCAGTTCCGGTTTGCCCGCCTCGACGTAATAGCTGTGCACGAAATAATAACGGTTGGCGTCGGCGATACCCTGCCACAGCGCGTGCGGCTCGGCCTGCATCACCTCGTTCCAGCCCATGTGCGGTACCTTCAGCTTGGCGCCCTGCGCGTCTTTCATCCGCTGCTGCGGAAAACGCTTGACCCGCCCGGGAAAAACGCCCAGCCCGGGCGTGTCGCCTTCTTCGCTGCGCTCGAACAGCATCTGCAAACCGATGCAGATGCCCAGAAACGGCTTCGTGCGCGCCGCCTCGAGCACCGCCGCACGCAGGCCCCTGGCATCCATTTCGCGCATGCAGTCGGGCATCGCGCCCTGGCCCGGGAACACCACGCGCTCGGCCTGCCGCACGATCTCGGGGTCCGAGGTAACCCGCACCTCTGCATCCGGCGCGACGTGCTCCAGCGCCTTGGATACCGAGCGCAGGTTGCCCATGCCGTAGTCGATTACTGCGATCGAGGTCATTGCGCGTACAAATGAACAGAATTAGAGAAAAAGAAATCCATGCGGCAGGCAGCAATCCGGGTTTGCAGAATTTGATCCGGCGACCCCGTCAACCCTGTGAAATCACAAGCTGCCCTTGGTCGAAGGAATCGTACCCGCCGCGCGCGCATCGGCCTCGGCCGCCATGCGCAGCGCCCGGCCGAAGGCCTTGAACACGGTCTCGCACTGGTGATGCGCGTTGTCGCCGCGCAGATTGTCGATGTGCAGCGTCACCTGGGCGTGGTTGACGAAGCCCTGGAAGAATTCGCGCACCAGGTCGACGTCGAACTCGCCGATCCAGGCGCGGCTGAATTTGAGCTGATACACGAGCCCGGGTCGCCCGGAAAAGTCGATCACTACCCGCGACAGCGCCTCGTCCAGCGGCACGTAGGCGTGGCCGTAGCGGCGCAGGCCGCGCTTGTCGCCGACCGCGGCGGCCACCGCCTGCCCCAGGCTGATGCCGATATCCTCGACTGTGTGGTGGGCATCGATGTGCAGGTCCCCCTTGGCCGCGATCTCCAGGTCGATCATGCCGTGGCGCGCAACCTGGTCCAGCATGTGGTCGAGAAAAGGCAGGCCGGTGGCGAGTTTGGCCACGCCTGCGCCATCCAGGTTCAGGCTGACGCTGATCTGGGTCTCGTTGGTGTTGCGGGTGACCGAGGCAGTACGCATAGCTCAAAAATTATTGGCTGAAGATATCGCCGCAGTTCGTCGCATTCTAACCCGGCGCGACCGGGGCGCAAGGCGGCTCAGGACGATAAGCGCCGATTTTATGCCAGAATCGCCTTCAGGGCTGCGATCAAGGCCTCGCATTGCGCATTCGTTCCGACGCTGATGCGCAAAAACGACTCGATGCGCTGCGGCTTGCCGAAATGCCGCACGATAATCCTGCGTTCGCGCAATCTGGCGGCGAGTTCGGCGCCGCCGTGCAAGCGATGCCGCGCGAACACGAAATTGGCGGCCGAAGGCAGCACCTCGCAGCCTAGCGACGCAAGCTCGCTGACCAGCCGGGTCCGGGTGGCGACCACCTTGGCGCAAGTCTGCTCGAAGTGAGCGCGATCCTTCATCGCGGCGGCGGCCCCGGCTATGGCGAAGCGGCTCAGCGGATAGGAGTTGAAGCTGTCCTTTACGCGATGCAGCGCCTCGATCAGACCGGCGTCGCCGAGCGCATAGCCCACGCGCAGCCCGGCGAGCGAATGGGACTTGGACAGCGTGCGCACGATCAGCAGTTGCGGGTAGCGCCCGATCAGCCCGACGGCCGACTCGGCGCCGAAGTCCACGTAGGCCTCGTCGACCACCACCACCGACCCGGCATTCGCGCGCAACAGGCGCTCGATCTCGGCCAGCGCCAGCGGCCGGCCGGTGGGCGCATTCGGATTGGGAAAAATGATGCCGCCATTCGGCCTCAAATAATCGTCGACGCGAATCTCGAACGACTCGGTCAGCGGCACCGCTTGGTACGCGATGCCATACAGGCCGCAGTACACCGGATAGAAGCTGTAGGTGATATCCGGAAACAGCACCGGTTCATCATGCTTGAGCAGGGCGAGGAAGGTGTGCGCCAACACTTCGTCGGAACCGTTGCCGACGAACACCTGCGCCGGCTTCAGCTTATGAAAGCCTGCGATGGCTTGCTTGAGGATGTCGCAGTTGGGGTCGGGATAGAGCCGCAGCGTATCCGCCGCTTCGGCGCGCAACGCTGCCAGCGCCCGCGGGCTGGGTCCGTAGGGGTTCTCGTTGGTGTTGAGCTTGATCAGGTTGGGCAGCTTGGGCTGTTCGCCCGGCACATAGGGCGTCAATCCGTCTACAACCGCGCTCCAATAACGGCTCATGAGCAGACCTTACGACGGGCGCAGGCGATATCGCGCGGAACGCGCATGCGCCTGCAAACCCTCGCCCTCGGCCAAGGCGGCGGCGACGCGCCCCAGAGTCTGCGCGCCCTCGCGCGACACCTGAATCAGGCTGGAGCGTTTCTGGAAGTCGTACACCCCGAGCGCGGAGGAAAAGCGCGCGCTGCGCGAGGTCGGCAGCACGTGGTTGGGCCCGGCGCAGTAATCGCCGATCGCCTCGGAACTGTAGCCGCCCATGAATATCGCGCCGGCATGGCGTATCTGCTCGACCAGCTTCTCCGGCTCGGCCACGGCCAGCTCCAGGTGCTCGGGCGCGATGCGGTTGGCGATGGCGCAGGCCTCTTCCAGGCTGCGCGCCTCGATCAGCGCGCCCCTGTCCTTCAAGGACGCGGCGATCACCTCGCGCCGCGGCAGTTGCGGCAGCAGCCGGGCTATGCTCGCCGCCACCGCCTCGATGTAGGCGGCATCCGGGCAGATCAATATGGCCTGCGCCACTTCGTCGTGCTCAGCCTGGGAGAACAGGTCCATCGCGATCCAGTCGGCCGCCACCGTGCCGTCGCAGATCACCAGGATCTCCGACGGGCCGGCCACCATGTCGATGCCGACCACGCCGAACACGCGCCGCTTGGCCGCGGCGACGTAGGCGTTGCCCGGGCCGACGATTTTGTCCACCTGGGCTATGGTCTCGGTGCCATAGGCGAGCGCGCCGACTGCCTGCGCGCCGCCGATGGTGAACACCCGATCTACGCCGGCGATGGCCGCAGCCGCCATCACCAGCTCGTTTCTTTCACCGCGCGGCGTCGGCACCACCATGACCAGCTCGGCCACGCCGGCCACTTTCGCCGGCAGCGCATTCATCAATACCGAGGACGGATAGGCCGCTTTGCCCCCCGGCACGTACAGGCCGACGCGGTCGATCGGCGTCACCTTCTGGCCCAGCACCGTGCCGTCGGCCTCGGTGTACTGCCAGGATTGCGCCAGTTGCTTTTCGTGGTAGCCGCGCACGCGCACGGCCGCCTGCTCCAGCGCGTCGCGCTGCGCGCGCGGCAGCGCAGCGCGCGCGCGCGTGAGCATCTCGCGCGGCAGCTCGAGCTCGGCCAGTGACTTGGCACTCACTGCGTCGAAGCGCGCCGTGTATTCGAGCACCGCCGCATCGCCGCGGCTTTTCACCGCGGCCAGGATTTCGGCCACGGTCGCATCGACCGTTTCGTCCTGGGCGGCGTCGAACGCGGTCAGGCGCGCGAGCCGCGCGTTGAAATCCGCGTCGCGGCTGGACAGGCGTGCGATCTCAACCATTGCGATATTTCTTTGCAGCCGCGGCGAACGCGTCGATGAGCGGCTGGATCGCCGCGCGCTTGAGCTTCAGCGCCGCCACATTGATGATCAGCCGCGCGGAGATCGGCACGATCTCCTCCACCGCGCGCAGATTGTTGGCTTTCAGCGTATTGCCGCTGGACACCAGGTCGACAATGGCGTCGGCCAGCCCCACCAGGGGGGCGAGTTCCATCGAGCCGTAGAGCTTGATCAGGTCCACGTGCACGCCCTTGGCGGCGAAATGCTCGCGCGCCGTCTGCACGTATTTGGTGGCGACGCGCAGCCGTGCGCCCTGCTTCACCGCGCGCGCGTAGTCGAACGCCTGCGGCACCGCCACCATCAGGCGGCAGGCGGCGATGCCGAGGTCCAGCGGCTGGTACAGCCCGTCGCCGCCGTGTTCGAGCAGCACGTCCTTGCCGGCGATGCCGATGTCGGCGGCGCCGTACTGCACATAGGTCGGGGTGTCGGAGGCGCGCACGATGATCAGGCGCACCTCGGGCCGGCTGGTGGCGATGATCAGCTTGCGCGAAGTCTCCGGATCGTCGCGCGGCACCACGCCGGCCGCCTGCAGCAGCGGCAGGGTTTCCTCGAAAATTCGACCCTTGGACAGGGCTATGGTGATTTGGGACACAGTGGGACCTGATCGAGAATGCGATTCTACCGCGTAGTTTGCGGTGAAAGTGTGTGCTAGCGAACGCGCTTGATGCGCGCGCCGAGCTGGGACAGTTTCTCCTCGATGCACTCGTAGCCACGGTCAAGGTGGTAGATGCGCTCGACCACGGTCTCGCCCCTGGCGACCAGTCCCGCGATCACCAGGCTGGCAGACGCCCGCAGATCGGTCGCCATCACCGTGGCGCCGTCAAGCTGCGGCACGCCCTTGACCACCGCCGTGTTTCCGGAAATCTCGATATCCGCCCCCAGGCGCTGCAATTCGAGCGCGTGCATGAAGCGGTTCTCGAAGATGGTTTCGGTCAACACCGCGGTGCCGCGCGCAATGCAATCCAGCGCCATGAATTGCGCTTGCATGTCGGTGGGAAAACCCGGGTACGGTGCAGTGCGCAGGTTGACGCTCAGGGGTGGAGCGTCCATCTCAAGGGCTATGGAATCATCCTCCGCGGTGATTTTCGCGCCGGCCTCGCGCAGCTTGTCCACCACCGCTTCGAGCATGCGTGCACTGGTGTTGCGCAGCCGTATCGAGCCACCGGTCGCGGCGGCGGCGGCGAGAAAGGTCCCGGTCTCGATGCGGTCTGGCATGATGCGGTGCCCGACGCCCGCAAGCGCGCTCACGCCCTCGATGGTAACCGTGTCGCTGCCGGCGCCCTCGATGTTCGCCCCCATCGCCTTGAGGCAGTTCGCGAGATCGACTACTTCGGGCTCGCGCGCGGCGTTCTCGATTACGCTGGTGCCTTCGGCCAGACAGGCGGCCATCATCAGATTCTCGGTGCCGGTGACGGTCACCAGATCAGTAAAGATGCGCGCGCCCTTCAAACGCTGGGCGCGCGCGATGATGTAACCGTGCTCGACGCGGATGTCCGCGCCCATGGCCTGCAGGCCCTTGATGTGCAGGTCTACCGGCCGCTGGCCGATGGCGCAGCCGCCGGGGAGCGAAACGCGCGCCTCGCCGCAGCGCGCCAAGAGCGGCCCCAACACCAGAATGGAGGCGCGCATGGTCTTTACCAGGTCGTAGGGTGCGAGCGGCGTGTGCAGGCGGCCGGCGTCCAGTTCCAAACCAAGCTTTTCGTCCAGCGACACCGCGACGCCCATGCCGCCGAGCAGATCAAGCAGGGTGGTGACGTCGCGCAGATGCGGCACATTGGTGAGCCGCAGCGGCGCGGCCGACAGCAGCGCCGCGCACATGATAGGCAGCGCCGCATTCTTGGCGCCGGAAATGCGCACCTCGCCTGCGAGCGGCACGCCGCCGCGGATCAGAAGCTTATCCATGCGTCTTTGCTTCAGGCGGTCTACTCACGCCGCTTCTCCGGACTGTTCACGCCACTCTTCCGGGGTGAGGGTCTGCATCGACAGCGCATGCACTTCTTCGCGCATGCGCTCGCCCAGCGCCTGGTACACGCGCTGATGCCGCTGCACCCGGTTTTTGCCGCGGAACTCGGTGGAGACGATCAGCGCCTGGAAATGCTGGCCGTCGCCGGCGAGTTCGACGTGCTCGCACGGCAGGCCCTGCTCGATGTAAGTCTTGACGTCCTCCGGAGTAACCATGGTTGTCCTTTCAGTGACGAAGCTTGTAGCCGCGCTTGAGCAACGCGAGTGTGACGGCGGCGAACACGAGCAGATTGGCGAGTGCAACGGCCAGGCTCAAACCGGGACTGATGTCGGATACACCGAAAAAGCCGTAACGAAAGCCGTCGATCATATAGAAGAAGGGGTTGAATCGCGACAGATCCTGCCAGAACGCAGGCAGCGAGTGTATCGAATAGAACACCCCGGACAGAAACGTGAGCGGCATGATGAGGAAGCTCTGGAACGCCGCCACCTGGTCGAACTTCTCCGCCCAGATGCCGGCGATCAGCCCCAGCGTGCCCAGAATAGCACTGCCGGTGAGGGCGAATGCGATTATCCACAGCGGGTGCGCGAAAGACAGCCCGACGAAAGCCAGCGACACCAGCAGCACCCCGATCCCGACAGCCATGCCGCGCACCACCGAAGCGAGCACATAGGCGGCGAAGAAATCCCAATAGGACAGCGGCGGCAGCAGCACAAAAATGATATTGCCCGTGACCTTGGACTGGATCAGGCTGGAAGAGCTGTTGGCAAAAGCATTCTGCAGCACCGCCATCATCACCAGGCCCGGCACCAGAAAGGCGGCGTAAGGCACCTCACCGTAGACCGGCGCGCGCCCCTGCATCACGTGCGAAAAGATCAGCAGATACAAAAGCGTGGTCAGCACCGGTGCAGCGACGGTCTGAAACGCCACTTTCCAGAAGCGCAGCAGTTCCTTGTACAGCAGTGTGCCGAAGCCGGACATAAAGATTAACAGGTGGTGTTTGGAAAACCGCGGGGGATCATATCGGTTCCTCTAGCTTCCAGCGTCTTTCATGATCTGCACGAAAACATCTTCCAGATCCGGTTGCAGCAGCTCCAGCTCCTCCATCCGCGCACCGGCCTCGCGCACCTGGGCGAGCACGCCTTCGACCTCGGCGTAACTGCGCAGGCGCAGCGTATGCGCCCCGTCGCGGCTGTCGCGCACCCGCTCGGTGAGCGCCGCCGGCAGCGGCGCCGCGCCGGCGAGGCGCAGCCGCAGATACAGGCTGTCCCTGCGGTTCATCAGATTGCTGGTGGTATCGAGCGCGACAACGCGCCCCTGTTTCAGCATGGCGATGCGCGCGCACAAGGCCTCGGCCTCCTCCAGGTAATGCGTAGTCAGCACGATGGTGTGGCCGGCGCGGTTCAGGCCGCGCACGAACTCCCATAGGCCCTGACGCAGTTCCACGTCGACGCCGGCGGTGGGTTCGTCGAGCACGATCACCGGCGGCTTGTGCACCAGCGCCTGCGCCACCAGCACGCGCCGCTTCATGCCGCCGGAGAGCGAGCGCATGTTGGCGCCGGCTTTGCCGGTCAGGTCCAGGTGGTGCATGATCTCGTCGATCCAGGCGTCGTTGCGCTTCAGGCCGAAGTAGCCGGACTGGATGCGCAAGGTTTCGCGCACGCTGAAAAAAGGGTCGAACACCAGTTCCTGCGGCACCACGCCCAGCGCCCGGCGCGAGTCGCGGTACTGGGTGACCACGTCGTGCCCCAGGACGCGCACGCTGCCACTGTCGGCGCGCGCCAGGCCGGCAAGAATGTTGATCAGCGTGGTCTTGCCCGCACCGTTGGGGCCGAGCAGGCCGAAAAACTCGCCCGGCTCGACCTGCAGGTCGATGCCGCAGAGCGCCTGAACCGCGCCGAAGCGCTTGTGCACCTGCTGGATTTGGATCGCGGGGGTCATGTGCGGCGCCGCGTCGCGGCGGGGTGAGAGTCAGGCCGCTTGGGCCTGCAACAACTCGGATACGGCGTAGAGTTCGGCAAGGTGCTGCATCGACTCCGGCAGGTTGGCGAGAGACAGCGGAAGTTCGCGCCGGCGCGCCTCGCGCAGGCACTCCAGGGCGAGCGCCACTGCCGCCGAGTCCACCTCGGTGACGCCTTTGAAATCGAGCACCGCCGCCCCCGGCGCGAGCAGCGTGCGCGCTTGTGTCAAAAGCACGGTAACGGTTCCGATCGTGACCGGGCCTTGCAGCAGCAGCCGGTCGCCTTCTTGGGTAATCACTTGGATGTGGCGCCGGCCTGGGTTTCCAGGGAGCGGTTCTTGCTGGCGAGCGACTTGATCAGGCCATCCACGCCGCCTTCGCGAATCTGGGCGTTGAAGCTGTCGCGGTAGTTGGTCACCAGGCTGACGCCGCCGACCACGACGTCATACACCTTCCAGCCGCCCGGCGTCTTCTCCATGCTGTAATCGATGCTGACCGGTTCGTTGCCCGGCCGCTTGACCTGGGTTCTGACGGTGACATCGGTGTCTCCTGCAGCGGCGCGCAGCGGTTTGTACTCGATCACCTCGTTCTTGTAGGTGGACAACGCGCCCGAATAGGTGCGCACCAGCAGGTTGCGAAATTCAATGACCAGCGCGCTTTGTTGCGCCGCATTCGCCTTGGGCCAGTTGCGCCCCATGGCGAGCGCGGTCATGCGGGCAAAGTTGAAATGCGGCAGCACCTTGGCATCGACCAGTTCATTGATCTTCTTGCGGTCGCCGGCCTTGATGTCCTTGTCCTGCTTGATGATGCCAATCACGTCGTCGGAAATGCCCTTGATCAGGGCGTCGGGAGCGACATCCTGCGCGCCGGCCGAGGCCGCTACCAGCGAAAAATAAAGGACGGTAAGAAGTCTGATCATGGTTGCAGCCTCGTGCGTTCGAACCCGGTGCGCGCGCCGGCGGCGGAATCGGCGACGGCGCCGGCGCGCGGACTGCGCGACTGATCGGGTTCGCGCGGCGGATTGCCGTCGTAAATCAGGCTGCGGCGCCGCTGCTGATACGCGCCGCGCACATAGGAATAGCGGTCCAGCGCCGCGTCTTCGAGCAACTGGCTCACGTCGAGCAGGTTGGCGCGGGTATCGACGACGCGCACGCCGTAGAGTTCGTTGCGCGTGGGAACATTGCCCACGTGCCAGAGCGGGTCGCCATGCCAGTCCACCGCGAGCACGCTGAAGCCGTCGCGCACGTTGCTCGGCCCGAGGAAGGGCAAAACCACGTAGGCGCCGCTGCCCACGCCCCAGCGGCCCAGAGTCTGGCCGAAATCCTCGTTGTGCTTGTCCAGCCCGGCGTTGCTGGCGATGTCGAACAAGCCCAGGATGCCCGCAGTGGTGTTGATCGCGAAGCGGCCAAAATCGCTCGCGCCTGTGCCGAGCTTGCCTTGCAGAATATTGTTGATGCCGATCCAGATATCCCCCAGGTTGGCGAAGAAATTGGTCACGCCGGTGCGGGCGAACTCCGGCATCACCGCCTTGTAGCCGCTCGCCACCGGCTTGATGATGGCCTTGTCCACGCCGTCATTAAAACTGAACATGGCGCGGTTGTAGCGCTCGAGCGGGTCATCGGGATTGCCGCCGGTGGTGGCGCACCCCCCTAAGCCGCCCAACGCGCCAAACAGTAGCAATAGCGATAAACGCCGCAGTATGATCATGGTCGTTCTCATTTGCCTTCTTTACTGTTGCTGCCGTCTGCCGCCTTGCTGAACAGGAATTGGCTGATCAGGTTTTCCAGCACCACCGCGGACTGGGTGAGTTTAAGTTTGTCGCCACTCTTCAATTTCGCCGTGTCGCCGCCGGCCACCAGGCCTATATACTGCTCGCCGAGCAGGCCCGCGGTCAGTATTTTCGCCGAGGTGTCCTTCGGAAACTCGTAGCGGCTGTCGATCGACAAAGTGACCGTCGCTTCGTAGGTTTCGGTATCGAAGTCGATGTCTTCGACGCGCCCGACCACCACGCCCGCGCTTTTCACCGGCGCGCGCACGGTCGCCCACCTGCTGGCCCAACGCGCCGCCCGGC
>JBQMQE010000007.1:11970-14782 GCA_052172655.1 Burkholderiales bacterium
CTTTTCACCGGCGCTCGCTTTTTCAGGCCGCCAATGTTATCAAAATTCGCCTTGACTAGATATGTTTGGGCGGCGGAGAAGGACGCAAGATTTCCCACTTTCAGCGCCAGGAACAAGAGCGCGCCCAAGCCCATGGCGACGAACACGCCCACCCACAGGTCCAGTGCCTTACGCTTCATCATCTTTATGCCCCTCGAAACATGAATGCAGTCAGCATGAAATCCAGCGCGAGTATCGACAGCGACGAACTCACCACAGTGCGCGTGGTCGCACCCGACACGCCCTCGGCGGTCGGCGGGGCGTCGTAGCCCTCGAACACCGCGATCCAGCTCACCGCGACGCCGAACACCACGCTCTTGATCACGCCGTTGAGTATGTCCTCGCGGAAGTCGACCGCGGCCTGCATCTGCGACCAGAACGAGCCTTCATCGACCCCGATCAGCCGCACGCCGACCAGGTAACCGCCGAATACGCCCATCCCGGAAAACATGGCCGCCAAGAGCGGCATCGAAATGACGCCGGCCCAGAAGCGAGGCGCAATCACCCGTGCTATCGGATCCACCGCCATCATCTCCATCGCCGCCAACTGCTCGGTGGCCTTCATCAACCCGATTTCCGCGGTGATGGCCGAGCCGGCGCGGCTGGCAAACAGCAGGCCCGCCACCACCGGCCCGAGCTCGCGCACCAGCGACAGCGCCACCAGCACGCCCAGCGCCGAGGACGAGCCGTAGCGCTCCAGGGTATCGTAGCCCTGCAGGCCCAGCACCATGCCGACGAACAGGCCGGACACCAGGATGATGATCAGCGACAGCACGCCGGCGAAATAGATCTCGCGCGCCACCAGCGAGAAGCGGCGCAGGCACATGCCGGAATTGCGCAGCGTCAACAGCAGAAAGCGGCTGGCGAATCCGATCCGGTGGACCCAGCCGATTGCGCGTGCGCCCAGTCGTTCAAGATAATCGGTCACCGCGCTCATTACCCTTCCCCGGCATTCAGGTCGCGCGCGTAGTCCTCGGCCGGATAATGAAACGGCATCGGCCCGTCCGTCTCGCCGTAGACGAACTGATGCACGAACGGCTTGTCGGAGGCGCGCAGTTCGTCCGGACTTCCCTGGGTAACGATCACGCCATCGGACATGAAATAGACGTAGTTCACGATCTCCAGCGCCTCGGCCACGTCGTGCGTGACGATGATGGAAGTGGCGCCCAGTGCGTCGTTCAGACGCCGGATCAGTTGGCCGATAACGCCCATCGAAACGGGATCCAGGCCGGCGAAAGGTTCGTCGTACATGATCAGCATCGGGTCGAGCGCCGTGGTGCGCGCCAGCGCCACGCGCCTGGCCATCCCGCCGGAGAGCTCCGCGGGCATGAGCCGGTACGCGCCGCGCAGGCCCACCGCCTGCAGTTTCATCAGCACCAGATCGTCGATCAGCTCTTCCGGCAAATCGGTGTGCTCGCGCATCTGGAAAGCGACATTTTCGTAGCACGACATGTCCGTAAACAGGGCGCCGAACTGGAACAGCATCCCCATCTTGCGGCGCAGCGCGAAGCGTTCGTCGTGACTCAGCTCGGCCACCGACCGGCCGTCGACGCGCACCTCGCCTTGGGTGGGGCGCAGCGCACCGCCAATCAGGCGCAGCAGCGTGGTCTTGCCGCAGCCGGACAGCCCCATGATCGCCACCACCTGGCCGCGGCGGATGTTGAGGTTGACGCCCTTGAGGACTTGTTGTCGGCGGTCGTAGGCGAAGTTTACGTTTTCGACTTCGACCAGATTGTCTGTTGCGGGTATCGTCGGCACGGAGCGGCGTCAGCAAAAAGCGTGGGGCAAGTATTCTACCAGACGGCGGCGGCGGCGCGTTCGCTTAGAACGCCTGACAGAATTGCTGTTAGGCGCCTGATCCAGGGGCGCGCGTGGGGACGCGTCCCCTCGCTTTGTCAGCTCTCTTGAACCGCGCCGGCGTTCCCCCCACATCGCAACTCCAGGGCCTCTGCTATAGTAATTGCTTTGCATGGCTTATCGCATCCAATGGCACAGTCGGCTATCCGTTTCGACCAAGTCAGGAAAAGCTACGGCCAGCAGACGGTGCTGCAGGGGATCGACCTCGACATCGCCGCCGGGGTGACATTCGGCCTGGTCGGCATCAACGGCGCCGGCAAGACCACCCTGATCAAGTGCCTGCTCGACTTCTGCCACATCGACGGCGGCCGCATCGAGATATTCGGCACGCGCCATACTGACAGCCATGCCCGCGCGCGGCTGGCTTTTCTGCCAGAGCGGTTCATGCCTCCTTATTTCCTCACCGGCCGCGACTTCATCGGCTATATGCTCACGCTGGACCAGCGCAGCGCCGGGGACGACAGGGTGCGCGCCATGTTTGCCGCTCTCGATCTCGACGCGGCGGCGCTGGACCAGCCGGTGCGCTCGTATTCGAAGGGCATGACGCAGAAGCTGGGGCTGGCAGCCTGCCTGCTGGCCGAGCCCGATCTGCTCATTCTGGATGAACCGATGAGCGGGCTGGACCCCCGGGCGCGCGCGCGCGTCAAGCAACTGCTGCGGCAATTGCGCGAACGGGGCCGCACCTTGTTCTTCACTTCCCACGCGCTGTCCGACGTCGAGGAGATTTGCGAACACATGGTGGTGCTGCACCAGGGCCGCTTGTGCTTTTGCGGCAGCCCGCGCGCGCTGATGCAGGACTATGCCATGGACTCGATGGAACAATCCTTCCTCAAATGCATCGAAAGCGGTGCCCATGACTAAGAGGCCATTTCAGAATTACCGAAATGGCCCCCAATATAAGGGAGTATGAGGGGAT
>JBQMQE010000007.1:14792-48991 GCA_052172655.1 Burkholderiales bacterium
TGTATCCCCTCATGTTGAAATGAGCGATAACAAGCCCGATCTGCTGATCGTCGACGACGATCCGCTGATCACCGACACCCTAGCCTATGCCCTGGGCAAGGACTTCGATGTGATGGTAAGCGACTCGCGCAAGAACGCGGTGAATCTGGTGCGTCGCCAGCGTACCCCGCCGCAACTGGCGCTGGTGGACCTGGGGCTACCGCCGCTGCCGCACCGGCCGGACGAGGGCTTTGCGCTCATCTCCGAACTGGTCGCGCACTCCCCGGAGATGAAGATTCTGGTGCTCTCGGGGCAGAACGACGCCGCCAACGCACGCCACGCCCGCACGCTGGGCGCAACCGATTTCGTCGGCAAGCCGTGCGAGGCGGAGGGTCTGAAGAAGCTCCTGCTGCACGCGCTGCAGTTCCGCGCCGCGGAAATCTCCGGCGACGCCGAAACGAAAGGCGGGCAGCTGGTTGGAACGAGCCCGATGCTGGAAAAGTTGAAGAACCAGATCGGCCAGTACGCGGACTCGCCCTTCCCGGCACTGATCGAGGGCGAATCGGGCAGCGGCAAGGAGGTGGTCGCAAGCCTGTTGCATCGCCTGTCCTGGCGCCGCGACAAACCCTGGTTTGCGCTCAACTGCGCCGCCATCGCCCCCACCCTGGTCGAGCCCACCTTGTTCGGCTACTCCAAGGGCGCGTTCACCGGCGCCGGCGCCAACAAGTCAGGTTATTTCGAGGACGCCGAGGAAGGCACGCTGTTCCTGGACGAGATCGGCGAACTGCCGCTGGAATTGCAGGCCAAGCTCCTGCGCGTGCTCGAGAATGGCGAGTTTCAGCGCGTGGGCGAGACCCAGCAACGCGTTTCCCACGCGCGCGTGGTAGCCGCCACCAACCGTGACCTGCGCCAGGAAATAAGGGACGGGCGCTTCCGCGCCGACCTGTATCACCGCCTGTCGGTATTTTCGATCAGCGTCCCGCCGCTGCGCGAAATGGCCGAGGACAAGATGCTGCTGCTCGCGCACTTCACCAGCTTTTACGCCGAACAGGCCAAGCTCGCGCCGTTTACGCTGGATCAGGGCGCAACCGAGCTATGGCGCGACTACCATTTTCCCGGCAATGTGCGCGAGCTAAGGAATATCGTCATCCGCCTTAGCACCAAATACCCCGGGCAGAAGCTCTCGGCGCTCGAACTCGAGCCCGAACTCGAGCCGGCGACGCCGCAGGACGCGCAGGCTGCGGCGCAACCCGGACCGCCCGGCGATCCGCAGGCGCTGATCGAACAGGCGCAGCGCCACCTGCAACGCGAGCGAGCGTTCAATCTCGACGACATGCTGCGCGCCTGGGAACAGGGCTATATCCAAGCGGCCTTGCGCCTTACCCACGGCAACGTCAGCCAGGCGGCGAAAATGCTCGGCATCAACCGCACTACGCTGTACTCGCGCCTGGGACAGCAGGAGAGGAAATAGTCGGCGCCATGTACCTCAACCACTTCGGTTTGGACGAGCCGCCGTTTCGCATCACCCCGCATACTGATTTTTTTTTCGCCGGCGCCAACCGCGGCGCGACGCTGGAGGCGCTGCTCTACGCCATCACTCACGACGAGGGCATCGTCAAAGTGTCCGGCGAAGTGGGCAGCGGCAAGACCATGTTGTGCCGGGTGCTGATGGAGCGCGTGCCCGGACACGTCGATACCATACTGCTGTCCAACCCCTCGCTCGCGCGCGAGGAAATCCTCTACGCTATCGCCGACGAATTGAAAATCGTCAGCGGCGAGCAACGCCAGCCGCTGCTGCTGCGCATGCTGCAGGATCGTCTGATCCAGCTCTACAGCCAGGACCGGCGCGTGGTGGTGCTGATCGACGAAGCCCATGCCATGCCGCAGGAAACGCTGGAGCAGATCCGGCTGCTGTCCAACCTCGAAACCAGCCACGCAAAACTGCTGCAGATCGTGCTGTTCGGCCAGCCCGAACTGGACCAGCATCTGGACCTGCCGCACATGCGCCAACTGAAGGAACGCATAACGCACAGTTTCCGCCTGCAGCCGCTCGCGCGCCCCGACATCGAGGCGTATCTGGACTTCCGCATGCGCGCCGCCGGCTATCGCGGACCGAAGGTGTTCACTCCTGAAGCGGTGCGCCGGATCGTCAAGGCCTCGGAGGGCCTGACCCGACGCGTCAACCTACTCGCCGACAAGTCCTTGCTTGCCGCCTTCGCCGACAACCAGCACGGCATCACCGCCAGGCACGTCGATCGCGCCATCCGCGACTCCGAGTTCCATCGCCCGGCCGCGAGCGAAGCCAGGATAGCTGTGGCAGCAGGCGGCGTGGCGGCGGGTCTGGCGCTGGGGCTGGGCCTGCATTACCTGCTGTCCCCGGCGGCGCCACTAGCCGCCGCGCAACCGGCGGCGCTCAGCGCGCCCCGGGCGCAACCGGCAGCGCTTACGCCGGCAGTTTCCGCGGCCGCGCCAGCGGGCGCTGCAGCGGTGCCAGTTGATGCCGGCAGCACGCCTGCGGGCGCAGCGCGCGGAGTACAAGCCGCGATGCCGGTCGCAGTCAGCGCCGCGTCAGGCTCGCAACATCACGCACCGCCACCACCGCCCGGCGGAACATTTACGCGAGCGCGTTTTGACGCCACACAGGAATGGCTGAAGAGCGCGCCCGGCGATCATTATTCGATTCAACTGTTCACCGCCGGCGTGCACGAGCTGCGCGCCGTGGAGGAACTGCTCGCGGGCGCCGCGGCAAGCGATCTCGATCTGTCGGAATTCCACATCTACGGCGTCAAGATCGATGAGCGGCAGCACTATCGCCTCGCCTACGGGCTCTACGCCACGCCCGCCGAAGCCGATCAGGGCATCGGCAATCTGCCCCCGGTCTACAGGCGGTCGGGCCCTTATCTGCGCAGCGTGGAGCGCATGCGCAGCCAGAACCGCCGGTAAGTTCTTTACCGTCGAAAACGCGCGCAGCGCACTGCCCGGACACGGCGCGGCAAACGGTTCAGGCGGTGCGTTGCCTCGACACTGTTGTGCTATATAATCCAATCGGGAAACCATATACATATCAATGGCGAGAGACATGAATCTTAGCGCCGGGCTGATGCTTGGGACATGCCTGCTCATCGCCGGTTGCGGCATTCAGCCGATGAAGCCCTCGCCCGGACATGTGCAAGCCGCGGCGCCGGCACCTGCAGGCGACATCCCCGAGCCGGTGCGGATCACGCCCATATTGCCCAAGCCCAAACCCGCTGCGCGGCCCGAAACCTACAGCGTGGTAGTCAATAACGTCAAGGTACAGGAGCTGCTGTTCGCGCTCGCGCGCGACGCCAAGCTGAACGTCGACATTCATTCCGGCATCGTCGGCAGCGTTACGCTCAACGCCATCGACCAGACCCTGCAGCAACTGCTCGCGCGCATCGCCAAGCAGGTAGACATGCGCTACGAGCTCGACGGCCCGAACCTGGCGGTGATGCCCGACACACCCTATCTGCGCATCTACAAGATCGATTATGTCAACATGCAGCGCGACACCGACAGCAAGGTCGGCACCTCGACCCAGGTGGCGACGCCGGGCGCAGCCGGGGGTGGGGGCGGCGGTGCTGCCAGCGGCAATCAGTCGACTACCTCGATAACGAATAAGTCGACCAATCATTTCTGGGATACGTTGGTGAAGAACGTGCAGGACATACTGCACGAGACCGACAAGATCCTGCCCGCGCCGGGACAGGCGGGCGCGCAGCCTGCGGCTGCGGCAGCGCAGCCGGGCGCCGCAGCCACAGCGCCCGCACGACAAGCAGCAAGTTTCCGCGAGGCGGCCTCGGTCATCTCCAACCCCGAATCCGGCGTGCTTAGCATCCGCGCCACCTCGCGCCAGCACGAGAAGATCCAGGAATTCCTCGACCAGGTGCTGATCAACGCCAAACGCCAGGTGCTGATAGAAGCCACCATCGCCGAAGTGCAGCTCAATAACCAGTATCAGCAGGGCATAGACTGGTCGGCAGGGCGCCTGGGTTCAACCGGATTCACTTTCAATCAATCCGCCAGCGGCACCACCACGGCGTCGCCGACCGGCAGCATTTTCGTGATCGGCGCAGCGGCGCCCAATTACAGCAATCTGCTCGCCTCGGTGAAGCTGCTCGAATCCTTCGGCAATGTGCGCGTGCTCTCCAGCCCGCGGCTGACGGTACTCAACAACCAGACCGCGATCCTGAAGGTGGTGGACAACCAGGTCTATTTCACGATTCAGTCCACCACCACCGCGGGCTCGGCGGGCGTGGCGCCGGTCACCACGTTCACCACCACGCCCAATGTCGTGGCCGTCGGTTTGATCATGAACGTGACGCCGCAGATCAGCGACACGGACAGCGTGCTGCTCAACGTGCGTCCCAGCATATCGCGCATCGTCGGCAACGTTCCCGATCCCAACCCGTCCCTGTTGGTGACCAGCAATATACCGGTGATCCAGACGCGCGAAATGGAGTCGCTGATCAAAGTGAACAGCGGCCAGATCGCGGTGATGGGCGGGCTGATCCAGGACCGGGTCAACGACCTCGAGGACAGCGTGCCGGGCCTGAGCCGCCTTGCTGGCTACGGACGGTTCTTCGAAAACAAGAACCTTACCAACACCAAGACCGAGCTGGTGGTGTTCATGCGTCCGATCATCATCCGCGATGCCAGCATCGACGGCGACTACCGCGGCTATCGTGCTTTCTTGCCGGACGATAAATTCATGGCGGCGCCCAATCCGGCCAAACCGCCGCTCCTCGGCGATCCCCAGGGCGCGCCGCGATGAGCCTGCTGCTCGAAGCGCTGAAAAAGGCCGAACTGGCGAAACAGGCGGCGAAAGAATCGCCGCTGGCCACGGACAAGCCGCCGTTCACGCGCGACAAGCTGCCCGACATCTCTCAGCCGATGCAGATTCAAAGCCAGGATCTCGGTCCGGCCGCGCCCGCGCCGGCGACCAGTCGCGCGGAAAAACCGGTGCTCGAACTCGCGCTGGAGGAACCAGCGCAAGCAGCGCCCGCCGCGCCGCCCGCGCCCGCGCCCCCGCCGCGCGCGGCGCCTTTTGAAACCGGCTTTACTGCGCCGAGTGAGACCGCGGAACGCAAACAGGCGCAACAGTTGTTCGAGGCCAAGGAACTGGAGGCCAACCCGCGCAAACCGTTTTACATCACCGTGGGCGCGCTGGGCCTGTTCGCGCTGGCCACGGCCGGCTACTTCTGGTACGAGCTGCAGCCGAAAGCCATGGTCAGGGCTGCCCCCGCCTCGACACAACCCGCCTCGCCGATGGCTGCGGCACCGGCGGCGGAGCCGGCCGCTCCTGCTGCGACTGCGTTGACGCCCGCGGTGGGCATCCGGCCAGAGCTGCCGACACGCGTCGCGACCGCCCCGGACAGAGCGCCGGCCGCTGCAGCGCGGGCGGTTGCACCGGCCGCGGTTGCGTCCGGCACGCGCAGCAAGTCCCGTGCGCGCCAGACTGCGCCGACGACCACCGCTGCCGCAGCGCCGCCGCATGCGGCCCGGCGCGAGGGCGAAATCTCGATCACACCGGCCCGGGTGCAGTCCGACCCGGTGCTGGAGGGCGCCTACCAGGCGTTCAACGCCGGCGACCTGGCGCGCTCGCGCGACGCATACCGGCAGGTACTGCGCGACAACCCCGACAGCCGCGATGCGCTGCTCGGCCTCGCGGCGGTAGAGATGCAGGCGAGGCACTACGCCGCCGCCGAGAGCATTTACATGCGCCTGCTTGAACTCGACCCGCGCGACGCCTATGCCCATGCCGGGCTGATCGGCTTGAAAGGGCAGATTGATCCGCTGTCTGCGCAATCGCGCCTGAAAAACATGATCGCGGCGCAGCCCGAGGCGAGCTTCCTCAATTTCACCCTGGGCAATCAGTATGCGGCGCAGGGCCGCTGGGCCGAAGCCCAGCAGGCCTATTTCCGCGCCTACAGCGGCGACCCCGAACATGCGGATTTTGCCTACAATCTCGCCGTCAGCCTGGACAAGATGCACCAGACCAAGCCAGCGCTGGAGTACTACAGGCTGGCGCTGACGCTGGCAGAAGGCCACCCGGTTACGTTCGACCGCGCCCAGGTAAACAAAAGGGTGTCGCAGTTGGCGCGCTGACCATGAATTCCCCCGCCTCTCCGGCCCCTGCGGCCAAGCGCCATATCGGCCAGATTCTGATCGCGCAGGGCATCCTGACCGAGGACCAGTTGCGCATCGCGCTGCTGGAGCAGTCGAAGTCCAAGCTCCCGGTGGGGAAGCTTCTGGTCAACCTGGGCTTCGTTTCCGAAGCCACGCTGCGCGACGCGCTGTCGGAGAAGCTCGGGCTGCAAAGCGTCGACCTGTCGCAGATCATCATCGACTCGCACGCGATGAAGCTGGTGCCGCGCGATTTCGCGCTGCGCCATCACATCTTCCCGATAGCGCTGGACCGCGAGCACGGCACGCTCATCGTGGCGTTGTCGGACACCAACAACATCGTCGCCCTGGACCAACTGCGCGCGCGCCTGGGCGCAGAGCTGGAGCTGGAGCCGCGCCTGGCCGGCGATACCGAGATCTCGCGCGCGATAGAGCAGTACTACGGCCACGAGCTGTCCATCGATGGCATTCTGCACGAGATCGAGACCGGCGAGGTCGACTACCAGAGCCTGTCCGGCGCGGGCGAACAGTATAGCCAGCCGGTGGTGCGGCTGATTGCGGCCCTGCTCGCCGACGCGGTCGGAAAAAATGCGTCCGACATCCACTTCGAGCCGGAGCAGAATTTCCTGCGTATCCGCTACCGCATCGACGGCGTGCTGCGCCAGATCCGCTCGCTGCACAAAACCTACTGGGCGGCAATGGCGGTGCGCATCAAGGTGCTGGCGAAGATGAACATCGCGGAAACGCGCGCGCCCCAAGACGGACGCATTTCCCTCTCGCTCACCGGCAGACAGGTGGATTTCCGCGTCGCTTCGCAGGCGACCAGCCATGGCGAGAACGTAGTGCTGCGCATTCTCGACCGGCAAAAGGGCATCGTGCCCCTGGACGGGCTGGGCCTGGAATCGAGTCAGCTCCACCTGTTGAAACGCATGATCTCGCGTCCCGAAGGCATCATCCTGGTGACCGGCCCGACCGGCAGCGGCAAGACCACCACCTTGTACTCCATCCTCAATCACATCAATTCCGACACGGTCAATATCATGACCCTGGAGGACCCGGTCGAGTACCCGATGACGCTGATCCGCCAGACCTCGGTGAACGAGGCCGCGAAAATGGACTTCGCCAACGGCATCCGCTCGCTCATGCGCCAGGACCCGGACGTGATCCTGGTGGGCGAGATCCGCGACGAGGAAACCGCGGAAATGGCGTTTCGCGCCGCCATGACCGGCCACCAGGTCTATTCCACGCTGCACACCAATTCCGCGGTGGGCGCCTTTCCGCGCCTGCTCGATACCGGCATCACCCCCGAGGTGATGGCCGGCAATATGATAGGCATCGTCGCCCAGCGGCTGATCCGGCGCCTGTGCAAACACTGCCGCCAGCCCTACACGGCGACTACGGCTGAATGCCGCCTGCTCGGGATCAAGGTCGATCGGCCGCCCACCGTTTATCGCGCGATAGGCTGCGACCACTGCGATTACCAGGGCTACCGCGGGCGGCTGGCAATCATGGAGATACTCAAGCTGGACGTCGATATCGACGAACTGATCGCGCGGCGCGCGACCGCGCGCGAACTGCAGCTCGCCGCCGTAGCCAAGGGTTTCCGCACCCTCGCCGACGATGGCGCGCGTCGCGTCCTCGATGGCGCGACCACACTGGACGAACTCATGCGGGTGGTGGATCTCACCGACCGCATGTAGCGCGCCAGCCGGCACTCCTCGATACGCATGGCGCTGTACTCCTACAAGGCAATCGACGCCCGCGGCAGGTCGCTCATGGGCCAGATCGAAGCGATCAATCTGATCGACCTGGAGTTGCGGCTGCAGCGCATGGGGCTGGACCTCATCGTCGGCGGGCCGGCGAAGCGGCGCGCGAGCATGTTCAGGGGCGCGATCGGACGTCCCGAGCTGATCAACTTCTGCTTCCATCTGGAACAGCTCATCGCCGCCGGCGTGCCGATACTCGAATCGCTGGCCGACCTGCGCGATAGCGTCGACAACCAGCGCTTTCGCGAAGTCATTTCCGGGCTGATCGAGAGTATCCAGGGCGGGCAGGGCCTGTCGGCCGCCATGGCGGACTATGCGGACGTGTTCCCCGCGGTGTTCGCCAGCCTGATCCGCGCGGGCGAGGAGACCGGACGCATGTCCGAGGTGCTGACGAGCCTCGCGGAAGATCTGAAATGGGAGGACGAACTTATCACGCAGACGAAGAAGCTGATGATGTACCCGGCCTTTGTCGGCAGCGTAGTGCTGATCGTCACCATGTTCCTGATGATCTATCTGGTACCGCAGATGATCGGCTTCATCAAAGGCACCGGCCAGGCAATTCCGCTGCAGACGCGCATCCTGGTCCAGGTCTCGGGTTTTTTCATCAACTACTGGTGGGCGATCCTCATCGCGCCAGTGATCGCCTTCGCCGGCGCGAGGCTCGCCCTCGCGCGCAGCCCCGAGTTGCGCTATCGCTTCGACGACTTCAAGCTGCGAGCGCCGCTGCTCGGGCCGATCCAGCGCAAAATCATCCTGTCGCGTTTCGCCAGTGTCTTCGCCATGATGTATGCCGCCGGCATTACCATTATCGACTGCATCAAGACCTCCGAGGATATCGCCGGCAATCTGGTGATCAAGGAAGGCCTCGCGCGCGCCGGGCAGCAGATCGCCGAGGGCAAGAACGTTTCCACCGCGTTCCAGGACGTGGGCTTGTTTCCGCCTCTGGTGATACGCATGCTGCGCGTGGGCGAATCCTCCGGCAAGCTCGACGACGCACTGCTCAACGTGTCCTACTTCTACAACCGTGACGTAAAGGATGCCATCGGCAAGGTGGAGGTGATGATCGAGCCCGCCATGACCGTCATCCTCGGCGCGCTCCTCGGTTGGGTGATGCTGTCGGTGCTGGGTCCGATCTACGACTCCATCACCAAGATCAAGTTTTAGGAGCGTCATGCCGAACAAGGGACTGCTCTACCTCACCGCCAACAGCCTGACGGCGCATAGGCTGTCGCGCGGCGCCCTGGCCGTCGACGCCGCGTTCGAGTGCAACGACGCAGGGGTTGCCGCCTTCTCTGCCTATGTCGCCGGCTCGCGCAAGCTCTATTACCTGGTGGTCGACGTGGTGGAAGAGGACTACCACCAGGACACCATCCCCTACCTCGGCCGCAGTGACCGGCGGCAAGTGCTCGCGCGAAAGCTCGGGCAACGCTACCGCGACACCAGCCTCACCCTCAGCATGTCGCTCGGCTACGAAGTAGGTGAGCGGCGCAACGAGAAAATTCTGTACGCCTCGTTCTCCAACACGCAGCAGTTCCAGCCCTGGCTCGGCGCGCTGGAGCAAAGCGAATGCCGCCTCGCCGGGGTCTACTCCACCGCACTGCTCGCGCCGGCCCTGATCAAAGGCGCAGGACTCAAATTGCCGCGCTGCCTGCTGGTGAGCGTGCAGCAAACGGGCCTGCGCCAAAGCTACGTGGAGGATGGCAAGATTCGCTTTTCCCGTGTCGGCCGGCTCAATCTGGAGGACACGGCGGGCGTGGCTGCAGCCTGCGCCGGCGAATCGGCACGCCTGCAGCAATACCTGGTGACCATGCGCCTGCTGCCGACGGCCGCCACGCCGATCGACGTGATGGTGCTGGCGCCGGGGAAGTATCATGCCGCGCTCACCGAGGCCTGCCGCAGCAGCGAGCTGCTGCGCTTCCACGTCGTCAACGCAGACAGCCAGTGCCGCGCGGCCGGTCTGAAGAGCTATCCGCCGGACGCGCCCTGCGACGCCTTGTTCGTGCACGCGGTCGCCACCGCCGCCCCGGCGGAGCAGTTTGCGCAGGATGAGCACCGCCATCATTATCACCTGTGGCAAATCAGCCGCGGCCTGTATGCGGTCGGCCTGTGTGTGTTGGCTGCGGGCCTGCTGTTCGCGGGCGAGCAGCTGCTGGGGGTCTACAGCCTGCGCGGCCAGATCGAGTCCGACCAGGCCCGGTACCAGGTGCTGAGTGCCGAGTACGCGCGCATCACCAGCACTTTTCCGCAGACACCGACTTCCACCGAAAACCTCAAGACCACCATCAAGCTGTACCGCGCGCTGCAGGCGCAGACGGCTGCCCCGGCCGACCTGTACACCGAAATCAGCAAGGCGCTGGCCGGCTTTGCGCAGGTGGAGATCGAGCGCATCCAGTGGCGCGTCGGCAAGCCGCCCGCGCAGACCGCCCGCAAAAGCGCCGCGCCCAATGCGGCTGCACCGGCTGCGGCCGACCCGGGCTATGCGCTGGCGGTCATCTCGGCGCAAGTGGTGGGCGCGCGCCGCGTCGATCTGCGCTCAATCACCGGCATCGCCAGCAGATTCATCGCCACGCTGAAGAAGAACCCGCAGCTGCAGGTCATGGACGTGCATATGCCTTTCGCCATCACCGCGGAAGATACGCTCGCCGGCGACATCGGATCGGAACACGCGAGCGCGCAAGATACAGGCTTTGGCGTCACTGTCGGCAGGAAACTGGGCCGATGAAGCTGGGCCGCGGCGATCTGAAGCACTTGCGCCTGCCGATCGCGGCGTGCCTCGCGCTGATTCTCGCCGGCGCGGCCTGCTATTTCGCCGCCGATGGCTATCTGCAGGAAACCAAGAAACTGGGAGCAGCCGCGGCCGCGCAGCGCACCAAGGTGCAAGCGAGGCTTGCCAGCGCCACCGAGGAAGAACGCGAAATCAAGGCCAGCCTGCAGCAGTACCAGGCGCTGGCAGCACGCGGCATCGTCGGCGAGGAAGAACGCCTGGACTGGGTCGACACCGTCACCGCAATCAAGAACGAGCGGCGGCTGTTCAATATCCGCTACAGCATCGAGCCGCAGCAGGAACTCGACTATCCCGGCTTCAGTCGCGGCGGCGGCGTAAAATTCATGGCCAGTCGCGTAAAAATGACGATGCAGTTGCTGCACGAGGAGGACCTGCTCAACTTCATCGCCGATCTCGCCGGGCGCGGCAGATCCTACCTGTCGGTGAGAAGCTGCGACGTGCGGCGCGAGAGCCGCGGCAGCGGCGGGACCAAGCTCGCGCCGCGATTGCAAGCGGATTGCGAATTCGACCTGATCACCATACGCCTCGATAATCCGGCCTAGGCGCCTACTGGCTGTCAATCTCGCGCTTATAATTGATCATGAATGTCTGCGTGGACGCTTACTCCAGGAATTGTCATGCCGAGGCCCCTTCGACTACGCTCGGAGCAGGCTCCGGCCGGAAAACCGGTTTGCGCTTCTCCCCGCCGAGCAGATTCCTCGTTTCGCTCGCACTGATGCTTGCGTGCCTCGTCGCGCCTGCCGCTGCGACCGCGGAACAACTCGGCCGTCTGTTTTTTACACCGCAGCAACGCCAGGACCTGGACCGCAAGCGCGCGAGCAACCGCGCCGAGGAAGAAGCGCCGCAGATCCAGGAAGGCCCGATCACGATCGAGGGCCATGTGCAGCGCTCCAGCGGCAAGACCGCGACCTGGATCAACGGCGCACCGCAGTACGACAGCCACGCCGGCCGCGACCCGGCGCGGATCACGGTGGTGCCGAACGCAGGCCAGCCCGGCATCAGCCTCAAGATCGGCCAGACCTACGAGCGCATGAGCGGCGAGGTGCGCGACAACCTAGACGGCGGCGAGATCACGGTCGGGAAATCCGCGCGACCCGCCCGGCCGGTGACCCGACGCGGCGCCGCCGCCAAATCACTGACGCCCGCCCGCTAGAACCATGCGCGGCATCGCCCGAGTACGTTTGCCGGCACGCCAGCGCGGCGCGGCCCTGCTGGTCCTGCTCGCCCTGGTCAGCGTCGTGCTCATCTACGCAGTGGTGGCCGGCCTGAACCGCAGCGCAGCCGGTATGGCCCAGGCGCGGGCGCAGAAGACCGCGACCGCGCTGGCGCAAGCGAAGGAGGCGCTGATCGCGTATGCGGTGACCTATGGGGATGAGCCTGCGCACGTGCGCCGAATTCCCGGCTTTCTGCCCTGCCCTGACAGGAACGTTGGACCCGGGACCAACCCGGAAGGCGAGGCTGACACGGCCTGCGGCAGTTTCCTGGTCAGCGTCATGGGCAGGCTGCCGTGGAAAACGCTGGGGCTGGATGCACTGAAGGACGGTTCGGGCGAGTGTCTTTGGTACGCCGTTTCCGGGACATACAAGAGCAATCCCAACGGGGTCACGAAAAACAACGTCACCTCCAGCGACCCGGCCTCGAACAATATGATGAACTGGGACACCAATGGCCAGTTTCAGGTGTTCGATACAAACAACAATACTCTGGCCGGATCGGCCGAGGACAATCGCGCAGTTGCGGTTATTTTCGCCCCCGGCGCCGCCCTCCCGGGGCAAGACCGCACGCCTGTCGCAGGCACTCCCGTCTGCGGCGGACACTACAGCGCAGCCGCTTATCTGGAAGCCGCCATGGGCATCGATAACAGCAGCCTGGACCCAGCTTCTTCGCCCGCCAGCGTCACCGACGTCAGCAGCTTCATCGCCGGCGCCGGCAGCGAAACCTTCAACGATCAACTGGTATACATCGCCCGGGCGGACATCTGGAACGCGATCAAGAAGCGCTCCGACTTCAACAACAATCTGCGCGCACTCACCCGCCGCGCGGCCGAATGCACCGCCATGTACGCAACGAAGAACAGCGCCGGCGCAGATGACAAGCGCCTGCCCTGGGCGGCCGATGTGTCCATGTCCAGCTTGGACCATTACGCCGTCGATCGGCGCTACCAAGATGTTAGTGACGAAATGTCCGGACGTCTCGCCTATCTGGTCAGAAAATCCGACGACAAAACGAACAACCTGCTCTCCGACAACGCCGATCTCGGGTATACCGACATCCTCCTCTTGACCTCGGGCTCCTATTGCGCTTACGCGCCGGAGGAGAAGATCTGGTACGACAACTGGAAGGATCACTTGTTCTACGCCGTCGCCGACAGATACAATCCGTCGGCCTCGCACCTGACGGCGAGTTGCAGCAGCTCGAAGTGTCTGAAGATCAGCGACGGCATCAATACCTTTACCTACTATGCCGCGGTCGTGCTCTTCGCCGGCGAAAAGCTTTCCGGGCAGAATCGCAATACTTTGTCAGACAAGAGCCGGATAAGCAACTATCTGGAAACAACCAACACCAGCTCCAATAGTTCAGGCAATAACACCTACCGGGGCGGTAGCGCGAGCAGCGCGTTCAACGATTTCGTATACGCGATCGACACCAACCTGGCGGTGAAGTGTTACGACGCTGCCAGCGGCACCATGAAATCTGCCCCTTCCAGCTCCTGCCCGTGAACCAATCGCGAGCACACCGAATTCACCTGCCCCGGCTGCAGCCGGGATTCACGCTGGTCGAGATCACCATCGTGATGTTGGTCATATCTATCCTCCTGGCCGGTTTTCTGATGCCGCTGTCGTTGCAGATGGAATTGCGCAGATACGCCGACACCAAGAAAACCATGGACCAGATCAATGAAGCGCTGATCGGCTTCGTTCTGGTGAACGGCAGGCTGCCCTGCCCCGCCGACCCGAACATAGCCGACGGCACTGCCAACGCCGGTGTGGAGCGCGCTACCTGCTCCATTGCGGCCACGAAAGTCGGGGTCATCCCCTGGGTAACGCTCAACGTCGCCGAAGCCGACGAATGGGGCAGGCGATTTACCTACCGGGTAACCTCGATATTTGCCGATGCAATCGCTGCCGCCACCTACGGCTGCACCCCCGCTGTCAACCCCACGCAGTCGAGCTTTGCGCTTTGTGCCAGCGGCGACATGAAGGTCCGATCGCGCAACCCAAGCTCCAAAGTCGCGTACGACATGACCAATGTCATGCTGCCCGCGGTGTTCCTCTCTGCCGGTAAAAACGGCTACGGCGCCTATACTCCGCAAGGCAACGTCTACGCCGCCGTCCCGGCTGACAACGTCGACGAGACGACCAATGCCAGCGCCGCCACGCTCGCCTTTGTCAGCCGCGACAGAACGGATGCGTCGACACCTTGCAGCGATACCGCCGGCACCGCGTCCATGTGTGAATTCGACGACCTGGTTGCCTTTATCCCGCTGACGACCCTGATGAACCGCATGGTCGTCTCCGGCAAACTGCCTTGACCGACGCCGGCCCCTGCGCTAAGCGGCAGCCGGCTCGTTGGCCGGCTTGAGCGGACCCGAGAGCACGAACGACACCTTGCCCTCGGCGTTGTGCGCCAGCACCAGGGAGTAGCCGCAGGCCTCGGCATGGCGCGCCACCTGGTACAGGCCGATACCGAGGCCGCTGTCGGAGGGGACCGGCCCGCGCAGCAGCTCGGCCGCGGTTTGCGGCGCTATCGCGCGTCCGCTATCGCACACTTCCAGCCTGGCGGTGTCGCCGCAGGCCAAGCTGACGCTGATCGCGAAATCGCCCTGCTGCCTGCGCTTGCCGATCGCATTTTGTATCAGATTGTCGGCGGCGCTGTCGAACAGTTCCCGCGGCAGCAAGGCCTGATCGCCGATCTCGCCTGCGCAAAACTCGATCTTCTGGCCGGTATAGCTGCGCTGCAGACTGCGCCACCAGCTTTGTGCCTGCACCGCGCTGCCGCTTTCGTTTGCCGGCCGGCGCAGCTTGTCCAGGGTCTGCTGCAGGCGCTGCGTGATCACCGGCAACTGGCGCCGCATCAGCGCCTGCAGTTCGTCCGAGCCGCCCGCTTCCTGCTCGGCCGCCGCGCACAGCACCTTGAGCGACTGCAGCAGGTTCTTGATGTCGTGGGTCATGCGCGCGCCGGTCTCGTACACCGCCTGCACATAGGATTGTTGCTGCAGCTTCTGCTCGCGCAGCTTGGCCGTGTAGAACTCGCCCAGCAGTTGGCCGAGCAGATGAAAATGCCAGGTCAGCGCCGGGCTCAGGCTGTATCGGGTGTAGACGCGCAAGTGCAACTCCGAGTCCGCGTATTCCACCGTGTTCTTGCTCGGTTGGCCGAATTCGCCGCTGTAGGCGGAACTGCGCCACGCGCCGCCGCCGACCCAGGGCAGCCTGCCCAAGCCGGCGCAGGCCTGCCGCAGAAATTTTTCCGGCTGCGTTTCCGATTGTGACAGCTCGGCCAGGAAGTACAGCCATTGCTCGAACGGCAGCCCGACCGACAAGAGATACCTAGAAAACAACATGCCCAGGCCGGCGAAGCCGGCGCGCGGATTCCAGGTGAGCCCCAGCAGCAGCAATATCCCGGCGATCAGGAGCAGGCTATAGGTGAGCGCGACCGGATAGGTCAGCCTGCCCAGGGTCATGAAAGCGAAGCTGCCCAGCACCAGCAGGGCGATGATCATGAACAGGAGCGCGCTGTAGAAAAAATCCACCACCTGCGGCATTTTCCCGGTTTCGGCCTGCGCCGGCAGGGCCAGCATGACCAGGAACAGCAGCGGCAGCCCGTACTGGGTGAACTGCTGCAAATCCCGCGTCTGCGAAAACCCCGGCAGCAGTTGCGGGAATACCCAGATCAGCAGCAGCGCCACCAGATACAACAGCACGGTAAGATGGAAGTAGCGTTGCCAGCGTGCCTCGACCAAAAACACCTTGCCGCCGATCACGCCGGCAAGCATGCACAGCCACAATAGCATCAGCCACCAGTTCCAGAAGAACAGGGCGAGCACGCAGACGAGGATGATGGCGCATAGCTGCAGCGGCGTCAGTCTCTGCTCGGCGCGCATGAATGGCTGCCACAGGATGAACAGGCCGAAGTGGGCGAGCATCAGCGCGCGCGCCCAATCGTCTTCGACGCCGCGCATCGCGGTGAGGTGCAGCAACGCCAGCATGGCGACGAACAGCAGCCGCCAGTAGCGGGCGTTGAGTGTCGGGTACGCGCGGGTCAGGGTAGAGGTGGCCATGGTGCTTGCACTTGCTATGCTTGCAGTTTAACCTGACAAGGGCACGCCCGGTACCCGCTTGGTGCCGGGTATATGCTGCATCCGCACCGCCCGTCGAATTCATTAGAGTCCATTTCGGGTCTACCGAAAGGGCCCTGATATAGGGGAGCATGAGGGGATCCATCCCCTCATTTTGAATTGAGTTCTTATGCTGCGCCCTATCCTGCCTATCGCCCGCTACACCCTGCTCGAAGCGCTGCGCAACCGTCTGCTGTGGCTGGCGCTGATCCTGGTGGCCGCAGGCCTCGCGTTCACCCAGTTCCTGCAGCAGGTGGCGATCACCGAATCGAATCAGATCCAGGCGGCGCTGCTCGCCGCCTTGCTGCGGCTCGGCGCCGCATTCATGCTGGCGAGCTTCGTCGTCACCAGCATGGTGCGCGAATTCAACGACAAGGTGATGGAGCTGATCCTTTCGCGGCCGCTGCGGCGCAGCAGTTATTTTTTCGGCAAGCTCGCGGGATACGCCGCAGTCGCGCTCGCGCTTGCCGCGATATTCAGCCTGCCGCTCGCGTTGTTTGCGCCGGCGGCGCGGGTCGCGCTATGGGGCTTGTCGCTCGCCTGCGAGCTGCTGCTCGTAACGGCGTTCGCGCTCTTCTGCGTATTCTCGCTGACGCAGGTGATGTCGGCGCTTGCGGCCGTCGCCGGATTCTATTTGCTCTCGCGCTCGATCGGCGCGCTGCAGATCATGGCTGCCAATCCTTTGTCGGATGGCCTCAGCCTGGGCCAAAAGCTCGTCAATTTCGTCATCGACACGATCGCCTTCCTGCTGCCGGGCCTGGACCGCATGACCCAGACCGCCTGGCTGATCTACGGCGCTCCGACCCCGGCCGAAATTATGGGGGTCCTGGCGCAAACCGCCGTGTATGCGTTGCTGTTGTGCGGCGCCGCCGTGTTCGACCTGCAGCGCAAGAGTTTCTAAACGCAACCAATGCGCGACGAACGCCCGCTGAGCCAGGTGTCCGCCCCGGTGCTGGGCCTGCTTGCCGCGGGCCTGGCCTTGCAAATCGGCCTGCACGCCGCCCTGCCCGAGCCCCAGGCGAAGGCGCCGGACCTGCCGCCGCCGCCCACCGTCTCGCTATTGCGGCTGGCCAGCCTGGGCGACTCGATCGCACTGGCCAAGATACTGATGCTGCAACTGCAAGCCTTCGATTACCAGTCGGCAACCCAGGTACCCTACAAGGACCTGGATTACGCCCGCGTGCAAGCCTGGCTTGCGCGCATACTCGAACTGGACCCCGCCGGACAGTACCCCTTGCTGGCGGCGGCCCGCCTGTATGCCGAGGTGCCGCGGGAAGCCAAGCAGCGCAGCATGATGGATTTCATCTACCGGCAGTATCTTCTCGACCCCAACCGGCGCTGGCCCTGGCTCGCGCATGCCGCCTTTCTCGCCAAGCACCGGCTCAGGGACATGACCCTGGCGCTCAAATATGCGGCTGCGCTGCAAAAATTCACCACGGCCAAGGACGTGCCGGCCTGGGTAGCGACCATGGAAACCTTCATTCGCGAAGACATGAACGAGTTGGAAACAGCGGGAATGATGATCGGAGGGCTGCTCGCCAGCGGCAGGATAAGCGACCGTGGGGAACTGAACTTTCTTGAGGGCCGGCTGCGTGAAATAGAGGACCGCCTGAAGAAGAAGGCGCAGAACGCGAAACACTAAGAGCTTATTTCAAAATGAGGGGATACATCCCCTCATACTCCCCTAAATTGGGGGCCATTTCGTTAATTCCGAAATGGCCTCTAAGTTGAATCGTCAGAACATCGACATATATGTCCAAATTATGACCAATCCTCGCTTTTTCCAATGCCAGAATGTGAATTGTCCGACGAAAGAGCCAGGCATGGATATTGCTGATTTAATTTCACCATTAACTTTTTCTAATGGGGGAAATGAAATGAAAGCGAAGCAAACCGGCTTTACCCTGGTCGAGATCGCCATCGTGCTGGTGATCATCGGCCTGCTTCTGGGCGGCATCCTGAAAGGCCAGGAAATGATCACGCAGGCCAAAGTCAAGAACTCCATTGCCGATTTCTCCGGCATTTCCGCAGCCTATTTCGGCTACCAGGATCGCTATCGTGCGATCCCCGGTGACGATATAGGCGCAGCAGCTCGTTGGACTACCCCCACCGTCGCGGTCTCAGGAAATGGCGACCGCGTCCTAACCGGGGTGTACAACGTGACCGACGGCACCGGCGATGCCAAGGAAACGGGCCTATGGTGGGACCACCTGCGCCGCTCAGGTTTTATCGCGGGCACCGGGGTGAGCAATCCGAACAATTCGTTCGCCGGCGTTCTCGGCGTGGAACAGGGCGACGGCGCGGGATCGGCAGGAACTGCGCCGGGCGCCGTGCTGGCCACCGGCACCACCATTCCGGGCTTCACCAACCTGATGCTGTGCTCGACAAACCTGCCAGACAAGGTCGCGATTGCACTGGACGTGCAGATGGATGATGGCAACCCGTCCACCGGAGCGGTTCGCGGCGTCCTATCCGCGACCGCCCCTGACGTTGCAGCACTTGCAGCGTCCGCTTCCACTTACGTGGAGAACGGCACCAACGCGTATACACTCTGCCGCCAATTCTAAGCAGAGCTCGCGCAAATACCAACCTGCGGGCTGGCCGCGCGACAATCGAAAAAGCTCGCCGCAGCGGGCTTTTTCCTTGCTCGCGCCGGCGCAGCTCGATTCTTGCCACGGCCAAATTCATCGATTCACGCAGCGATGCCTACATACGCCAGCTTCAGACGCGAGGTGGCGCTGCGGCGCCAGGCCGCCACTTGGCGACCTTGTGTTGCTTCGACCGCTGCCGAGTTGGCGCAAATCCGCGCCAGCGCGTGCTCGACGCCATTGGCGTATCGCAGCTTCCCACGCCCTCGAGTGACCGGGCCTCTCATTTCGTCCCCTGCAGCAAGCGGATTTCCGCCGCCTCCAGCGCATCGGGTTCGCCCAGCACGACCACCACGTCGCCCGCCTCGAAGCGCGTCTCCGGCGCGGGCTCGCCGGCACGGATGCCGCGCCGGCGCACCCGCGTCACTGCCGCACTCAGCGCTGCCAAATCCAGTTCCGCCAGCGTCTTGCCCACCGCATAGGCACCCTGCGTCAGCGTTACCGAATGCAGGCGCGGCTGCCGCTGCTCTGCCGCATCCGCCGCGACGTCACCCTCGCCATGGAAAAAGCCGCGCAGCAGGCTGTAGCGGGAATCACGCACCTCTCGCACCCGGTGCACCACGCGCGCCAGCGGCACGCCCATCAGCACCAGCGCGTGACTGGCGAGCATCAGGCTGGATTCGAAGGCGTCGGGCACGACCTCGGCCGCTCCGGCCGCCTGCAGCCGCTCCATGTCCGTATCGTTCAGCGTGCGCACGATCACCGGCAGCGCCGGGTTGATCGTCTGCGCATGGTGCAGGATCTTGAGCGAGGCGGGGGTATCCGCGAACGAAATCACCAGAGCGCTGGCACGCGCCAGGCCCGCGGCGATCAGTGCCTCGCGCCGCGCGCCGTCGCCGTATACGACCGTCTCACCCGCGGCGGCGGCCTCGCGCACGCGTTCCGGGTCGAGGTCGAGCGCGATGTAGCCTATGCCTTCCTGCTCGAGAAAACGCGCCAGGTTCTGGCCGGTGCGGCCGTAGCCGCACAGCACCACGTGCTTTGCGGCTGCCATGCCGGAGACGGCAATCTGGTGCAACTGGAGCGAGCGCAGCATCCATTCCGAGGCGACGAAGCGCAGCACCAGCTTGTCGCTGTACTGGATTAGGAAAGGCGCACTCAGCATCGACAGCAGCATCGCCGCCAGGACAGGTTGCAGCAAGGCTGTGCCAATCAACCCCGTCCCGCCCGCTTGCGCCAGCAGCACGAAGCCGAATTCGCCCGCCTGCGCCAGCGCCAGTGCGGTGCGCAGGGCGTTGCCCGGAGTGGCGCCAAACAGGCGCGAAAGCGCGGCGATCAGCGCAAATTTGAACAGCACCGGCACCGCGAACAGCAGCAGCACCAGCCAGAACCGGTCGACCACCACGGACACATCCAACTGCATGCCGACGGTGACGAAAAACAAGCCCAGTAACAAATCGCGGAACGGCTTGATGTCCTCCTCCACCTGGTGCCGGTATTCGGTTTCCGAGATCAGCATGCCGGCGAGAAAAGCGCCCAGCGCTAGCGACAGGCCGGCAAGCTCGGTGGCCCAGGCGAGGCCCAGAGTGATCAGCAGCACGTTCAGCACGAACAGCTCGTGCGAGCGCCGCCGCGCCACGATATGGAACCAGCCGCGCATCAGCTTCTGCCCGGCGAACAGGATCAGCAACAGCACCACCGCAGCCTTCGCCAGCGCCAGCGCCAGCACCGGCGCAAGATCCTGCGCCGGTTGCGCCAGCGCCGGGATCAGTATCAGGAGCGGCACCACGGCCAGATCCTGGAACAGCAGCACACCGATGATCTCGCGCCCGTGGGCGGACTCGAGCTGCATGCGCTCGGCCAGCAGCTTACTCACGATCGCAGTCGAGGACATGGCGAGCGCGCCGCCCAGCGCAAAGCCGAGCTGCCAGGGAAAGCCGACCAGCCAGGCGAGCGCGGTCGGCGCGAACACGGTGAGCAGCACCTGACTCATCCCCAGGCCGAACACCACGCGGCGCATGTTCAAGAGTTTGGGCAGGCTGAATTCCAGGCCGATGGAGAACATCAGGAATACCACGCCGAACTCGGCCAGATAGGCATAGCCGGATTCCTTGCTCGCCGGGATCCAGTGCAGCGCATACGGCCCGATTGCCGCGCCGACCAGGAGATAACCGAGCATGGGCGGCAGGTGCAGGCTGCGCGCGAGCACCACCACCAGCACGGCGCTGGCCAGCAGTACCAGCACTAGCTCAAGGGGGGTGTTCATCGGAAGTCTGGCATCGAAAAGGAGGGAATGGGGTTCTGCTATACTTTGACCCATGATACCTGCAGCATCCCGCATGGACAAAATCTTACCGTCCAATACCGCGCTGGAGCTGGCAAAACAGGTGCTCGCCATCGAAGCCGAAGCCATCCAGGGCTTGGCTGCGCGGCTGGGCCAGAGCTTTCTCGACGCCGTGGCGCTGCTGCTCAACTGCAACGGCCGCGTCATCGTGAGCGGCATCGGCAAATCCGGCCATATCGCGCGCAAGATCGCTTCCACCATGGCGAGCACCGGCACGCCGGCTTATTTCGTGCATCCGGCCGAGGCGAGCCACGGCGATATCGGCATGATCGCGCGCGACGACGTGCTGATTGCGCTGTCCAACTCCGGCGAAAGCGAGGAACTGCTCACCATCGTGCCCTTGCTGAAGCGCCAAGGAGCGCGCCTCATCGCCATCACCGGCAATGCCGATTCGGCGCTGGCGCGCGAGGCCGACGTGCATTTGGACGCGCGCGTCGACAAAGAGGCCTGTCCGCTCAACCTCGCCCCCACCGCCAGCACCACCGCGGCGCTGGCCTTGGGTGATGCGCTGGCGGTCGCGCTGCTCGATGCCAAGGGCTTCGGCGCCGAAGACTTCGCGCGCTCGCATCCGGGCGGCGCGCTGGGGCGGCGCATGCTGACGCATGTGCGCGACGTGATGCGCAGCGGCGAGGATGTGCCCGCGGTGCCGGAGGATGCCGGCTTTTCCGAGGCGATGCTGGAGATAACGAAAAAGCGCCTGGGCATGACCGCCGTGCTCGACGCCGACGGGCGCGTGAGCGGCATATTCACCGACGGCGACCTGCGCCGCACGCTGGCGCAGGTCGATGACATCAAGGCCACGGCCATCGCCGACATCATGACCCGTAACCCGCGCACCATCAGCCCCGATAAACTGGCGGTCGAAGCGGTCCAGATCATGGAGGAGTGCAAAATCAACCAACTGCTGGTGGTGAGCGGCGAAGGCGAGCTCGTGGGCGCGCTGAACATGCACGACCTGTTCCGTGCCAAGGTAATCTGAACCGGGATGGACGACGCATTGGAGCGCAAGAATCCGGATGACGCGTTAAAGCGCGAGGAGCTGCAAAGCGCGCTTGAGCGCGAGCGCCTGGACGGCGCGCTCAAGCGCGCCGAGGGCCTGAAACTGATGATATTCGACGTCGACGGCGTCATGACCGACGGCACGCTCTATTACTCCGAGGGCGGCGAGGAACTGAAGGCATTCAACACCCAGGACGGACACGGCATCAAGATGCTGCGGCAATACGGCGTCGAGGTCGCGCTGATCACGGCCCGGAAATCGCGCGCGGTAGAATTGCGCGCGGTAAATCTCGGCATCGCGCAGCTCTACCAAGGGGTCGAGGACAAGCGCGGTGCCTACGCCTCGCTGCTGGCGCAACTCGGTCTCGCCCCGGAGCAATCGGGCTACATGGGCGATGATTTGCTCGACCTGCCGCTCATCACCCGCTGCGGCTTTGCCGCAACCGTGCCCGCGGCGCCGCAAGCGCTGAAGAGCCGCGCCCACTATGTGGCGCGCGCGGCGGGCGGGCACGGTGCCGTGCGCGAAGTGTGTGAATTCATTCTGCGCGCCCAGGGCGCGCTCGAGCGCGCCATCAGCGCCTATCTGCAATAATCCATATCCAATGAGCCACAGGTAATGAGACGGGACCGGGCATCCAATCTGTTTCCGCTGTTGCTGCTGCTGGCGCTGGCGGCCGGCAGCCTGTGGCTGGAGCGCGCGGTACAGGCGCCCGAGCGCGACAAGTCGGGCAAGACGCGCCACGATCCGGATTTCATCGCCGAGGATTTCGGCATCACCAAAATGAGCACCACCGGCAAACCCGAGTACAGCCTGTCCGCCGCGCGCATGCTGCATTATCCCGACGACGAGAGCACCGACATTGTGGCACCGCGCCTGGTGCAGCGCCTCGACAACGCCGCCCCGATCGTCATCCGCGCCGACCGCGGCCGCATCTCAAAAAACGGCGACGAAGCGAACTTCTACGGTAATGTGGTAGTGGTGCGCGAGGCTGACCGGGGGCGCAGCGAACTGCGCGTGCAAACCGAATATCTGCAAATCCTTCCCGACCGCGATCTCGCCCGCACCGACAAGCCGGTGATTATTACCGAGGGACGCTCCCGCCTCGCCGGAGTCGGCATGGAGCTCAACAACAAGACGCGGCAATTCGCGCTGCTGTCTCAGGTCCGGGGCTCCTTCGATGTGGACAAATAGCTTAGGTGTTCTTCTCCTCGCCGCCTGCTGCGCTGGACTGTTGGCCGAAGCGGCGCAGGCGGAGCGGGCCGACCGGGCGAAACCCATCAATCTGGAGTCCGACCGCATGCACGTGGACGACGCGCAGAAGACCAGCGTGTTCGAAGGCAAGGTGGTGATGACGCAGGGGACGCTCAGCATACACGCCGACAAGATCACCGTGCATCAGGACAGGGACGGCTACCAGTACGGCAGCGCCCGCGGCAACCCGGCCACCTTCCGGCAAAAGCGCGACGGCGCCGAGGGCTACATCCAAGGCGAAGCCGAGCGCATCGAATACGACGGCAAATTGGACCGGGTGGAATTCTTCAATCGTGCCCGGCTGCTGCGCGAACCCGCGGACGAAGTGCGCGGCAACTACATCTCCTATGATGCCCGCACCGAATATTTCACCGTGACCGGCGGCGCCGGCCCCGGCGCAAGCGGCAGCGCCGCGGGCAGGGTGCACGCGGTGATCCAGCCGCGCGCCAACGCTGACGACGCGGGCAAGCCTCCCTCACCCGGCGCCCCGAAACAATAGCGTCGATGAGCCAGCTTCGAGCCAGCAATCTGAAAAAGCGCTACAAGTCGCGTACCGTGGTGCACGACGTGTCGCTGGAAGTGCAAAGCGGCGAGGTGGTAGGGCTGCTCGGGCCGAACGGCGCCGGTAAGACCACCTGCTTCTACATGATGGTCGGATTGCTGCGCCTGGACGGCGGAAGCATAGATCTGGACGGCACGGAAATCAGCAGGTTTCCGATTCACCGCCGGGCACGGCTGGGCCTGTCCTATCTGCCCCAGGAGACTTCGGTTTTCAGGAAGCTGACGGTGCGCGAGAACGTGCAGGCGGTGCTTGAGCTGCAGGACCTGTCCGAAGCGGAAATCGGTGAGCGCCTGGAAAACCTGCTGCGCGAACTGCATATCACGCATTTGCGCAACAATCCGGCGCTGTCGCTCTCCGGCGGCGAGCGCCGCCGCGTCGAGATCGCACGCGCGCTTGCCACCCGCCCCAGCTTCATCCTGCTCGACGAGCCGTTCGCCGGCGTGGACCCGATTGCGGTGCTCGACATCCAGAAAATCATCGGCTTTCTCAAGGAACGCAGCATCGGCGTGCTGATAACCGATCACAACGTGCGCGAGACCCTGGGCATCTGCGACCACGCCTACATCATCAACGAGGGATCAGTCCTGGCGCAGGGCAAGCCTGACGAAATCGTCTATAATGAAAGCGTGAGACGAGTGTATCTGGGGGAGCATTTCCGCATGTAGCCGGCAGGCTGCTACGCTCGCGCTCAAGATGAAGCAAACCCTGCAACTTAGGCTGTCGCAACAGCTGACCCTGACGCCGCAGTTGCAGCAATCCATACGGCTGCTGCAGTTGTCCACCTTGGAGCTGAACCAGGAGCTGGAAAAGTTCCTGATGGAAAATCCGCTGTTGGAGCGCGACGACGCGGAAGCCGAGCCGGTGGCCGTGCCGCCCAACGGCGCGCAGCGCGAGGAATACGTCGCCAGTGCCGGCGAGGCGCCGGCCAACGATGCGCCCTCCGGCGACGCGGCCGACGTCGACTGGTTCACCGACGCACCCACCGCGGGCGCCCGGCGCGAGGACGGCGAAGAGTCGGATTATCCGCAACTGGCGGCGAGCACGCCCACCCTGGGCGAATACCTGATGGGGCAGCTCGCGCTGACGCAGCTATCGGAGCGCGACAAGAGCCTGGTCAACACCCTGATCGCGGCGCTGGACGAGGGCGGTTACCTGTCGCAGAGCCTGGAAGAAATCGTCGACATGCTGCCGCAGGAATTGGAGGTCGGGCTGGATGAACTGCAGATCGCCCTGCATCATTTGCAGAGCTTCGATCCCGCCGGCGTGGGCGCGCGCACGCCCGCCGAATGTCTGGAGCTGCAGTTGAAAGCACTGCCGCCCGACACCCCGGCGCGCGGACTCGCCCTGGGCATCGTGCACGCTCATCTGGAGGCGCTCGCGGCGCACGACTACGCGCGCCTGCGGCGGCAACTGCACTGCGACGAAGAAAGCCTGCGCCGCGCGCAGCACCTGATCCAGAGCCTGAATCCCCACCCCGGCGCCGAATACGCGGCGAACGAGACGCGCTACATTGTGCCGGACGTAATAGTCAAGAAGGTGAAAAACGCCTGGAGCGTCAGCCTCAACGCCGATGCCATGCCGAAGCTGCGCATCAACCGCATGTACGCGGACATACTGCGAAACAAACAATATTCTGCCGGCGCCCAGATGTCGAATCAACTGCAGGAGGCACGCTGGCTGATCAAGAACGTGCAACAGCGCTTCGACACCATACTGCGCGTGGCGCAGGCGATCGTAGAGCAGCAGCGGCATTTCTTCGACCACGGCGAAGTGGCGATGCGGCCGCTGGTGCTGCGCGAAATCGCCGAAACCCTGGGCCTGCACGAGTCCACGGTATCCCGTGTTACTACGCAGAAATTCATGGCCACGCCGCGCGGGATCTTCGAACTGAAATATTTTTTTGGCAGCCACGTGGCCACGGAAACCGGCGGCGCCTGTTCGGCCACGGCGATCCGCGCGCTGCTAAAGCAGTTGGTCCACGCCGAGGACTGCAAAAAACCGCTGTCCGACGGCAAGATTTCCCAGATTCTCGGCGAGCAAGGCATCGTGGTCGCGCGCCGCACTATCGCCAAGTACCGGGAATCCCTGAATATTCCGCCGGTCAGCCTGCGCAAGTCGTTATAACCTGGAGGCCATTTCAGAATTGGCGAAATGGCCCCTTGATTGGTGGAGCACGAGAGGACGTGTTCCCTCGCGTTGTTAGGCATTCTTTGAAAGGAGCCGAAGATGAACGTCCAGGTCAGTGGTCATCACGTTGAAGTCACTCAGGCGATCCGCGATTACGTACTGTCAAAGCTCGAACGGGTGCAGCGCCATTTCGACCAGGTTATCGAGATCAACGTCATCCTGTCGGTGCAAAAACTGAGACAGAAGGCGGAGATCAGCGTGCACATGCCGGGCAAAGACATCCACGTCGAAAGCGACGATGAGGACCTGTACGCGGCCATCGACCTGATGATGGACAAACTGGATCGCCAGATCATCAAACACAAGCAAAAGGCCTACGCCCACCCCCACGACGCGCTCAAACGCCAGGCGGCGGAGGAGTAACCCGGGCAGCGGAATTGCGGTAGAATGGCGCGCCTTCCGGCATCATCCGCCCGATCCAGGCGCTGCGTAAGGCCTCCGCCCACTTCTCTCGCGCTATGAATCTCATATCAAAACTGTTACCGCCCTCGAACATCGTCCTCGACCTCGAAGTCAGCAGCAAGAAGCGCTTGTTCGAACAGGCCGGCCTTATTTTCGAAAATAACCAGGGGCTGGCGCGCAGCCTGGTGTTCGACAGCCTGTTCGCACGCGAGCGTCTGGGATCGACCGGCCTGGGTCAGGGGGTGGCCATTCCGCACGGGCGGATCAAGGGCTTGCGCGAAGCGGTGGCAGCTTTCGTGCGCCTTAACACTCCGGTACCCTTCGATTCCCCCGACGGCAAGCCGGTCAAACTGTTGTTCGTGCTGCTGGTACCGGAGCAGGCCACCGAACAGCACCTGCAAATCCTGTCGGAACTGGCACAGATGTTTTCCGACCCCGATCTGCGCGGGCAACTGATTCAGACCGAGGACGCCGGCGGCCTGCACCAGCTCATCAGCAATTGGCAGCCTGATGTTACAGACCAGCATCGCGCGGCTGTATGAAGACAACGCCGCGAGGCTGGGCTTAGGCTGGGTTACCGGTCGCGGCGGCGAAGCGCTGCCGGTGCGCCGCGACAGCGCCGATGCCGCGGCGCTGGTCGGCCATCTCAACCTGATCCATCCCAACCGCATCCAGGTGCTGGGCCGACGCGAGCTTGCCTACATCGACGGCTATAGCGGCGACGCCACCGAGCAAGTCATCGCCAATCTGTTTGCAGCCGAACCGGCCGCGATCATCCTCGCCGACAGCGTGGCCGCGCCGGCGGCCCTGCTGCGTTCGGCCGAAGCGGCGAGTGTGCCGGTACTGGCGACCACCTCCGCCGCCGATGCCGTCATCGATACGCTGCGCCGCTACCTCGCCAAGGTCCTGGCTGATTCGACCTCCATGCACGGCGTGTTCGTGGACGTGCTCGGCCTGGGTGTGCTGATCACCGGCGAATCGGGCGTGGGCAAGAGCGAGCTCGCGCTCGAACTGATCAGCCGCGGCCACGGCCTGGTCGCCGACGACGTGGTCGAGATCGCGCGCATCGCTGCGAAGACCCTGGAAGGGCGCTGCCCGCCGCTGTTGAAGGATTTCCTCGAGGTGCGCGGACTGGGTGTCTTGAATATCCGCGTAATTTTCGGCGAAACGGCTGTACGACCGAAGATGAACCTCAAGCTGATCGTGCACCTGGAGAAGTCGGGCCAGGCAGGCGCCGCTCCCACCGACCGCCTGCCCCTGCACGAGCTCACCGAGGATATCCTCGGCCTGCCCATCCGCGAGATCGTCATCCCGGTGGCGGCCGGGCGCAACCTGGCGGTGCTGGTGGAGGCAGCGGTGCGCAATTACATACTGCAACTGCGCGGCTACGACAGCACAAAGGAATTCATCGCCCGGCAACAGGGGGAGCTGAAACGCCAGGTCAACTGATGGACCCGTTCCCGGCGGACCTGCGACAGGGCACACGCATCGCTTGCGCCCGCTTTCCGCGGGTGGATGCTATCCTGCAACCATGCAACTGGTGCTGATCAGCGGTCTTTCCGGCTCCGGCAAGAGCGTCGCGCTCAACGTGCTGGAAGACAGCGGCTATTACTGCGTGGACAATCTCCCAGTCGTCCTGGTGGTGCCGCTGCTCGAGTCCCTCGCCGGCTCCGGCCATGAACGCGTTGCCCTGAGCATGGACGCGCGCAGCGGCGCCTCGGTGCGCCAGTTGCCGCAGACCGTTGCGGCGCTCAAGCAGAAAGGGGTGGACGTGAGGCTGCTGTTCCTGGAGGCCAAGAACGAGACCCTGATCAAGCGCTTCTCCGAAACGCGGCGGCGCCACCCCTTGAGCCGAGGCGGGCTTACCGTGGCCGAGAGCATCGCGCGCGAGCGCGAACTGCTGGGCGATATCGGCGAATACGCGCATCATGTCGATACCAGCGAGCTTTCGCCCAACACCCTGCGCAGCTGGATCAAGAATCTGGTCGAAATCGACCGCTCGCGCCTGACGCTGCTGTTCGAGTCGTTCGGCTTCAAACAGGGAATACCGCTGGACGCCGATTTCGTGTTCGACGTGCGCTGCCTGCCCAATCCTTATTACGAGCCCAGCTTGCGCGAATTGACCGGCCTGGACGCCGCGGTCGCCGCATTTCTGCAGAAGGACGAAGCAACGCAGAAAATGTACCGCGACATCCACGCCTTCATCGCCGCCTGGCTGCCGGCCTTCGTGCGCGAAAACCGCAGCTATCTCACGGTAGCCATAGGCTGCACCGGCGGACAGCACCGTTCGGTGTATTTCGCCGAACGCCTGGGCGCCGCCTTCGGCGAGGGCAACCAGGTGATGGTGCGGCACCGGCAGGTCCGATAAAAAAAACCATCACGCTCATCCGCACCGGCGCCTGCGGCACCCCCCGCGGCTTCCGCGTGCCCGAGTGCCTGCTCGCCGCGGTGGTCGATTTCATCTTCGCGCGCGCGCTCGACCAGCTCGGCGTCGAGCGCAGCCTGATCGAGCGCGGGGGCGAGAGCGGCGCTTAGCCCGGAGCTGACCGGCGCAGGACTGCCGGTGGGCGCGCAGGAAAGCGGATCGAGCCGCGTTGGCGCGCAGCTACCCCTTCAAGGTTTCGCGCGCGATGATCAGCTTTTGCACTTCCGTCGCGCCTTCGTAAATGCGCAGCGCGCGAATCTCGCGGTAAAGTCTTTCCACCGGGTATCCCCTCACCACGCCGAGGCCGCCGAACATCTGCAGCGCGCGGTCGATGACCTGCTGCGCCGATTCGGTCGCCACCATCTTGGCCATCGCCGCCTCGCGCGTGGTGCGCGCGCCCTGCACATCGCGCATCCAGGCGGCGCGATAGGTGAGCAGCGCCGCGCTGTCGATGGCCGTGGCCATGTCGGCGATCGCCGCCTGCGTGAGCTGAAAGTCGGCCAGCGTCTGGCCGAACATCTTGCGCCCCTTGGCGCGTGCCAGCGCCTCGTCCAGGGCGCGCCGCGCGAATCCCAGCGCCGCGGCGGCGACCGAGGCGCGAAAGATATCCAGCGTCTGCATCGCCACCTTGAATCCCTGCCCGGGCTCGCCCAGGCGCTGCGCCGCGCTCACGCGGCAGCCGCGAAAACGCAGGCTTGCGAGCGGATGCGGCGCAATGAGTTCAATGCGCGCTGCCACTTCGAGGCCGGGCGTGGCGGCATCGACGACGAAAGCGCTGATGCCGCGGGCGCCCGCGGCCTCGCCGGTGCGGGCGAATACGCAGTAGAAATCGGCGATGCCACCGTTGGAAATCCAGGTCTTGTCGCCGTCGAGCACATAGTGTTCGCCCTCGCGGCGCGCGCTGGTGCTCATCGCGCCCACGTCCGATCCGGCATCGGGTTCGGATAGCGCGAAAGCCGCTATGGCCTCGCCGCGGGCCACCCGCGGCAGGTAGCGCTGTTTCAGCTCTTCGCTGCCGGCAATCGATATCGCGCCTGAACCGAGGCCCTGCATGGCAAACGCGAAATCGGCCAGTCCCTCGTGGCGCGCCAGCGTCTCGCGCGCTATACAGAGCGAGCGCGAATCGATGTCCTCGGAGGCGCCGCCATAGGCCGCGGGCACGCAATGCCTGAGCCAGCCGTCGCGGCCCAGGCGTGCGACCAGATCGCGGCACAGCGCATCCACGTCCGCGCCATGGTCCAGATGCGCCAGGTTCGCCGCCGCCCAGACTTCGAGATCGGCCGCGAGCCGGCGCTGCGGCACATCGAAGAACGGCCAGTCGAGATAGGTCCTGTCGCTCATGGACTAGGCGCGCACGCGTTAGCTGATGGTAGTCGCGAGAAATGACAGTGAACGCCCGTGCGCCAGCGCCGAGCTTTGCTGGTTGTAAGCAGGGCGATCCCAGCAGTTGAACCCGTGCTCCGCGCCGGGATAAACGTCTATGTGCACGCCCTCGCGCCCGGCGAAAGTCTGTTTCACCGCCTCGACCGCAGCCGCCGGAATGTGGCTGTCGTTGCCGGCGAAGTGGAACAGCACCGGACATTTTATTTTTCCGGCCTCATCCAGCTTGGTGTGGATGCCGCCGCCGTAATAGCACACGGCCGCGTCCACGCCGGCATTGGCTGCGCACAGGTAGGACAGCATCCCGCCCATGCAGTAGCCGATGGAGGCCACCTTGCCCGTGCACTGGGGCAGCCCGCGCAACGCGGCGACCGTGGCCGCGAGGTCCTTCACCCCCGCCGCGAAATCAAACTTCTGCATGTAGCCGATGCCTTTTTGGAAATCTTCCGGGCCGTAGCCCAGGTCCGCCATCGGCTGCATGCGCCAGAAAATGTCCGGCGCGAGCACGGTGTAGCCGTCGCTCGCGTATTGATCGGCGACGCCGCGTATATGCGAGTTGACGCCGAAAATCTCCTGGATCAGGACGATGCCGGGTCCTTTTCCCCCTTTGTCTACCTGGTGCGGCAGCGACAGATAGCCCTTGAAACTGCCACCGTCCTGCGCCTTGATGTCTATCCAGTGTGAATTCATTGCCGCCTCCTTTACATGTTGTTCGAATTCGCTTGCGACTGATCCGCCTCAAGCAGTCAATATATTGTGCCCAGGCTGATTGCGCAAGCCATGGGAAAGCGCCGCGCAAGCGCCGGCGCCCGGCGTTTGCGCAAAAGCGTTCCCGCGATTCGGCCGCCGCCTCCGCATTTTTCCGGGATAATCGCCGTTCTCATGACCAATCGGGCGGTATTCCTGCTGTCGCTCGCGGCGTTTGCGAGCGCGGCAAGCCTGCGCGCGACCGACACGCTGCTGCCCCAGCTCGCGGCGGAATTCTCCGTGACCACCGGCAGCGCGGCTGCCGTCGTGACCGCGTTTGCAATCTCCTATGGCTTGCTGCAAGCCGTCTACGGGCCGCTGGGCGATCGTTACGGCAAGTACCTCATGGTCTGCGCAACCACGCTCGCATCGGCACTGGGCACCTACGCCTGCGCCCTGGCGCCTACGTTGAATACCCTCATTGTCGCGCGCTTCGCCGCCGGCGCGACGGTCGGCGCGCTGATTCCGCTCTCCATGGCCTGGATCGGCGATGTCGTCGCCTACGAACAGCGTCAGGCGCTGATCGCGCGTTTTCTACTGGGGCAGATCCTCGGTACGGCCTTCGGTCAATCGGTAGCGGGCGTGCTGGGAGAACACTACGGCTGGCGCGCGATATTCGTCGTGCTCGCCGTGCTCTACCTGATCGTCGGCACGCTGCTGCTGCTGGAGCTGCGCCGCAACCCGATCACGCGCCGCTCGGCCGGCGATGTCACGGTGACGATCCTTTCGGGCCTCGCGCGCATGGCCGGCTTGCTCGCGCACCCCTGGGTGCGCATCGTGCTCGCCACCGTGTTTCTAGAGGGTGTGATGATGTTCGGATCGATCGCTTTCATTCCGGTGCATCTGCAGCAGCGCTTTTCTCTCGGCCCGGCGGCCGCCGGCGCGATGGTCAGCGCCTATGCGCTGGGCGGCGTGCTGTATGCGCTCAGCGCGAAACGCTTTGTTGCCGGGCTGGGCGAACGCGGCCTCGCCGTGGGCGGCGGACTGGTGCTCGCCGCCGGCTATCTCTGGCTCGCGTTCGCGCCGGTCGCATGGATGAGCGTGCCCGGTATTGCGCTCATCGGCGTCGGCTTCTACATGCTGCACAACACGCTGCAGGTCAACGCAACGCAGATGGCGCCGGCGGCGCGAGGCTCGGCGGTGTCCCTCTTCGCGCTGTGTCTGTTTACCGGCCAGTCGGCCGGTGTCTGGTTGGCGGGAAAAGTGGTCGATGCCTACGGCACTGCGCCGGTGTTCGTGGCGGCGTCGCTGGGCCTGGCCTTGCTCGGATACGGCTTTCGCTGGCGGCTGATGATCCAGGCGCGGGCAACGCCTAGTTAGACTGGCGCCGGCGCGATTACAGCGGCGGCCGGCGCAGATGGTGCTCGGTTGCCTGCTGGTAGGCGTGCGCCGCGCGTAGCGCCAGATCCTCGCGCTGCATCGGGCCCACCAACTGCAGCCCGATGGGCAAGCCGTCCCTGGAAAAGCCGCAAGGCACCGACATCGCCGGCTGCTGCGTCAGGTTGAATGGAAAGGAAAAGGGCGTCCACCAGGTCCAGTCCTCCTCGCCCGCCGGGCGCTCCGGCGCCACCACGCCGGCGGCGAACGCCGGGATGGCGGTTGCGGGCGTGAGCAGCAAGTCGTATTTCTGGTGAAAGCGCTTCATGTGTTCGCCCAGCGCACCGCGCGCGTTGACCGCATCGAGGTATTGCGCCAGCGTGTGTTGTGAGCCGCTGACGCAGGCTTGCTGCAGGCCCGGATCGAGCAGCGCGAATTTCTCCCTCGGCATGTTGCGCAGGAGATTGTAGGCGCCGCAAGTCCAGTGCACCCAGAAGGTCTCGCGGCAGTCGGCAAATCCCGGATCGACCGCGTCCACCTCGGCGCCCATACTGGCCAGCACTTTGGCCGCATCCGCGACGCGCGCTTCGACCTCGGCATCCACGTGTTTCACATAACCCAGCCGCGGGCTGTAGGCGATGCGCAGTCCCTTGACGCCTGCACCCAGTCCCTGCGTCCAGTCGATGCCGGCGTAGGGAAGCGCGGTCCAGTCGCGCGCATCGGGCTGCGCAAGAACATTGAGCATCAGCGCGCAATCTGCGACCGAGCGCGCCATCGGGCCGACGTGCGCCACCGTGCCGAAGGGTGAAAGCGGCCAGGCCGGAACGCGGCCGAATGCGGCCTTGATGCCGGAAATGCCGGCAAACGAGCAGGGGATGCGGATCGAGCCGCCGCCGTCGGTGCCCACCGCGAGCTGTCCCATGCCCGCGGCGATCTGCGCCGAGGCGCCGCCGCTGGAGCCGCCGGGCGTGCGTTCGGCGTTCCAGGGATTGCGCGTGATGCCGGTGCGCGCGCTGTCGGTCACGCCCTTCCAGCCGAATTCTGGCGTGCAGGTCTTGCCCAGCAGCACCGCGCCGTTTTCGCGCAAGCGCGCCGTCGCCGGACCGTCTTCCAGCCACGGGCCGGCAGAATCGACGGTGTTGGAGCCGCGCAGCGTGGGCCAGCCGCGGGTGAGGATCAGGTCCTTGATCGAAGCCGGCACGCCATCGAGTGCGCCCAGCGGCGCGCCTTTGGCCCAGCGCGCTTCAGAGGCGCGTGCCGCTTTGATCGCGCCCTCTTCGTCGACGAGACAGAACGCGTTCAGCCTGGGATTGAGTTCACGTATGCGCGCGAGCACCGCCTGCGTCACCTCCAGCGGCGACAGTGTCTTCGCGTGGTAGCGGCGCGCGAGTTCCGTGGCGGAAGTATAGGCGAGTTCGGCGCTCATGCAGTCTCCTTGGAACCCGCTGCAAAAGTCTTTTTGCAACGGGCAGATTTAGGGGAGCACGAGGGGAGGCATCCCCTCGTTTTGTTACAGACTCTAATAACGAGCCGCCCCGCTGAAAGCGCGGCGCAAAGGGAGTGAGCACCATGCAGAATCCATCCAAGGCCGGGCTCGGCGCGGCTTCCTTGACTGCGGCAACCGCGGCAATATTCCGTCAGGCTGCGGTCTCGGGGCGCGGCACGCTGAACCAAGCCGAGCTGGGCACGCTGTTGTCCGGTCTCGCCATCGAATTCAAGGAAGGCGCTGCGCCGGCAGCGAGGCCAACCGTGGCCGACGTGCGTATCAGCCTCAACAACACGCGGGAATTCGGCATGGTCCTCAGTGCCGGACTGGGCGGACTGGACGCCGAACAGGACGAAAGCAATTTCAGGAAGGATCGCGCCTCGGTCTACGCTGCTTGCGAGCTGACCGACGCCGAGGACTTTCTTGGGCTGTTCAGGCGCACGCTTGGGTATCAGAAGCTGGCGAGCATGGCCAAACGCGAGGGATTACCGCTGCCGGATG
>JBQMQE010000008.1:0-24303 GCA_052172655.1 Burkholderiales bacterium
TTTTTAATCCGGCGCGTATAGCAGGAGCGGGTAGTCCGTCAGCCCGCCCATAGCGCCGCCAGGGCTTGCCAGGATAGCGCCTAGCAGGCGACCGGCTTCCCGGTAATGCCTTACTACCAGCCAATCCGTTGACGCCTTGGAGGCCGTTTTGCCCGATTCCGCCGCACTGCAACATTAGAATGGGTGCCAACCCGAAAAAATCGGCACCTAGCCCAGAGGGTGCAGTGCAACAATGGCCGCTGTCCCGCCTGATCGAATTCGCCGGCAATCCGCGCAAGCATGAGCCGGACACGGTAAGCCGGGCCGCTGCGGCGATCCGAGAATTCGGTTTCCGCGTGCCGATCCTGGCCCGCTCCGGTGGCCTGATTATCGACGGTCACTTGCGCCTGAAGGCCGCGCGCCAGCTCGGCCTCGCGACCGTGCCGGTCCTGCTCGCCGACGACCTGACCGATGCGCAGGTAAAAGCCTTCCGGCTGTCGGTGAACAAGATCGCGGATCTGGCCGAGTGGGATCAAGACCTGCTCGCCTTCGAGTTGGACGGCCTGCGCGACATGGCCTTCGACATGGACTCTATCGGCTTCGCCCCGGGCGAGTTGAACGACCTGATCGGGACGCCGAATACCGGGTTTGACCCGGACGAGGTGCCGCCCGCGCCGGTGGTGCCGGTGTCGCGGACTGGCGATCTGTGGGTGCTCGGGCCGAACCATAAGCTCTTGTGCGGCGACGCAACAAAGGCCGAGGACGTGGCGCGGCTGATGGGCGGGGCGAAGGCGCGGCTTATGCTCACCGATCCGCCTTACGGTATCAGCATCGTTCAATGCGCCACCGTCGGTGGCGGCAAGCCGGTAACGATTGCCGGGAAACGGGCTGGCACCATTCGCGCTCATGGTGCCAGCCCGTTCGGCGGAGTGAAGAACAAGCGTGGCACCGTCGGTGCCACGAATTGGGTTGACGCGACCGAGTACCTGCCGATTCACGGAGACGACAAACCGTTCGACCCGGCGCACCTGATCGGTATGGCGGAGCGCCACATTCTCTTCGGTGGCAACTATTTTGCATCACGCCTGACGGATGGTCGCTGCTGGCTGGTGTGGGACAAGAACAACACGGGGAACTTCGCTGACGCCGAACTGGCGTGGACCGACATCGATGCCGGCGTGAAGTTGTACCGGCATACGTGGAATGGGCTGGTGCGCGAAGGTGTGCGCGCCGAGGAACTTGTGAAGCGCGTTCACCCAACGCAAAAGCCTGTCGGTCTGTTCTCCGCGATCCTTGGGGACTTTTCCGCAGATGGCGACGTGGTGATCGACCCGTATCTCGGTTCCGGCACGACGCTAATCGCCTGCGAAAAACTTGGGCGCGCATGCCGGGCGATGGAAATCGAGGAACACTACGCCGACATCGCCGTCCTGCGTTTTGAAAAGTTCACCGGCAAACCCGCCACGCTCGACGGCGACGGCCGCACCTTTGAGGAAGTGAAACGTGAGAGGACAGAAACCAAAGCCGCTGCTGACCAACGACCCGGTGGAACTACGCCCGCCGGGCTGGTTGACGCGCCGGCAAAAGCTGCTGTGGCGTAAGGCGTTCGACAGCGCGCCGGCCGGGCTGCTCACTGCGATGGACGCCGGGCTGCTCACGAACTGGGTCGTCGCCTGCGACACGCACCGCGAGGCGTGCGAGAAGATGCGCGGGACCGGGCTGATCGTAAAGACGCGGGTGGTCGAAGTCGTCAAAACGAAAAAGGATGGCACGAGCACGCGCGAGCAAAAGGGCGGGCAGCCGGTGCAGAATCCGTACCTGCCAATCATCAACCGGCAGGCCGAGATCATGATCCGCGCCGCGGGGGATCTGGGCTTTACGCCGATCGGTCGAGCGCGCATGACGAAATCAGTGGGTGCACCGGCGCGCAAGGTGTTGACCGACGAGCCGCAGGGCAAGAAAGCCCAAGCCAACGCGGCCGCGGTGACCGCCCAGGCCGGTACCGGGTGGGAAGATATCCTGCCGGCCGGAACGACGCAATAGGCGCGCATGGCGTGGAATCTGTCCTGCCCAGGCTGGGAAGCAAAGCTACGCGCCGGTAAGTCGCTGATCCCAGATCTGCCGCTGTTCAAGGCCGAGGGCGACAGGGCGGTGGCTGTGTTCAACAAGCTGCGACTTTCCGACGTGTCCGGCACTCCGTACATGGCGGAAGCGGCCGGCGAGTGGTTTCGGGAAATCGTTGGCGTGCTATTCGGCTCGGTTGATCCGGTAACGCAGGCCCGCGCGATCCGAGAAGTGTTCCTGCTGGTGCCGAAAAAGTCAGGGAAAACGACTTACGGCGCGTTGCTGATGCTTGTGGCCTTGCTGCTGAATAGGCGCCCGCAAGCGTCGTTTTACTTCATCGCCCCGGTGCACGACACCGCCGAGATGGCATTCAGCGCGGCGGCCGGCGCGATCGATCTAGACGACGTGTTGAAGAAAAAGTTGCACGTCCGGGATCACCTTAAGAGGATTGTGCATCGCGAGACCGGCGCGGAACTGGCGATTATGACGTTTGACCCGAAAGTAATCACGGGCAAACTGTGCGCCGGGATATTGGTTGACGAGCTACACGTTGTCGCGAATATGAACGGGGCGGGCCGGGCAATCAGGCAGTTGCGCGGCGGGATGTTGCCGTTTGATGATGCGTTTCTGATGTTCATTACCACGCAATCGGAAGAGGCACCGTCCGGGGTGTTCAAGGCCGAACTGCTAACCGCCCGCGCCATACGCGACGGCACGCGGACCGGGACAACCCTTCCAATAATTTACGAATTCCCGCGCGCAATGCAGCAGGATGCCACCGCCTGGCGCAACCCGGAGAACTGGCGCATGGTCTCGCCAAACCTTGGGCGCCCGATAACTATCGATCGGCTGGTCGAGGAATTCGATGTTGCGCAATCCAAGGGCGAAGGCGAGACGCGCGAGTGGGCGTCGCAGCATCTGAACGTCGAGATCGGCCTGGCGCTGCATTCCGACCGATGGGCCGGTGCCGACTATTGGGAGCAGCAGGCGCGGCCGGCGTTCACGTTGGACGAACTGCTTGCGCGTTGCGAGGTAGTCACGGTCGGGATAGACGGCGGTGGCCATGACGACCTGCTCGGGTTCTGCGTGATTGGACGCGTGATTGATACCAGGATATGGATGGTCTGGACGCACGCCTGGGCGCACCCCGATGTGTTGATTCGTCGCAAGTCGGAGGCGGAAAGGTTTCGAGATTTCGTGCGCGAGGGAACGCTGACGATCACGGAAGAGCACAAGGACGACGTGATCGAAGTCGCTTCGATCGTCGGGCATATCGAGGCGTCTGGAAAATTGAACTTGATAGGTGTTGACGCAGCTGGGCTCGGTGGAATCCTTGATGCTCTTGGCGAGGTTGGAATTTTCCCGATTGACGACAAAAGCACGAATAACTGCAAGAAGATCGTTGCCATCAAGCAAGGCGGATGGTTGAACGGCGCCATTCTCACGGTCGAGCGAAAGCTTGCCGAGGGCGGATTGATCCACGGCGGTCAACTGCTGATGAACTACTGCATCGGGAACGCCAAAATAGAAGCCAAGGGAATGACCGTTTCGATTACCAAGCAGACATCTGGCAGGGCAAAAATTGATCCGCTTTCCGCGATGCTGGACGCGGCGGAATTGATGCTGCGCAACCCTGTTATCGCAGCGCCGACGTATCAGATGTTCTTCGTCGCTTAGACCGCATCATCGCTTTCCAGAGGGCCGCCACGCGTGGCCTTTTTTATTGGAGCCACACCATGAACAAATCCAAGTTGCCAGCCATCCGCATGGGCGCAAAGCCGGAAGGGATGAAATTCAAGCCCTCTGAATCTGCGCGCGCGCGCTTCGACAAATCAATCAGCATGGCAGCGAAGTCGAACACCCAGGGCGAGATCGAGATCCTCGGCGAAATCGGCGAGTCATTCTGGACTGACAATTTCACCACGGCGAAGATGGTAAAGGATCAGTTAAAGGTACTAGCAGGCGACCCGGTGCTAGTTACCATCAACAGCCCTGGCGGGGATGCCTTTGAAGGGATTGCGATCTACAACTTGCTGCGGGAGTATAGCGGAAAGGTGACCGTCAACGTGATTGGAATGGCGGCTTCCGCCGCCTCAATTATCGCCATGGCCGGCGACACGGTAAAAATGGGTGAAGCCGCATTTTTGATGATCCACAGCGCGTGGGGCGTCGTCATGGGTAATGAAAACGACATGCGCGAAATGGCCGACGTGCTTGATGCCATCGATCAATCCGTGGCCGGAGTGTACGCATCTCGCTCCGGGCTGCCGAAGGCCGACATCATCGCGCTCATGAAAAAAGAAACCTGGATGACCGCCCAACAGGCGGTTGATCAGGGTTTCGCCGATGTGGCCATCGCGGAAAAGAAAGCGAAGGCTGCAGCAACCAAATCAATTTCTGCTCGTGCTCCTGTGGTCTCGCTCGGCGCGTTCGCCGGCATGGCAAGACCAGCGGTGCAGATGAGCACTCAATCTCCCGGCGCTGCGGGAATCAAACCCAAAGGAAACATCATGAGTAAAACCGTAGCCGAGCAAATCTCGGCATTTGAAGCAAAGCGCCAGGCCTCGGCCGCGCGCATGACCGACATCATGTCAGCGGCCGCCGACAAGGGCGAGACGTTGGATGAAGCCGCTACTCAGGAATACGACACGCTCGCCGGCGAAGTGAAGGCTGTCGATGCGCACATCGTGCGCCTGAAGGCCCACGAAGTGACGATGCTGGCAACCGCCGTTCCGATCACTGCTGCCGTCGGCGCCGATCCCGCAGCCGCATCCGCGGCGCGCGCTGGCGTTGCCAATTCCGGCATCATCAGTGTCAAGGCGAACGTCGAGAAGGGTATCGCCTTCACCCGCTACGTCAAATCGATGATCGCCGGCATGGGGAATCCGCAACTGGCTCTCATGCACGCGCAGTCTCAGAAAGGCTGGAAGGACACCACCCCGCAGGTCGAGAAAGTCCTGATGTCGGCGGTTGCCGGCGGCGATACCACGACCGCAGGCTGGGCGTCCGAACTGGTCTACAACGAGAACCTGGTCAACGAGTTCATCGAACTGCTGCGTCCGCAGACGATCCTCGGCAAAATGACCGGGCTTACCCGCGTGCCGTTCAACGTGCGCATGGGTTCGCAGACTTCAGGGTCGAGCGCGAACTGGGTCGGTCAAGGCAAGTCGATCCCGGTATCGAAACTCGGCACCAGCGAAGTCACGCTTGGCATCGCGAAAGCCGCGGGCTTGGTGGTGCTCACCGAAGAACTGGTGCGCAGTTCCTCGCCGGCCGCAGAGTTGCTGGTTCGCAACGATCTGATCAAGACGATCGCGGAGTTTCTCGACGTGCGCTTCATCGACCCGAACTATGCGGGCGTGGCTAACGTCAATCCGGCGTCGGTCACCTATGCCGTGGGCGGGAATCAGCCGACCGGCACGAACTACGCAGCGCTCTCTACCGACGTGCAGACGCTGTTCAACACGTTCATCACCAACAATCTCGACCCGACCGGCGCCGTGTGGATCATGCCGCCGACTCGCGCACTCGCGATCTCGATGATGATGAACGCACTCAGTCAGCCGTATTTCCCCGGTCTGACGATGGCAGGCGGCACGTGGTTCGGTATGCCGGTGATTACGTCGATGTCGGCAAACGTCACGGCGAGCCCGGATGCCGGCAATCTGATCGTGTTGGCCAAACAGGATGACATCCTGCTCGCTGACGACGGCCAGATCACCATCGATGCGAGCCGCGAGGCCACCATCGAGCAAAGCGATGCGCCGGTTGGCGATGCCGCGGCCGGCACGGCGCAGACGCAGAACATGGTGTCGATGTTCCAGTCGAATGCTGTTGCGATCCGCGCGATCAGATATATCAACTGGGCAAAACGCCGCACGACCGCCGTTGCATTTATTCACGCCGCGCTGTACGCCTAAGTCGGCGAGCTGTTGAAACAAGGCGGGCTGGTCCGCGTTCGGATGGCCCGCCTATTTTGGAGAACTCCATGCAAGAAATGATCTGCACGAAGCCGACCGAGTACCGCCAAGTTGCGCGCCGCGTAGGTGACCGGTTTGAAGTCGATGACGCACATGTCGAGGTGCTGAAATTGGTCGGGCATGCAGTATTGCCTGACGAATCGCAGCATGAGCCCGGCAATGAGACCGAAGGCACGCTGCACGTGAAGCGCAAATACACGCGGCGCGAGGCTGCGTAAGTGCAAATTTTCGGCCTGGAGATAACGCGCTCGAAAGCGAAGATGCTTTCCGCCGTGCCTTCAGGTGGCGGCGGCTGGTTCGGCATCATCAGAGAATCGTTTTCCGGTGCGTTTCAGCAGAATGTGGCCATTGATGGCCCGCGCGACATTCTTTCATTTTCCGGCGTGTTCGCCCCGCTGACGCTGATTGCCAGCGACATCGCCAAGCTGCGCATCAAACTCGTCGAGGAAGATGCGGACGGTATCTGTACCGAGATCAAGACGGGTTCGCCCTGGCTGCCAGTATTGCGCAAGCCGAACCGCTACCAGACCCGAATCATGTTCATCGCGCTGTGGATACTTTCGAAACTGCTGCGCGGCAATACCTACGCGTTGAAGCAGCGAGACCGTCGCGGCATTGTCGTTGCGATGTATGTTCTCGACGCTGGGCGTGTGACGCCGCTTGTGGCCGAGGATGGCGGGGTGTACTACCAGCTCACGCGTGATGATCTTTCTGAATTGAAAGAGGGCGTTACCATCCCTGCCTCGGAAATAATTCACGACCGCATGAATTGCCTGTGGCATCCGTTGGTCGGCATATCTCCGCTCTACGCCTGCGGCATATCGGCGACGATGGGCAATCGGATTCAACGGAACAGCACCAAGTTTTTCGACAACATGAGCCGCCCTTCAGGCCAGTTGACCGCGCCGGGCACGATAAGCACTGAAACCGCGGCGAGACTCAAATCAGAGTTTGAGCAGAACTTCAGCGGGGCGAATATCGGGCGGTTGCTGGTTGCTGGTGATGGTTTGAAGTACGAGGCTATGACCGTTCCAGCTCAGTTGGCGCAATTGATTGAACAGCTTGACTGGACGAAATTCGATTGTGCTGACTGCTTTCACATGCCGCATTTCATGATCGGCGGCCCGGTAACGGTGGGGAGCACGGTCGGCGCATTACTGCAGCTCTACTACTCCGGCTGCTTACAATCGCTGATCGAGGAAGCGGAAGCCTGTCTCGATGAGGGGCTTGGACTGCCGGCTGGTTACTACACTGAATTTGACCTCGATAACCTACTGCGCATGGACCAGTCCGCGCAGATGACGATGCTTTCCGATGGCGTGAAAGGCGTGATACTGGCACCAAACGAGGCGCGCGCAAAGTTGAACATGAAGCCCGTTGATGGTGGTGACGCCGTGTATTCGCAACAGCAAAACTTCAATCTTTCCGCGCTAGCCAAGCGCGACGCGCTCGCCGATCCGTTTGCAAAGGTAACTCCGCCAGCGCCAGTCGCAGAGCCAAAGGATGCTGCGAACGATGACAAGGCCGCGCAGCAAGCCGCAGCGCTTATGGATCGCATCATAAAGGGGCTGGCATGCGACACGTCGAACTGATCGCGGACGGCGTGATTGCAGCCGTCAAGGCGCATGTTGCCGGTGCTGTCGGCGCCATTTCCAAGCGCATGGACGCATGGGAAGCTCGCCTTGCGGCAATCCCTGCCGGCCCGAAGGGTGACAAGGGGGACGCCGGGGAGTCGATCAGGGGTGAGCAGGGCATCCCTGGTGAGCGCGGCGAATCGGTAAAAGGCGAAAAAGGCGATCCTGGTGAGCGCGGTCCGGCCGGTGAGGTTGGTCCGACTGGGGAACGCGGCGCGGACGGGGCATCGGGGCCGCAGGGCGCGGCAGGCGAGCGCGGCGCGGCCGGGGCGCAGGGTGAGGTTGGTCCGACTGGAGCGTCGGTCAAGGGCGATCCTGGCGAGACCGGCAAAGACGGCAAGGACGCCGATCCGGCCGCAATCGAATCGCTCATTGCTACCGGGATACAAACCGCTCTGAATTTGAAGGTTGCGCCGGCCATCAACGAAGGAATGCGGCTCGCAATTGCCGCATTGCCAAAGCCCGTGGACGGAATCGATGGCAAAGACGGCGCCAGCATCCATCCGGATACGGTTGCGCTGATGGTGCGCGAGGCCGTTGATAAAGCGGTCGCCGCGATCCCGCAAGCGCTTGCAGCGGATGGCAGGGATGGCCGTGATGCTGCTCAGATTGAGCCGTTACCAGCGATTGATGAGGCCCGCAGCTATCCGCGCGGGACATGGGCGAAGCATGCAGGCGGGCTATGGCTCGCGCGCGCGCTTACCGATGGCATGACCGGATGGGACTGCATCGTTGACGGCGTGGCGAGTATCGGCGCTGTCGAGGCAGGTGATGTGCGGTCATTCACGCTTTCGCTTGCAACCTCGAGCGGCAAGACGATTGCGTTGCCGTTTACTGTACCGGCCGTTCTTGACCGCGGCGTGTGGCGCGAAGGTGAATATGTTAAAGGCGATCACGTTTCATGGGACGGCAGCGGCTGGATTGCGCAGAAGGCGACGACCGACAAACCCGGCGCGTCCGATGCGTGGCGCCTGAGCACGAAGCGCGGCCGGGACGGCAAGGACGGTAAATCGTTTGACGCGCCGCCCACATCGACGCCAGTGGTGCGCACGAAATGAATTCTGGCCTGTTCGTTCTGGAACGCGTCACCGATCCTGTAATCGAGCCGGTAACGCTTGCAGAAATCCGCCGGCAGGTTCGCCAGTTTTCCGACGTGACAGACGATGATGATGATCTGACCGCGCTGGTCAAGGGCGCGCGCGAGTGGGCGGAAGATTTTACAGGGCGGGCTTTGTGCGATCAGACGTGGCGCCTGACCGTTGGCGACTATGTATCCCGATTTGCAAACGTCGATTCTGACACCGTGATCGGCTACTACCGCGGCCCATTCTACCCGCGCGCAGACGGCGGGATTCTACTTCGCAAATCGCCGGCAATCGCCATCACGTCGTTCGTCACGGTTGATTCCGATGGCGTAGAGACTGCCATTGCTGCCAGCGAATACGAACTGCGTGAGGCTGACTCGAAATGGCCGCGCGTGTTCCCGCTGACCGGCGCGACATGGACGAACGGCGCGACGCTGCGCATCGTGTTCCGCGCCGGGTTCGCGCCTGGGCTTGGGAGTCCAGATCCGACGCCTGACGTATCGCTGGTACCTGCGCGGTTCAAGCAAGCAATTCGCCTTCATGCCGAGGCGATGTATGACCGCGACGATAAAGTGATGCAGCTTTACCTGACTGCCGCCGAGAATTCGATCCGGCCGGAAAAGTCCGATCTGGCGATGGCGTGACGGTTGCCGAGGCAAAGACGGCGCACCTTCGCGCTGTTGTCGGTATCGCTGAAGGCCAGCCGGGCGCGATGTTTTTCGCCTCGCCGACGCGGGCGCGGTTCCTGATTGGGCGGCACGAGGCCGAACTGGTGAATGCAGGTCCGGCGCCGGCTGATACCGGAATTCTTCGGCGTTGTCCGAGCTGGCCGATGGATAGGTTCAGCACCGTTCTGCCTGCGTGGATAGGCAAGACTGCGGTGATTGTTGGCGGTGGGCCGTCGCTGACGATGGATCAGATTGCCTTGGTCGAATCGGCGCGAGCGGCGGATAGGATTCGAGTTATAGCGGTCAACGATTCGTATTTGATTTGTCCGTTTGCCGATGTTTTTTATGCAGCGGACTCTTCATTTTGGCTGGACCATGCGCGCGGCATCGCAAAGCCAGTCTTGAAATTGTCTGCCGATCGGGTGCGCGAACGATTCGAGGCTTTCTCAGGCGAGCGGTGCAGCATTCAATCAACTGGTGCGATGGTCGAGGATTCGCGTGTACACCTGATTCGCAACAAGCATTGCGATTCGAACGGGCGGCCGATTCATGGTCATGGTCTGAGTCTGGACCCGGGCGCGCTGGTGACCGGTAGAAACAGCGGCTGGCAAGCGTTTAATTTGGCCGTGCTGGCTGGCGCACGCACGGTGATACTGCTCGGCATAGATGGGCGGGTCGGGAAGGACGGGCGCACACATTGGAGCGGTGGACATCCGCAACCTACGCCGGTTGCCGCATATGCCGAATATTGCCGGGCATGGTCTGCGGGCGAGGCGGCGATCAAGGCGGCGAATGTGAAGGTATTGAATTCGTCGCCCGGGTCGGCGGTTGGATTCGAGAAAATGGCATTACAGGAGGCGCTTTGCGCGCCTGGAATCTGACGCGCGCCGATATGGTTTATCGGCACAACAGCTTTTCGGCTGGTCTGAAAGCGGCCGGATTCGACGTTCAGAAAGGCGTGCCGACCGATGTAAAGCCGGACGAGGTCGTGCTTGGGTGGAATCGCTACGGTGGCATCCATGATATTGCAACCAAGACGGAAAAGGCGGGCGGGATTTACATCTGCGCCGAGAACGGGTATCTGGCGGAAGGCGGTTTGTCTCCGCACGACATGAGTACGCGCACGGTCTACGCATTGGGCCGTGGCTGGCATAACGACTCGACGGCGATACGGGAGGGGCCGGGCGACCGCTGGCAGGCCCTGGGCATTGATTTGAAGCCTTGGCGGGCAGACGGCGGCCACGTTCTGGTCTGCGCAAACCGCAGTTTCGGGGCGCCGGATCGGATGATGCCGATCAATTGGGCTGACGACGTTGCCAAGCGGCTGGCGAAGTTGATGAAGCGCGAGATTCGAATCCGGCCGCATCCGGGCAATTCGCCGCCGGTAAAGCCGTTGGTCGACGACTTGGCTGGGGCGTGGACAACCGTGATCTGGAGCTCGAGCGCGGGCGTGCACAGTCTGATTGCTGGCGTGCCGGTGATTTGCGAGGCACCGTACTGGATTTGCAGGGGCGCGACGTTCGAGAGTTTCCCGGCCGTTGGCGACATGGACGATTTTGGGACTGCCCTGCGCCTGTCGGCAATGCAGCGGCTGGCCTGGGGCCAGTGGCACTTGAGCGAGATTGAGTCCGGGTATGCCTTCAATTGTTTGCTACAGCCAGCCAGACAAACTGAAATCCAGGCGTGTGCTTGAGGCGTTCGCGGCCGGGTGCGGCGCCCGAATGGCGAGCACGACGGCGCGCGAACTGGAGCCTGGTCCCGCGGCGTTCTACGGCGTGCGTCCCGGATGGATGCATCTGTGGGAGCAGGCCAAGCGCGAGGGCCGGGACTGGTACTACCTGGATAACAGCTACTTCGACTGCGCCCGCGAGCGGCAATTCAGAGTGACAAAGAACGCGCTGCAGCACACCGGGCGCGGGGAGTCGGACGGCAGGCGGTTTGCCTCGCTCGGGATCAAGATCAAGCCGATGCGCACGGGCGGCGAGGACGTGATCGTGTGCCCTTCGACGCCGGAATTCATGCAGGTGGTCGCCGGCGATCCAGGCTGGCTGGACCGGGTGACGCGGAACCTGCGCCGGCAGTACGGCGCCGATCGCGTGATCGTGCGCACGAAACAGGACAAGCGCCCGCTGATGGACGATCTGAAGAATGCCAGACTGCTTGTGACGTGGGGCAGCGCAGCCGCGGTGACGGCGTTGCTGGAGGGCGTGCGCGTGGCGTGCGCGCCAGAGTGCTGCGCGACGTATGCGGACGATCGATTGAGATGGGCTTCGGTGCTGGCCGACCATCAATGGGATTTATCAGAGTTTGCAAACGGCACCGCATGGAGAGCGCTGAATGTCTAGGGGTTGGTTCAAAATGCCGAGGAGGCCCGGGGACCGCACCCTTGCCGAGCAGATTCTCGCGCTTGCACCTGCGCTGGCTGAATGCTGTGGTAAGACGGTGCTTGACCTTGGTTGCGCAGAAGGGTTGATTTCTCTCGAATTCGCGAAAGCTGGCGCAATCCGTGTGCTCGGGATCGACCGCGAGGAATTTCACCTGGAGGTAGCGAATAAACTCGGATACGCCGGCCCATGCGTTCTGAAATTCAAGCAATGGGACTTGAATAAGGCCGACCCTGCTACGTCACTCTCTTACGATATCGTACTCTGCTTGGGAATCATTCATAAGTTGGGACTTCCTGGACGCGGTTTGATGTTTGCCGCCAGGTCTGCAAAAACTCTACTGCTGCTGCGTAGTGGTCGCGGATCTGTCGATGGCATTATTCGAGGAAAACATAGCGGACGCACCTGTGACTCGGCCGCCGTTATGCGTGCCGAGGGGTTCGTGCTTGAAAAGACTATCGACGGTCCAGTCGGAAGAGATGAACCCGTGGAATTTTGGAGGCGTGCGCCATGAGTGCTGCTACAGAATTTTGGAAGAACGATGATGGGCTCGATTACATCACGCCGAAAAATGCCCGCTGGTGCGAGGGGTTCAAGGTCCACGAAGTACTTCGGGAAATGACCGCCGGAGAATCTGTGCTGGATTTTGGATGCGGAGACGGCCGGATGACGGAGGCATTCGATCCGGACAGCTATGTAGGCGTGGATATCAATCCGCACGCGATTCGTCATTGTCGGAACAAGTTTCCAGCCTATCGTTTCAAGCCGTCTACCGTCGATCTTCCGTCCGCAGATGTGGCGCTCTGCTACACAGTACTGCTTCATGTGCCAGACGATGAGATCGATCGCACGGTGGAGAGGTTGTCGGCCGCGGCCAAGCGCGTTCTGGCGGCGGAGATTCTCGGCAGGAAATATCGCCGGCCCGGTCCGCTTCCGTTGTTTCAGCGGGAGCTTGATGATTACGTCACGATCTTTGCGGCGACCGGAATGGTTTTACATGCAGTCACGCGCAAGCCGTACCTGAGATATGGTGGCGTCGAGATTTCGTTCATGGACTTCCGCCGTGCCTGATCTGACGGTGGCCTGCGTTCAAGTCGAAAATTATCTCGGGCGCGGTCAGGAGTACGTCGACAAGTTGCTCGGCATGGTTGCCAGGAATTTTTCACGGCCGCACAGATTCGAGTGCATCACTGAATCCGATAAGCCGAGTTGGTTCGCGAAGTGTGACTTATTCGAGCCCGGTCGATTCTGCGGGCGGGTTCTGTACCTCGATCTTGACACCGTGATTTGTGGCTCGCTTGACGAGCTGGCGGCCATCAAGGGTACGGTCCACCTGACCGACTGGGGCTGGGCGAAAAACATGTACGGCAACGCGATCATGGTCTGGGATGCCGGCGAGCATGAGGAAGTCTGGACGCGCTACACGCCTGATGTACCGAAGCGTTTTCGCGGTGACGCCGATTGGATGTTCGAGTTGGGCGGCTGGCCTGCGCTGCCGAAGGGCATGAACGTGTCCTATCGCTACCATGCGAAGGCTGGGCCGCCGGCGGGCGCGGTAACGGTCTCGATGCACGGAAAGCCGAAACCGCACGAGATCCTGACCGGCTGGGTGCCGAAGCTGTGGGTGGCGTGATATGGGCCTCGGGGATGCATTGCTCGACTCGGGTAGAGCCCGGGTGGCACAGCAGAAAGACCCGCGCCGGGTTCGCATCATGCATTCGTACAAGGTCCCGTGGTCTGAAGTGTGGGAGAACAATCCAAGGCTCGCCAAGCCCGTGGAGCAAGGCGATTTTCAGTTGATCTACGGGCGCTCGATAGCAACGAACATGCGGCCCTACCACACCGGCAAGACGCAGGAGCGCTGGAGTTACAACTTGGCATTCCGTCCGGACGTTGGCGAACTGTATCTGACCGATGCCGAGCTGGAATTCGGCTCGCGTTACCAGGACCGGCTGGTGCTGGAGCCTCACATCAAGCCTGGGGCGAGTCCGAATAAGTCCTGGGGCTGGGACCGCTGGCAACGGCTGGCAAAGCTGTTCATTGCCGCCGGGATGCCGGTAACGCAAGTCGGGGTGCCTGGGACGCTGGTGCTGGAGGGCGCGGAGTTTGTGCCCACGGCGACGTTCAGGATGGCCTGTGGCGTCATTGCATTCGCGCGGGCGGTGGTACTACAGGAGGGGGGAGCCCATCACGCTGCGGCAGCTCTAGGCGTTCCCGGCGTGGTTATTTTCGGGGGCTTCACCCCGGTGGAACTGACCGGGTATGCGTGCCATCAAAATCTTGGCGTGTCGCTTGGTGACGCCTGCGGAAATCGGCAACCATGCCAGCACTGTTTCGAGATCATGGCCGGCATTACGCCGGGACGAGTGTTTGACGAAACAAGGGGAATCTTGCGTGCAGCCTGATCTGATCATCCCGGATGAGTGTGTCCCCTATATTCGCTTCCAGCGCAGCCGTCTCATCAAGGTCAAGGTGCCGGACGACGCCGAGGTTAAGCGCCGGTACGCAGAATGGGTTGCCGAAGACTTCGCCGGCATGGAGCCGCATCTGCCAGAGCGCGTGGACAGCATCCTCGAAATCGGCTGCGGCATGGCTGCGATTCAGGTTCTCTTCAAGCGGAAGTATCCGCACGCGCGGCTGGAATTGCTCGACGGTGACACGGTGACGAAAGAGGGCGGCGGCGGATACTCTGACAAGCCGGACGTGTACAACTCGCGCGCCCTCACTGAATTGCTGCTCGGCGCGAACGGCGTCACAGTGGATCGCTGGCGCGACATCGGCACCAAGGAATTGCTTGCGGCCGACCTGATCATCAGCATGGCATCGGCCGGCTACCACTACCCGGTGAGAATGTACCGCCTCAATGGGATGTGCATCATGGACCTGCGTCGGAAAGCGGAAAAGCAGCGCGGAAAGGTGATTTTTGTCGGGATAAAATACGACCGCTGCGCGTTTCAGATTAACGATGCATGAAGGCGCTCTACTTTATTCGAAAGCAGATTGTCGGATTTGATTTCTTCTGCTGGCTCGTGATGCAGAAGGCGTTCGGTGCTACCGAGATCGTCTTCGACATACGGAATCCGAGGGTGGACCGGTGGCCGCTTGCAACAGTCATGCGGCGCTTTGAGTCTATTCTTAGGCCTGGGCCGGCGTTAGTCGGGCTACCGTATTCGATTGGCACAGATGGCGGGCAGGTAGGGCCATATCACCAGCGTGATCTGGTGAGGGTCTTCAACGAAGGTCGGGAGATACCGCGTCTCAAGTCGGTGCTTCCCCCTGGCAACGAACGCTACACGGTTACGCTGCGCAGTACGCAGAATATAGGCATCCGCAATTCCAACCAGTCCACCTGGCGCACCTTCGCCACTGAGATTGGTGCCAGAGTGATCGAGGATTACGATGTCGAGCCGATCGGGCTGCATGAGCGCATGGCCCTCTATGCAGGCGCGGAGATGAACTTCTTCGTCACAAACGGACCAGCGATTCTTTGCGCGTTGTCTGAATATCCGATGATGCACTTCGACAACCAGAAGTCGTCGCTGGCGCACATCGGCGTCCCCTACGGGGAAAAATACCCGTTCATGCTGCCGCAGCACCAGATGATCTACGAGCCCGATGATTTGCCAGTGATTCGTAAGCACTTCGCCGCGTGGCGCGATGGAAAAGATAATCATCCTCGGGGTTAGCGCGGACATCGGCAGGAACATCTGCGAGCTGTTCCATGCAGACGGGGCGCAGATCATCGGAACGTATCGCCGGGACTTCGCGGAACGAACAGAACTTGAAGCACTTGATGGTGTAGACCTGATTCAGTGTGACGTGAGCAAGCAGGACGATATCGAGCGACTGGAGCGCGCGCACGCTGTCAGGTGCTTCAACTGGACAACCATCTTCAGTTCGGTGGGTACAGCCGAGCCGATCGGCCGCTTCTTCGCCTTGGATTTTGATGCCTGGGAGCGCTCTGTAGCCGTCAATATGACGGCGCAGCTGCGGGCGATCCATGGGCTTTATCCGTGGCGCGACGCGTCCAGAGTGGTCAACGTCGCGCTGCTCGCCGGCGGCGGAACGAACAACCCGTTTCGCTGCTACTCGGCTTATTGCGTGGCGAAGATCGGTCTGATTAAAATGTGTGAGCTGATTGACGACGAGGCTGAGGACGTGAACGCCTTTATCCTCGGCCCGGGGTTCGTGAAAACGAAAGTGCATGAGGAAACGCTGCGCGCTGGCGCGATGGCCGAGGGTAATCTGGAGCGCGTCAGGCGGTTTGTCGAACATGGAGCCGGAACGACGTTCGAGGACATCTACAAGTGCCTGCGGTGGGCGATGGCAGCCGGGCGTGAGGTTGCCGGTGGCAGGAATTTTTCCGTGGTCCATGACGGCTGGAGATCCGGCGCTTTGGGCGAAGAATTGAAACGTGATCGCGACATGTTCAAGTTGCGGCGACATAGGAACGCATGAAGAGCGATAGGCTCGCGTGGAACCTGCACTTGGAGGCTTCCGCGGATCAATTTGCAAGCGACGAGATCAGCCTCGGGCCGTGGACATCGTACAGCCTCAAGAACGACCCGAAGCACATGGCGTTCGTTCTCGCCCGATACAAGTTTTGCGCGAAGATGTTCGCCGGAAAGGAAAGTGTCCTCGAGGTCGGATGTGGAGACGGGTTTGGAGCGCCAATCGTGGCGCAAGAGGTCGGGTGCTTGCATTGCGTGGATTGGGATAAGCGAAACATCGTCGGAAACAGGAGAAGACTTGCCTGCCTGACAAACGTCACGTTCGATGTTGCAGATGTTTCCGAAGGTGAGTTTCCGGGCATGTATGACGGCGTGTTTCACATCGACGTGATCGAACACATGGAACCAGATCATGAGGCGCAGTTCATGGCGAACATGGCCGGAAGCCTGCGAGAGCATGGCGTCATGGTGGTTGGGACTCCGAACAAGGCGGCTTCTGAGCACGCGACGTTTAGGAGCGAGCACCAGCACATCAACCTGAAGACTGGGGAAACTCTGAGGGCGTTGATGGCTCGATATTTTCACAACGTCTTTATGTTCTCGATGAACGACGAAGTGATCCACACCGGCTATTTTCCGATGGCTCATTATCTGTTCGCCGTCGGTGCGGGGGTGAAGTGAAAGGGTCCGATTACGTCGCGCTGTTTTTGAAGTCGAAGATGGATTTTTGCTTCGGCCTCCAGGGTGGCGCTGTTGTTCACTTGTTCGATTCATGTGAGCGGATTGGACCGAAGCCGATCTACTGTCATCACGAGCAGGCGGCAGCGTTCGCAGCGTCCGCATACGCTCGGGTGCATGGGTACGGGGCATGCATCGTGACTACCGGACCCGGAGGGACGAACGCCATTACAGGGCTGCTGGGCGCCTGGCAGGATTCGATTCCGTGCCTGTTCATCAGCGGGCAGACGCGGGCGCAGTTCACGTCCTACGGGAAGCCGGTGCGCCAGGTGGGGGCGCAGGAGGCGCCCATAGTGGACATCGTTCGCCCGCTGACGAAGCTCGCCAGATTTGTCGAGCAAGGGTCGGCCCTGAAGGCCGCGCTCGACGAGGCCTATGAAGCCAGCATGTCCGGGCGCCCAGGGCCGGCATGGATAGATCTGCCGCTGGACATTCAGTGGAGCGAGATGCTGTGATTGCCGGTCTGCTGGAAGGCTCAAAACGGCCTTTGATCGTTGCCGGCAACGGTATTCGGTTGTCGGGGGAACAGGCTCGTTTCTGGGCAGCAGTTGACGCATGGGGCATTCCGTTCGTTGCAACATGGACCGGGGCCGATTTGATCCCGACGGCGCACCCGCTGAACACCGGCATCCTTGGAATGTGCGGGCAGGCCGGCGCGAATAAGGCGGTGCAGGAGTGTGATTTCCTCCTCGCTATCGGGACGCACCTCGGGATCACGCACACGACGACGCTGACGGATTGGTTCGCGCCACTTGCAAAGATCGCTGTCGTCAATATTGACGCGGATCAGCTCGACAATATGACCGTGCGGGTTGACGTTCCGATTTGCTCCAGCATCGGTGCCTGGCTCGACTCGATGCCGGAGGCGAAACGAAAGGTAGGTATTGAGCCGTGGCTCGCGCGCTGCGCTGACCTGAAACGAATGAATGAGGTTGGAGATCAGCCGGCGTCCATCGGCATCAACAGCTACGTGTTCAACGATCTGATGACGCGGATGCTGCCGCCCGGGACGTGCATGGTTATTGACGGCGGCGGGACGGCGCTTTACACGGGGTTCCAGTCTAGCCACATCAAGGAAGGATCGAGGCTGATCTGCGACACCGGGATGGGCGCGATGGGATCTGGGCTCCCGCAGGCAGTCGGGGCCTGCTTGGCGAATGACCGTAGTCTGACGACGTGCCTGATTGGAGACGGGAGCCTGATGCTGAACATTCAGGAACTGCAGACGATTGCGCACCATCGGTTGCCGATCAAGATTTTCGTGCTCAACAATGGCGGCTATCTGGCCATACGGCACACGCAGGACGCGTTCCTCGACGGCAAGCGCTTCGGCGTCGGATCATCGAGGGAAAACGATATTTCGTGGCCGCACGTCGAGGATATGGCGCATGCGTTCGATATTGCGTACATGCGCGTGTTTGAGCGGCGCGCTGTCGAGCTCGTTATCAGCGCAGCACTCTCGCGCAGCGGTCCAGTGTTATGCGAAGTCATCTGCCCGCCAAATCAGGCGATGCGATGGAAGCAGGGTTTCAAGCGGGACGGCGACAAGTTCATTCCGCAGACGCTCGATACGATGGAAGAGAGCGGATGCGCGAACTAGACAACGCACCACCAAAGAATCTGAGGCTCGGGAAGCGTCATCCGGTAGGTCGCGGGGCCTTTGTCGATGATGGCGGATTCGCCGATGAGGCGCAGTTCTTCGCGGCGTTGTCCAGGGCAACAGGGTGTGCTGAGACTACGCTATGCGGTGAATCGGTCGGGTTGACGGCGGCAATCTGCGCGTTGCGGGATCTATGCCGGAAAGCTAGCGGGTCCGGTAACAAGGTTATCTTCATCGGCAACGGAGGATCAAGTGCGATCGCTTCGCACATGGCCGTGGACTGGACGAAAAATGGCGTCATTCGCTCGATCGCGTTCAACGATGCGCCGACGTTGACGTGCCTGGCAAACGACTTTGGTTATCCGGCGGTGTTCGCCAAGCAGTTGGAGTATTACGCTCTGAATGGCGACGTGGTGATCATAGTCAGTTCGTCCGGTCATTCTTCGAACATAATGCGCGCGGCCGAGCAAGCCTTTACGCAAGGCCTCGACCTCGTCACGCTCTCCGGCATGAATCCGGACAACATATTGCGGCAGAAGGGGCTGCTTGCGTTTTACGTACCGGCCATGGATTACGGCATCGTGGAAATCGCGCACCTGGCGCTGCTGCATTCGGTCGTGTCGGTCAGGAGACCGGATTGATGCGCGCCGCTGATCTTGTCGCGTTCGAGCGCGAGGTCGCGGATGCGTTCGAGGCGAAGAAGATTCACGCTCCGATCCACCTGGCCGGTGGGAACGAGGATCAGTTGATTGAGATCTTCCGCGAGGTTCAGCCTAACGATTGGGTGCTCACGAGCTGGCGTAGTCATTATCACGCGCTGCTGAAGAACATTCCGCGCGAACTTGTCATGGCCGAGATCCTCGCCGGGCGGTCTATGGCGCTGAACTTTCCAGAGCATCGCTTTCTAACGAGCGCAATCATGGGCGGAATCCTACCGATCGCCTGTGGTCTGGCGGCGGCCGGGGAGCGCGTTTGGTGTTTCGTCGGGGACATGTGCGCGAGCACAGGGGCCTTTGCCGATGCAGCGAAATATACAGGCGGCCAGGGGCTGCCGATCGAGTTCGTGATCGAGGACAATGGCCTCGCCACGAATACGCCGACCGCGGATACCTGGGGTGCAATGGGCGCTCCGAAGGTGCGTCGGTATTCGTATGAGCGCACATTCCCGCACGTAGGCTGCGGCGTCTATGTCGCCTTTTAACAAGACGGTGAATGAGGCGATGCTGATGCTCGCCAAGCAGAACGCCGTATTTGTCGGGCAATCCGTCCGCTACGACGGTGCGGCAATCCATGCGTCCCTAAATGGTGTCCCGATGGCGCAGCGCATCGAATTGCCGGTGATCGAGGATTTCCAGCTCGGCTACTGCACCGGGCTAGCTCTCGCTGGGAAGTTGCCGGTGTGCATCTATCCGCGCATCGATTTTCTGGTGCTCGCGCTGAACCAGCTGGTGAACCACCTGGACAAGCTGCCGCTGTTCGGCTGGCAGCCGAAGGTGATTATCCGCACAACTGTCGGGCATAAAAGGCCGCTTGACGCCGGACCGCAGCACACGCAGGACCATACAGAGGCATTCAGGTCGATGCTTCGCAATGTCATCGTGGATCAGGTTCGCAATGCGGCCGAAGTTCGGGAGGCATACGCAAGGGCGATCGCATGGAGCGGATCGACGCTTATCATCGAGAATCCATGCGAGTAGTCCTCGCGAACGGCTGCTTTGATCTGTTGCATCCCGGGCACGTCGAACACCTGAAGGCGGCGCGCGCGATGGGCGACAGGCTGGTGGTGGCGCTGACGCTCGATGACTACGTGGACAAGGGGCCAGGCAGGCCGATTTATACCTGGGAGCAGCGCGCCTGGATGCTGCGTGAGTTGCGCTGCGTTGATCAGGTGATACCGAGCCGAAACTCGGCCGAGGCAATCCAGGAAGTGAAGCCGGCGCTGTTCGTCAAGGGCATCGATTATTCCGCCGGGCTGCCGTTTGTCGATTTGCGGGCGTGCGAGCAAATCGGCGCCGCCATCCGTTTTACCGACACGCCAAAGATGAGCGCGACGGAATTGATCAGGAAACTCAGAGCATGAGAGTGCTGGTGACCGGCGGCGCCGGCTACAAGGGTTGTGTGCTGGTGCCGAAGCTGCTCGACGCTGGACACTGGGTGACGGTCGTTGATGCGCTGTGGTTCGGCAATGCACTGCCGGCGCATCCGGCGCTCACGGTCGTACAGCGCGATATCCGCGACGGAGTGGACTGTTCCGGTCAGCAAGCCGTGATCCACCTTGCGGGCATCGCGAACGACCCGTGCGGCGAGCTGGATGCGAAGCTCACCTGGGAAGTGAACGTGCTCGCTCATATGCTGCTGTGCGACGCCGCGGCGCGGGCCGGTGTGCGGCAGTTCATCTTCGCCTCGAGCGCGTCTGTCTATGGGATCAAGGGCGACGAGGAGATCACGGAGGGCATGACGCTGGAGCCGGTGTCTGACTACAACAAGACGAAGATGGTTGCCGAGCGCGTCCTGCTCTCCTACGCAGACAGGATGATCGTGCAGATTGCGCGGCCGGCGACCGTTTGCGGCCTGTCGCCGCGGATGCGCCTGGACACGATGGTTAACATGCTCACCGTGCAGGCGATGAAAAACGGAAAAATTACTGCGCACTGCGGCGAACATGGCGGCGGACTGATGCGACCGAACATCCACATCGAGGACATCACCGACCTGTATGTCTGGCTGCTGGCCCATCCGGGCGTGCATGGGATCATGAATGCCGGATTTGAGAACATCTCGGCATCGGATACGGCCGCCATGATCAGCAAGAGCGTCCCGGCCGAGATCGAAATCACGTGCGTCAAGGACAAGCGCAGCTACAAAGTGAACTCGGCGAAGTTGCTCGGTTACGGATTCAAGCCGGCGCACACGGTCGCCGGCGCGATCGAGGAGATCAGGGCCGCCTGGCAGGCGGGTCGACTCACCGACCAGGACAGCGCGTACAACCTGCGCTGGATGCGTAGTCAAGGATTGGTTCGCGATGCCGCCTAAATTCGCGGTCGTCGGCGCCGGGTCGTTCTCAGGAACCGTGTTCGTGGCGCAGGCCCGCGGACTCGGGCACGAGGTCGTCAAGTTATCCCGGCCAGATTTTGACCTGAACAAGGCTTCGGCATGGATGGCGGATCGAATTGGTGGGGAGGGCGTGACGCACGTCGTCAATTTTTCCGCGCTGAACATGGTGGCCGAGAGTTGGGCAAATGCCGCAGATTATTATCGGACCAACGTCATCGGTGTAGCGGCCCTGTGTGACCAGTTGCGCATCCGCGGTTGGAATGGGCGCTTCGTCCAGGTGAGCACGCCAGAGGTATACGGCGCGCAGGGCGGCCCGATCAGGGAAGGCGCGCCATTCCGTCCGAGCACGCCCTACGCCGTTTCTAGGGCGGCGATCGACATGCACCTGAGAGCTTTACACGCGGCCTTCGGCTTCCGCGTCTTGTTCACCCGATCGGTCAACGTGTACGGGCCCGGACAGCCTATCTATCGCTTGATCCCGAAGACAGTGCTATCGATATTGCGCGGCGTAAAGCTGACATTGCACGGTGGCGGCGTGTCTGGACGGGCGTGGCTCCACGTTAGTGATGTCGCGGAGGCGATCCGGCGCACGGCTTTGACCGGAGACGAAGGAAAAGATTACCACTTTGCCGCAATGCCATATTTGAGTGTATGTCAGCTGGTCGAAACGGTCTGCCGCGAGATGGGGACGCCATTCGATGACGCCGTCCAAATAGGCCCCGAACGCCCCGGCAAGGACATGGATTATCAGCTCGATGATTCTAGAGCCAGGTCCGAGCTCGGATGGTCAAATCGCATTGGATTGCGTGACGGCGTCGCGGAAACGGTGGCATGGTTCATTGAACACGCCGGCCAGTTCGCCGGTCAATCGCTCGAATATGTGCATAGAGGATAACGTGGATACGAGTGCGCTGAGCATTAAGGATGCGGAAGAATTCCTGAAAAAGTTCGATCGTCACTACAAGGCGCCCGTGGAACCGATCTGCGCCATCGGAGTGGCCGATGAAACCGGCCTTCATGGAGCCGCAATCCTCGGCCGTAATGCGGATGGAGATGGCGAGCTGGCGCATATCTACGTGGATGGAACGTCGCAGGGCTACTCGGTGCTGTATGGCGCCTGCTGGCGCGCCCTGAAAGCGCTCGGCTATAAGCGGGCCGTCCTGTGATCCAGCACCAGGGCATTTGGTTGCCGGATGGCGAAAAGCATCTTGTCGAATGGATGAACGCTTCGGGCGAGATCGTTGATGGCAATGGAACCTACCAGATCAAGAAGCTGCGCGCGGCGCTGCTTCACGTGAAACAGTTCCGGACCGCGGTGGATGTGGGTGCACATGTCGGATTCTTTTCCATGCACCTGGCGAAGCGGTTTCGGCAACTGCACGCATTCGAGCCGGTTGCGGCGCACCGGGAATGCTTCGCGGCGAACGTGTTCACGAGCGGTCGTGGCGGCGATGTAACGCTGCATGACTGTGCGCTTGGTGCCGAAGCAGGCGCCGTCGCATTGGAGACGCCGCTGGGCAGTTCTGGCGGCGCGCACATTTCTGGTGAAGGCGACATTGCCATGCTGCCGCTGGACAGTTTCGAGCTGCAGGACGTTGATTTCGTCAAGATCGATTGCGAGGGCTACGAGCTGGCCGTCGTCCAGGGCGCGGCGGAAACGATGAAACGCTGCCGGCCCTGCGTCATTGTGGAGCAGAAGCAGCACATAATGGCCGGGAACTTTGGCACGTCAGGGACTCCGGCGGTTGACTTTCTCTTGAGCCTCGGTGCGAAGCAGCGTGCCGTGATCAGCGGAGATCACATCCTATCCTGGGACTGGCAATGACAAGAACCATCACGGAAAGAATTGACGCGGTGACCGCGATACCGCCGGAGTGCATGAGCCCGACGCCACCAGCACCACGGTCAGTGAAAATAGAAATTACCGGAAAGTGCAATTATCGCTGCGGATTCTGTGCCCTGCGCACCCGCGCGGTGCAGCCCAAAGGAGACATGGATTTCGCCCTGTTCCAGCGGATCACCACCCAGATGCGCGAGGCCGGGGTGGAGGAAATAGGCCTGTTCTATCTCGGAGAATCGTTCTCGGCGCCGGCGCTGCTCGCCTCGGCCATCGCCTGGTGCAAGCGCGGGCTTGGTTTCCCATACGTGTTTCTGACCACCAACGGTAGCCTGGCGCGGCCGGAAGCGGTGACGGACTGTATGGAGGCGGGCCTCGATTCGCTCAAGTTCTCGATCAACGCGGCCGACGACGAGCAGTTCGAGGCCGTGATGGGCGTCAAAGCCCGGCTCTTCGAGAAGGCGCTGGAAAACCTGAAGGCGGCCCGGGCGATCCGGGACAATGGCGGCTTCAAGTGCGGCCTGTACGCCTCGAGCATCCGCTACGACGGCGAGCAGCACGCGAAGATGGAGGAACTGATCGCCCGGGACGTGCGGCCCTACGTCGACGAGCATTACTGGCTGCCGCTGTACTCTATGGGCGCTCAGGCGAACGAACGGGAGGCCGAGCTGGGCTACCGGCCCACCGCGGGCAATCAGGGGCGCCTGGAGGCTCTACGCGAGCCGCTGCCGTGCTGGTCGGCATTCACTGAGGGGCATGTAACCGCTGACGGCATCCTGTCGGCCTGCTGCTTCGACGCCGACAGCCGCTGGAGCATGGGCGACCTGAA
>JBQMQE010000008.1:24403-44576 GCA_052172655.1 Burkholderiales bacterium
GAAATCTTCATCGGCTGGGACGCCCGCGAGCGCCTGGCTTGGGAGGTCTGCGCCCGGTCGATCACCGCGAACGCTGCTCTGCCGCCGCCGATCCGGCCGATTTCCATGCAAGCTCTGGTGGCCGCGGGCCTGTACCGGCGTCCTACTGAGCGGCGCAACGGCGTACTGTGGGACGTGGCGTCCGGGGCACCGATGAGCACGGAATTCGCGCTGGCGCGGTTTTTCGTGCCATTCCTGACCCGCGCCTCGTGGGCGATTTTCTGCGACGGCGACTTCATGTTTCGGGCCGACATTGCTGAACTGCTACAGCACGCCGACCGGCGCTATGCGGTGCAGGTAGTCCAGCACCCGGACTACCTGCCCGGGGAGCGAGTGAAGATGGACGGCCAGATTCAGACCGCCTATCCGCGCAAGAACTGGTCGAGCCTGATGCTCTGGAACATGCAGCACGCTGGGGTGCGCCGCCTGAACCAGCACGACGCGAACACAAAGCCGGGCCTGTGGTTGCATCAGTTCGCCTGGCTGGAGCCGCACGAGATCGGCGCGCTGCCGATTGAATGGAATTGGCTGGAAGGCACCAGCGACCCGGCCATCAAGCCCTGCGCGGTGCATTTTACGAGGGGTACTCCCGACATGCTCGATAAGCCGATGGCGTACCGGCAGGAATGGTGCGATCACATTTCGATCGAGCAGACCGACCGGATTGCTGGGCGGCAACGTGAGAGGGTGGCGGCATGAGGGCCGGCGGTCTGAGTCGGCAGGTGACGATTGAGCAGAAAAGCGTGACCGTCGATAGCACATACGGTACGGAACTGGTTACCTGGATTCCATTGGTACGAGACGGCGTAGGAAGCCCGATCATCGCCGTTCGCTTCTGGGCCGAGGTGCAGGACGCGCTGCCGAGTCGGGATGAGCGTTTGACGCAGGGCGCTGTTATTGCATCCAAGCGCACCAGGATCAGAATGCGCTGGCGCGACGACATAGATTCTTCGATGCGCGTAACAATTCACGGAGACAGCGATGAGGTCTATCAAATAATTTCTCCGGCCGCGGAAATCGAAGGACGCAAAAACATGATCGAGTTTATGTGTGAATGGGTAAGCAGCTAGGAGGAAAAATGTTCGGACTTGGACGAAAACTTGACGCGATGGAAATCTCAGCCGCAGCGTTCGATGAGATCGCCGCGAAACTCGGAGCGTTCCTGCCTGGACACGTTGACGAGCGCGGATGGATCGATATGAAAAATATTCGCTTGGCTCGTGGCGATGATCCAGAGCCATTGCCAAGGCATCGGCCGATCAGCAAGAACACGGCGCCGGGGGCGATCTGATGCAAGACACGCAGCATATCAAGGGCCTGTCGGACTTAAATAAGTTCTTGCAGGATCTTCCGGTAAAGCTAGAGAAAAATATTCTCAGGTCTGCGCTAAGAGCTGGAGCAAAGGTGATGCAGACTCAGGCAAAGGCGAATGTTCCGGTGCAATCTGGTGATCTGAAAAAGAGCATAAAGATCGGGACTCGCGCGCGCGGCGGTAGAGTAACGGCGAGCGTAAAGACGAAGCTGTGGTATGCCAAGTGGGTTGAGTACGGAACGCGAGCCCACAACATTGCCGCCAAGAAAAACGGCTGGCTTTCGTTCATGGGAATATTTGCGAAAGAGGTTATGCACCCCGGAGCTAAGCCGCATCCGTTCTTGCGCCCTGCACTTGACGCCACGGCATCGGCTGCGGTTATTGCGGTCGGTGAGAAAATAAAGAGTAGACTCACAAAGGAAGGTTTGAACGTGGCCGATGTTTTGGTTGAGGGTGACGAATAAATGGCTTTGTCAAAGGAAGAGCGGCGGACGAGAAAGAACGCTGCGCGCAACTTGAGGCGCGCGACCGACCCCGCTTACGCAAAGCGGCAGGCGGAAAAATCAGCGCGCTATCGCGCAGAGCATCCTGACAAAGCGAGGGCGTGCCAAGCGAATCATTACCAAAAAAATAAGGTTGAAGTGCGCGCAAAAGAAAAAGCCCGCCGTGCCGCTAATCCTGGGCCGCATCGGGCATCCTCAACCGCGTACAGACTTGGGCATAAGGACGAGGTTAGCATTTTCAGCAAAGAGTATCGCGCCGCAAACGCTGGACGGATTAAGGCGCAAGCTGCCGCGAATTATCTCGCGAATCGTGAAGCGTATCTTGCGAAGTGCGCCGCTAATTATGTCGCAAACCCGGCACCGGCAAAAGCGCGCACGAAGGCATGGATAGCGGCAAACCCGGACAAGGTGAGAATCAACCACATAAACAGACGAGCAAAGAAAAAGAACGGAGCCGGGAAACTCTCACACGGCATAGCTGATCGTCTGATGGTATTGCAGCAAGGAAAATGCCCGGTATGTTGTATTGATTTGCGCGAGTCCGGGTATCACCTTGACCATATAGAGGCGTTGTCAAAAGGTGGGGCACATGAAGATTCAAACATTCAATTGCTTTGCCCTCCGTGCAATCAGTGCAAGCACGTTAAGCATCCTATAGATTTCATGCAGTCGCGAGGGTTTTTGTTATGAGCGGCGTCGCGGTAGTCAGATCGCTGCTTGCCACAAACGCGCCGGTCGTCGCCGTCATTCCTGCCGCGCGCATTATATCGGGCGATCTGCCTTTGAATACCGTCATGCCCGCAATAGCGGTGACGCTAATCAGCGGCACGCCGCGCAATACCGTGGCGATGACGGAAGCAAACCGGATGCACACCGACCGCGTGCAAGTGTCTTATCTGTTCAAAGGACCGTCCGGTTCGCCTGCGGGTACAGGATATGTCGGAGTTCGCGGCATGGCTGCGCTTGTGCGGACTGCGTGCGCTTTCACGCGCGGCACGATCAACGGCGTTGACGTGTTGGATATTCTTCAGGACCAGGAAGGCCCGGATTTGGCTGATGCTGCGACCGCGCTTTACAGTGGATCGCAAGATTACATAGTGCGCTGGCGAAGCTGACGCACAGTACCGAGCACCACCAGCGACCCGCTTCTGGCGGGTTTTTTATTGCCCGCGAGGGTCTTTTGAAAGGAAATTATCATGGCCTACGAAACAGTCGCCGGCGCCACGCTGGCGGTATCTGTCACACCTCCGAGTCCCGACACAACGGCGGCCGGATTCGAAACCGCGATCGTCTATACCGATGTCGGGGAAATCACCGATCTGCCCGGCGCGGCGGGGCGCAGCTACAACACGGTGGAACACGCGCCAATCGACACCCGCAAGCGCAACCGCAAGAAAGGCAGCTACACGCTGGACGATCTCACGGTAACGATGGCATGGGACCAATCCGACGCCGGGCAGGACATCTGCCGTACTGCCGCACTGGATGATTCGGTTCTGACATTCAGGATCACCAAGCAGGGTGGCGACCTCCGCTATTTCACCGCTCAAGTCTCCAAGTTCATCGAGAACATGGGCACGGTGGACAACGTGGTGCAGGGCCAGATGACCCTCCTGCGGCAGACCGATACCGTTTCCGACCCGGCCTAAGACGGCCACAACCAGCACGGACCCGGCCCGATGTCGTCCACTCGCGTGGACGCGCGGGCTGGGCACCGGCTTTCACGCGAGAGGACATCATGAGCAAACTCGAAGCACTTGAAACTAGCGTATGCGAACTGAATGAGATGGACGACGAGCCGTTGCTCGGTGCTGACGGTAAGCCTGTAACTGTCACCCTATACGGGCCTGGTTCGAAAAAGTATCTCGAAGCGTCGCGGCGGAATACGAACGTCACGCTAAAGAAAATGTCGAGGAAAGGAAAGTTTGAATCGACGGCAGAAGAAAACGAGCGCAACCAGTTGGAATTGATGATCGCCTGTACCAAGGAAACGAGCGACAACTTTGCGGGGTGTTTCCATGACATTACGGACGGGCTGACAGGCGAGGACGCGATTCGTGCCGTGTATTCAAAGCCTGAACTGCGGTACATCCTTGAGCGCGTTTCCGATCATCAAAAGAACTGGGCAAATTTCAAGCCCAAATCTATGACGAGCTGAGCCTATACGTCCGGCAATCAGCCTGGCTGGATGCCGTGCCGGAGCAAAAAGAAAAGAACATCACAGCGTCAAAGTCGGTATCTCGGCTTGAGCAAATGCGACTGAATATGAAGGATGAAAACTATCATCCGGACATGCCGCCTTGCGATGCTGAGTACATTATCGGCTACCTGTTCGAGATCGGCCCGACGATGGCGGGCGGCATGGGCGAAGCGCCTTTGTCGCACGGCGAAATTGCGGCTTGGCAGTCGAATGTCGGCTTGATGCTTGCGCCGTGGGAATCGCGTTTTCTGCGTGCGCTTTCGCGTGACTATCTCTCGCAGGCGCAGAAGTCGGAAAAACCTGACTGCCCGCCGCCGTTTGGATTTGAGGAACGCCGTGCATTAGTTGCGGCGAAGATTGATTCGGTATTCGGATAATCGGAGAAACAATGGCAATCGCCGGCAGCCTTGAAATTCAGATGTTTGCAGGCATCGCGCGCTTGACCTCTGATATGAATCAGGCCAAGGGCGTAGTCACGTCCGCGGGTCGGCACATTGAAGGCGCTGTCTCGACTATGAAGACAGCGCTCGCCTCTCTTGGTCTAGGCTTCGGTCTTGGCGCGCTGATTACGCTGACCGACCAGTACACGAAATTTACCGCGCAGTTACGACTTGCCACTAGTGGCACTGCCGCATACGGCAATGCGATGAAAGACGTGCGGCGCATCGCCACGGATGCCCAATCGGATCTAGCCGCCACGGGCGTTTTGTATGCTCGCATCGCGCGCGGTACGGAAGAACTCAGGCTGTCGCAGAGGAAACTTGCTGACATAACGGAAACCGTGAGTCTTGCGCTAAAGGCATCCGGCGCGACCACGGCGGAAGCTGCCAGCGCGATGCTGCAATTGTCGCAGGCGTTTGGTTCCGGCGTGTTGCGCGGGCAGGAATTCAACGCCGTGAATGAGGCCGCGCCGCGACTGATGAAAGCGCTGGCTGATGGCATGGGCGTTGCTGTCGGTGGATTGCGCAAAATGGCTGAGGAGGGAAAGATCACCAGCAAGGTCATGGCCGAGTCATTGCCGAAGGCGCTGGAGGAATTGCGCAAAGAGGCTGCGTCTGTTCAGACGATCGCAGGCGCGTTCCAAGTGCTAAAAAATAACGTCATGGAATTCGTCGGGGAAAACGCCAAGGCCAGCGGATCGGTGGCCGTGATTTCAGGGTTGATCGGCACGCTAGCAAACAATCTAACCCTGTTGGCTGGTGCCGTTCTGAGCATCGCCGCATCAAAATTTGTGACGTGGCTTACGTCCGGGACGGTAGCCATGTACGCCTCGATCGTGGCGAATCGCGCTGAGGCTGCGGCGACGCTGTTATCAGCGCAAGCGAAAGTAGCGTCGACCGGCGCTGTTGAGTTTCACCGAAACGCGCGTGTTGCAGAGGCTGCGGCGCTTATTGCATCAACGCGAGGCATGGCCGCATTGACGCTTGTGACGACGGCGCTATTACCAGCGCAGGCGGCGGCTACGAGGGCAGCCGCCGCACACGCTTCCGCACTCACTGCTCTTTCCGTTGCCCAGAAGGCCGCATCTATTACGAGCGTGGCCGCCAGTACCGCGCTCGGGCTTCTTGGCGGTCCTATCGGTTGGATCACGCTTGCGCTTGGACTTGGCGCTACGGCATGGTCGGTGTGGGGAAACAAGGCCGACGACGCGATCAATAAAGCGAATCGTATCTCTGGCGGAAAAATAGGTAGGCCGGAAACGTGGGAGGAATACACGAGGCGAATGGCGCCGATATGGGCAGCGGCGGACGCAGCTGCAGAAGAAGCGGCGCGGAAAAAATCTAAATCCGATCTGGAAAAATATCTCAAAGAAATGGAGGCTCTTCGCGTCAAGAGCGAAACCGAACGTCTACTCGCGCGCGAGCAACAACTGGAGGACGAAGGAACCCTGATCCGGGAAGCCTTCTTTGCGAACAAGAAAATCCAAGACGACGCCCGCGCGGAAGGCGCGAAAAGCGATATAGACGCATGGGCCGCGAAATGGGAGGCATGGCAGGAACTCGAACGTCAGATTGGACAACTGCGGCTGAAGGGAATTAAGGACATAACAAAAGCCGATATGGACGCTGCCAAGAAGGCGGCGGACTTCCGCAAGGATCAGGAGAAGGAAATCACGCGCGGCCTCACGGACGCACTGATGCGCGGTTTCGATTCAGGCAAGGGCTTCGCGCGCAACTTCTGGGACAGCATGATTGCGATGGCAAAGACCGTCGTGCTGCGGCCGATTATCGAAGGCGTGCTGAATTCGGCGGTCTCAGGTGCCGCGAGTGGCGCGGCTGGTAGCTCTGTTGGTTCATCGCTGGCAACGTCCGCCGCAGGCTCCTATCTTTTCGGATCAACCGCTGCTGCTGGAGTCCCTGTAACCAGCACCGTCGGAGCGGTAGCGTCCGGGGCCATGTACACCGGCGCAGGCTCCACGGGTCTTACGGGGACAGCAACAGGGGCATTGGGTGCGATGGGCCCAGTCGGCTGGATCGCTCTTGCTGCGGTCGCTGCTTATGCAATTTGGAACAGCAACGAAAAGGAAGAGATCAGAAACCCCTGGGCCTCGATCACCACCTCCGGCGCCGGCGGCCCGGCGGGCACGCTCGCCATCACGCAGATGGATCTCGCCGGCGGGGATGATCCGCGGCAGTGGGAGGCGATCAACGCCTGGCTCGATCAGTTGCCCGATAAGGTCAAGCTGGCGGTCGATAACCTGGGCATGGTGTTCGAGCCCGGCACAACCTCGGGGCGGGCATGGGCGGCGTTCGAGGCGCAGATCGGCGTCACGGCGAGCGCGCTCGGGTTGACGACCGAGGAAATGCGCCACCTGTGGCCGATCGCCGAGCGGGTGGCCTACGAAACCGCGCTGGTAAATCAGCGGCACGAAATGGAAATCGCGTTGATGGAGGCCAGCGGAAACGCGGCCGGCGCGCTGGCGGCAAAACGAGCCGACGAACTTGCGGCAATGGATGAGAGTTTGCGCCCGCTGCAGCAGGCCATAAACGCCGCGAATGATCTGGCGGTTGCTCAGACTGCCGCAGCACAGGCGCAAGAAGAAGCGACGCGGGTTGCCAATGAGGCGGCTGAAGCGGCGAATGAACTTGCGCGCACGAACCAGGGCTGGCAGGACCAGCTTGATGTGTTGACTGGCGCTCGCACGCAACAGCAGGTCGACCGCGCCAACACGCTGGCCGCTGCCACGGATGCCACGACCAAGGCGCTGATCGCGCAGGTGTTCGCGCAGCAGGATCTGAGCGAGGCGGCTAAGGCTGTGACCAGTTCAGTAGGCGGCTCCGGCTTAACTGATCAACTCGTGGCGGCGCAAGAGGCATGGATGGCGAGCGGTAAAACAGATCTAACCGCCCGCGCGACGATCTATGCGCTTCAGGATCAGATCAATAAAGCCAATGCGGCAAGCGGTATTTCGGCCGCCACGCAGGCCAACTCGAGTATCTACACCGAGCGCAAGAAGCTGCAGGATCAGCTCGACGATTTGACGATGACGAAGATCGAATTGCTGGAGAAGGAGCGCAACGCGATCCACGCATCGAACCGCGCGCTCTGGGACCAGGTGCAGGCAGCCACGGCGGCGAAAGAAGCAGCGGCTGCAGCGGCTGCTGCGCAGAAAACCTACTTAGAAAGCATGGTGAATTTCGGAAAATCCATAAAGGATTTTTTGCACAGTTTAGACATCGGCTCAACCTCTACGATTAAGCAGCAATTTGACGCCGCGCAAAAGCAGTATCTCGATGATCTAGGAGTGGCACGGAGCGGAACTGGTAAAGCGCAAGCGGACGCATATTTGCGTTTGGCGAACGACGCGCAAACCTACATCGACAAGGCTCAGCAGATGTACGCGAGCGGAGACACCACGCAGGCGATCATTAATCAGATCAAATCTGAACTCGGCGGACTGGACGCGGTTACCAAGTACGATGAAAATCTCGCCGCGCTTCAGACGCTCACCGACGCCATCAATGGGCTGAATGCCACGTTGCAAGTCGGGATAGTACCGGGGTTCGCCTCTGGCGGAAATTTTGGTGGAGGTATGAGGCTCATCGGGGAGCATGGCCCGGAGCTTGAAATGACCGGACCGTCGCGGATCTACAGCGCATCGCAAACGCAATCAATGCTGTCCGGCGCTGCGGGCAATGATGCCGTGGTGAAGAAACTGGAAGGTCTTGAGGCTACGGTAGCGCGGTTGTTGGAGCGTATTGCTCATGGTCAGAGCACGCATATCAATGTCACCGCAAAGAGCGGCGAGAAGATTGCCAAGGCGACCACTGACGCAGCGTGGCGGCAGGAAGTCAAGCCGGGGCTCAAATAATGGCTTTCTCCGCTGCCTTCCTCACTTGGCTGGCTGCCGGTCCCGAAGCCGTCGGGCGGCGCTGCCTGCTGCTCGAGGCCGCGGTCAAGAGCGGCGGCGTGGAGATCACGCGCTACGTTTCGACGGTCGGCTACGTGAGCGAGCCCGCCGACACGCCCGCCAATCAGCTCTACAGCGGGCGCATTTCCGGGGGTGTGCAGTTCACGCGCCGCCTTGCGCTTGATGGTTCCGGGGGCAGTGTGTCGTTCGGCGGCACTGAGTTTGATAACGAGGATGGTGAACTCGATGACTGGCTGAACGATATCTGGGCGGGCCGTGCGATCAATTACTACATGGGCGACGCGGGCGACGCGACGCGGGGTATTGCCAAGTGGCCACGCTCGCAGTTTGAGTTGGTGTTCTCCGGCACGGCGCATGACATCCTGCCGAAGGCGCGCAACCGGCTAGAGCTGAGTACGCGCGACATCTTCGGGCCGCTGAACAGCACACTATCTACGGCGACGGTCGGCGGCACAGGCGACAACAAGGATGCGCTGCGACCGGTCTTGCTGGGCGAGTGTTTCAACATCACGCCGGTCCTGCTCGATCCCACGGCGGGCGGCGGCAAGTATGCGGTGCATCTTGCGGATGACATCGAGGGCGTGCTGGAGGTCCGTGACAACGGCGTGCCCGTGGCGTTCACCCAGGACGTGACGCTCGGAAATTTCACGCTCACCAATGCGCGTTTCGGCACCATCACTTGTGACGCGCAGGGGGCGACTGTTCCAACGGGTTCGCCTGCTGTAGAAGAATGGCGCAACGATGCCGGGGGCTTGATCGAGTGGGTCGCTACGGGGCTGGTCGGTGACGGCAACGCCCTTACCGCCGGGCAGATCGACGCTGCCGCGCTGACCACTTTCCGCGCAGCGAACGCGCAGCCGATCGGCCTCTACAACACCGATCGCGGCAACAAACTCGCCGCAATGCAGCAGCTCGCTGCGTCGGTCGGGGCCACTGTGACCACGACGTATGACGGCAAGCTGATCCTGGTGCGCGTCGGCTTTGGTGCGCCGGCGGGGGAGATCACCACGCTGCAAATGGTGGACGGCAGCTTCGGGCCGATCGGCCGGCCTGATGTGCAGGGCACGATTCGGCTTAACGGCCAGCGCAACTGGACGCCGAATCAGAGTGGCCTCGCCGGATCGCTGACGGGGGGGCAACTGACCTACTTCCGCGACGAGTACATTCAACACGACGCGACCGATGCGACGGTGGTTGCGGACTGGAACCAGGACGTAGCGCCCGAGCCAGTCGATACGCTGATGGTGGTAGCGGCGAACCTCGACACCGAGGCCGCGCGGCGGTTGGCGCTGTGGAAGGTGGCGCATGAGATATTCGGCTTCGAGGGATTCCCCGAGACGCTGGCCTATGAAATCGGAGACACGAAGACCTTGACGCATCCGCGCTTCGGGCTGTCAGCCGGGGCGACATGCCAGATCGTCGGGATAAGCGACGATTGGATCAACGTGCGTCGGCAGATTGAGGTACTCGTATGAGGAACCTACTCTGCGCTGTGGTGCTGCTGCTGCTCGCGGGGTGTGCCAGCACAGGAACAAGCGTTACCGTGCAATGGTCATCGCCCGAAAGCCTGCGAATGATGTGCGGCGACAATGCTGCGGCATGCGCGCGCGGGACTACGATCTTCGCTCCCGAGCCGAAGAACTTTGACGACCGCCGAGCATTCTGTCTATTGGGCCACGAGCTTTACCACGTTCTCGGCGGCAGTCATCCGGGGCGCGGTGTTGGTTGTGGGGTGAACTAATGGCCGCAATAGTCTCCACCCGAATCATCGCTCTTGAGGCGATCAGCCCGAGGCAGGGCACGTCGCCGGTCATCGAACCGATGGCCGTCGCGCCGGTGAATGGCGCTGCGTTCCAGGGCGGCCAAACGGACTACGACACCGGGGTAGGCTTTTTCCTCGGGCGCTCGGGCGGGGCGTACAAACTTTCCATCGGCGATCCGGCCGGGGCCAAGCTGACGTGGACCGCTGCGGCGGGGCTGGTCGTTGTCGGTACGGTCACTGCGACCGCAGGTGCTATCGGTGGCTGGACGATCAACTCGGCGTATCTCGCGAAGGACACCGGAGTCGATGCGACGAGCGCAGGGATGGCTCCAACTGATTATCCGTTCTATGCGGGTGCGACCTATGCAAACAGGGCGTCCGCGCCGTTCAGGATAACGCCAGCCGGAGTGCTAACCGCCACTGGCGCTACGATCTCCGGGGCAATCACAGCGACGACCGGCGCGATAGGCGGCTTCACTCTCGGCGCGGACTACATACGGGACGCAGCAGATTCGTTCGGTCTCGCATCAACCGTGACCGTTGGATCGCCGACCGTTGACGATGTGCGATTCTGGGCGGGCGACACGTTTGCGAATCGCGCAACTGCTCCGTTGCGCATGTACGAATCTGGTGCGGTGTATTTTGGGTCAGGGACGTTCGCCGGGAACATCACCACTTCCGGCTATATCTTTGTCAGCGGCAATAATCCAGGTGCGTGGGACGGCTACTCCATAGTCGCATCCCCAACCCTAAACGACCAAAACGCAATTTTCGGCATAGCGACCGGCACAGGCAGCGGTGTGATCGGCACGGCGTCTGGTGCAGGTGGTTCAGGGTACGGTGTTTTTGGAGCATCTTACGGTTCCGGCGCCGCAGTGAAGGCACAGGCTTACGGTACAGGAGCTGGAGTTTATGCTGCGTCTGATGGGGGGGCGGCAGGTGAATTTTATGGCAATGTCTACTACAGAGCTGCTGTTTATATCAGTGGCGGCACTGGCAAGTATGCTCTCGAACTTGCTGGTTCAGGCACCGCCCTCATTCCCGGCCTACTGACACTCGGGGCTAGCACTACCGCACGCGCTAGTGTGAATGTCCCTCATGGCGCGGCTCCGACAAGTCCTGCGAATGGAGATATTTGGACGACTACCGCAGGAATGTACATCCAAGTAAACGGCGTAACAGTAGGACCTCTTTCATAACCACAAGGAGCAACAATGAAACGCAACTTCTCAGAAACAATCCTCGACCTCGACGGCGATCCGGTGGTCTTGGGCTTATCAATGGAAGCGTTCACGAGGGCGCTGAATGCCGCGTTCCAGTTTCTGCCGAAGGCATCGCAGGATGCACTGAACACGGCGCTCGAAAAGGAAGCGAGGAAACCGCTGACGCTGGGCGCGGCATGTGTCGGGGCACTGATGAGCGTGTACGAGGGCGAGCAGACTATGGACGACAGCGTGCGGCTGGCGCGGATGATGCTGGCCGTCAAGATCAACGCGGGAGGAATCGTTGATATCGAGCCTGTCGAGCGCGATCTGATCAAGCCCCTGCTCAAGAAGAAGTGGGCAGGCTCGATTCTGATTCCGGTGGTCGCGGCACAGTTGCTCGAAAAAGATGCGCCGGAACCGCTGAAGTCGGTTGCCTAAATGACCGCGAACGTCCGGTTCGTCTTCGACAACGCCGCCGATCGGGCCACGCTCGCGGCCTCCTCGACGGCGGGGTCGCTCGCGGCGACGAACTTGCAGAGCGATGAGACGGCTGCGGTATGGCGGTCTGTTGCCGGCGTGATATCGGCAACGCTTACGCTTACCTGGACCAACCCGGAGGAAGTTGATTCCGTAGCGCTGGCCTGGACGAACTTCTCGCCATACGCCACCGTCCGGGTGCGAGCTTGGACATGGGCAACAGATCCGGTTGGATCAACGCTGGTCGATACTACGGTGACGCCGGACACTCGGGACGCCGCGCTCAACGCCAAGGGCGAAGTCACCAACGGCGCAACCCGTGCCGGGGTGCCGCAGAGCGCATCGGTGTGGATCGCCGCGGCTGTTATGGCGCGCAAGATGATAATCACGCTCACGGACCTGAGCAGCGCGGACTTCTACCTCGAGGCATCACGACTGATCGTAGGCAAAAGATTTGAGCCTGCATACAACGCCGAGGTTGGGCTCCAAGTTACGATTCAAGACCCGACAGAAGTAACGCGGGCCGAGTCGCGCGATCTTCGCGTCGAGCCGTTGGGTAGCAATCGCTCTATATCGTTCGACCTTGGAATGATCAACACTGCGGCCGACCGCAATATGCTCGCCAACATGGCGCAGAAGGGACTGGGAAGTGGTGTGTGGCTGTCCGTATTTCCGGACTGGACGGATGCTTCAGACCAGCAACTCGGCGCATTTTATGCTGGCTTGGTACGCGAGTCCGCATTCGCGTACGATCAAATGTACAACTGGAGCGAGTCTCTTACGTTCGAGGAGAAAGGGGCGGCGGACGGTGTGACAGCCGAGCATTACACGTCCTTTGAATTAGCCGGTCAGACCACGCTGGTGCCGGAATACGCTGCGACGGTCGCCGGAGCCGTTCCCACATCTTCGAGAGCATTAGAAGCCTACCAAACCGACTTCGAGGGCCTGCTTCATCTCGTCCCCTCCGGCGCGACGAGACAGCAGGGGGCGAGGTATGAACGTAATCTGATTCTGAGCACGGTACCAAATACTTTTTCTACAGACTGGACAGGAACGGCTACGGTTACGGCTGGAGTGTCTGATCCTAACGGGGGGACCACAGCCTTTACACTGACCTCGGCAGGAAATCAGGAACGATATATAGATTCGACAGTCGGCGTAGCGGTCCTATCTGCTGTCGGGATGCAGCTTCGCAATTCAATCTACATCAAGCGCCGTACAGGTACTGGCAACATCCTGATGTACAACGGAGCTGATGCAGCTGCGTACACAAACATTACGTCATTGGTTACTACATCGTGGTTACGTCTTACGACAGCCCCGCAGACCATCGCAACAGCGGGGCAAAATAGAATAGGGATTTTTATAACAAGCGCCGGGGATGCTGTGGATGTGTGGCGTCCGCAGGTGCAAGACGTGGTAGGTCGCACGAATCAAGCCCCGAGTGAATGGCTGGACTGGACAGTAACTCACGGAGCTAATGTAGCGGGCGTCAAGTATTTCAACACCCTCAACGGCAACACGGTAGCTTCTAACGTCGTCACCGAGGCCACCGGCGCACTGATCACCAGCGCAGCAGCAGAAGCAGCAGGCGGTGTCACGGCCGGTGTCGTCAATGCAGGAGGCCCCGTCGGGCTGCTGACGGAGGCGGCGGGGACGAATCTGGCGTTGCAGAGTAATGCGTTCACAACCACATGGGCGCAAAATCAAACTCCGGTAATTACCCAGGATGTTGTCGGGCCAGATGGATTAACGAGCGCTTGGACGATCCAGGACAACAATGCAACCGGATCAGAGTACATATATCAGACCGTTGCGCTTACAGCCGCAACGTACACGATGTCTGTGCTCGTGAAAAAACAGGCATCAATAACAGCAGATGGATATCCAGTCATCTTTGCAAATGCCGCAACGTTGATAGCTGGCGCAACCATTGACCCGGTCAACGGCACTGCTACTGTGTGGACATCCTATACCGGGCTGACAGTCCAAGCATCTTCAGCTACGGCTAGAACCTTCAACGCTGATTATTGGTTAGTAACACTTTCATTTACCGCCACGGTGGCGAATTGGGACTTAATGGTTGCGCCGGCATTGAGGGCGACAGCAAATTCTGCAACGGGCACAAATAATTCAGCGCTGCAAGGTGCTGTTGTATTTTGGAACGCCAACATTGTCCTCGGATCAATAGCATCCTCCTATACCCCAACCACCACCGTCGCAGTCACCCGTCCCGCCTCAGTAGCTCAATACGTCAGCGCAGGCAATCTCTCCGCTACGGCGATGACGATTGCGATGGAGATCACGCCGAGTACAACTTTAGACTCATCTAATACCCTATACCACTTCGCAACGTACGTTGATGCCAACAATCAAACTATATTGATATCTCAAAGCAACGTAATCCAAGCATTTAAGTTAATTGGTGGCGTATACCATTCAAATGCGATCGCCTGGACGAGACCTGTTGGAGTAACAGCAAAAATGGTGGCTCGTTGGGATACTGTAAATGGTATCGACATCTGGCTCAATGGTGTCAAAGGCACGAACGATCCTACTCTGACCGCCTCCCAGATCGGCACCAACTTCCAGATCGGCGGCGATGGGAATGGGGGGAATCAGGATTACTGCGCGCATCGGTTCTTTGCTGCTCACGCGCGCGGTTTACCGGATGCGGAATGCCTGGCACTCTCGACATAATTTATTTGGAGGTTGCATGCTGACCATAGACGGAATCGAGTACCCGAACGCGACGGTTGTCGTCGTCACTGGTACGCCGGCGGAGCAACCAGATCCGAACCCAGATCCAGAGCCTGTTCCGACGCCCGAGCCAAAGCCTGTTCCCATTCCTCCCGGCGTGCGAGTGATCGAGAACACGGGCGGGCTAACGTTCATGGGAACTTCGATCTGGGGGCCGGATCGCATCACGGCTGTCCGCTTCAAGCGCACAGGCCGGGCGAAAGGTGGGTTTTTCAGGTTGGCTTCATTCAGCGGCAGCACCGTGTACTACCCGACAACCATTGCGCTGTCAAAGATTCCCGGCGACATGAGAGCCGCCGCTACGCAACCAAGAGCGACCTCGACGCAGATGCCCCAATTCAATTTCGGTGAGCTTAACGGTGTCGTGTACTACCCGATTGACGACAGCGGGAACTACTACTTGAACGTGAAGGTCGATGCGCCGTTAAAGGACTACGGCCCGCAGCTTAATTTCGGTCTGCAGTCGATGTCAACTTTTTGATTGCTGCTCTCTGGAGCAAATAATGGAACAAGAAAAACAAATACCGGGCGAAGTAAGCATGAATAACGACAGCCGCAGGAAATGGCACATCGGAAAAGAGATTCCGATTACGCTAGTTATTACGCTTGTCTTGCAGACGGCCGGCATAGCGTGGTGGGCCGCATCGATATCAGCACAGGTAGTCTTTCTGAAAGATGCGAGCGCGTCCGCACAAGTCACGCAAACCGCAATTGATTTGCGCCAGGACAACGATTCGATCCGGGCCGAAAACAGAATTATCGTACAGCTCGACAAGATCAACACAAAGCTGGACGCGCTCGCCGATAAGGTGCGGCGATGAGAGTCCTTCTGCTCGCGCTGCTGCTGACGGGGTGCGCGATATCGGAACCGCGACAGCTCACCGTAGAACAGGATCGGCAGGCCGCTGAGGCGTGTAAGGGTGGCTGCGTAGTAGTCCCTGGGGCCGCATGGGCACAGATCAAAATGATGATTAAGGCGTGTAGCGGGCAGGAAATATGAACGACAAATTCCGGATGATTCAGTGGTTGGCGATTGCTGCGGTGTTCTACGCGCTCGCGCTCACCGTATTCGCCGCCCAGCCGCAGTTGCAGACACTCGCGTGGAAACTTGGCAACGTCACGGTCGCCGGGTTCGTGGGCTACTGGATCGACCGCCGTGCGTTCCGCAAGGCGATCACGCCGTACTCTCCACCGTTGGAACAGATTCGCCGGGCCGTCATCATGGCGGCGGCGATGTTATCGGTGTCCCTGGGGCTGTGAAACTTGCCGCCCTTCTGCTTGCGGTCCCGGCGCTTGCGCTGGCCCAAATACCGCCGGCCGCGCTCCAATATCGCGGGGTGCTTATCCGCGAAGCTCATTTTCAATTTGGGCTTGATGCCCCGGTTGATGTGCTCGCCGGTCAAATTCAGCAAGAGAGCGGCTGGCGGGCCGGTGTAACTGCTTGGGACAACGGGCGCGGATTGGTGCAGATGATGGACGGCACCGGGAAATGGCTTACCGACCGCTACCCGGATCTTGGCGAGCCGGCCCCGTACAACCCTTTATGGGCGATCAGGGCGATGGTCCGGCTGGATGCCCACAACCTTGAGCGGGTGAAGGCCGTTACGGACTGCGACCGCTGGGGCGCTGCATTGAAGGGCTACAACGCGGGGCTAGGGTTCGTGCTGCGAGCACAGAAGCGCGCGGAGATCCCGGGGCTGTGGTTTGGGAAATTTGCGACCGAATGGATCAACGCCGGCCAGAGCAGCAAGAACTTCGAGGCCAGCCGCCTGTACCCCCGCTGGATCATCGGCCGGCACGCGCCGCGGTTCGCGGGCTGGGGCCGGGGTGTGGATTGTGAGGGGAGACTGTGATGCGCTGGCCTATCCTGTTCGTCGTGTTTCTCACCGGCTGCTCGCGGTCGGAGTATTGGGAATACACGGACGTTCCGCGATCAGTGACCCGCGTGATAGAGGCGACGGATATGTTCGCTGCCTGTGGCAGTAATGCTGCAGGTTGTTACGATCCCAATACTGGCCTGATCTGGCTGAAGTATGGGCTGTCCCCAGCCGTTCGGCAGTGCGTAATCACCCACGAATACCGCCACGCCGCAGGCTGGACGCACCCCAAGTTTCCCGAGTCCCCGCTTGCGTACAACTGCGGGGATGGAACGACTATGGCCGGGAGCATAGCCTGATGGGCTGGCTCCTGAAACTCGTTACCGGCAGGCCGCTCATCCTGCTCTGGATCGTTGGGGGTGCGTTCGCGGCCGGACTGGCTTCCGGGGGCAGTGGGGCGTGGTGGCTGCAGGGGCTGCGGCTCGACAGCGCCAAGGCGGCAACCAAGGTCTTGCAGGCTAAGTTCGACGGGTTCAAGGAAACCGCGAAGGCGCAGGGCGAGGCCGCTCAAAAGGCCGCGGACCTACAGAAAGCGAAGGACAAAGCCGACAAGGAGAAAGCAGATGCTGAAAACAAACGCGCTCGTGCTCTTGATCGCCAGCGCATTGCAAGCCTGCGCTACGACCGAGATCATTCCGGTGCCTACAGCCTGCCCGCCGCCCCGGCCGGTTCCAGCCATCCTGACCTCGCCTGTTTCGACCGGGCCGACCTTGAGCGAGCGGATCGAGAAGTCTTGGGGCGACTACGTGCAATCGCGGATCAAGGCGATTCGGCAACCATAGACCTAGACACCGCGAAAGCCTGGGCACGCTGAATCTTGGGGCAGGCCAGCCGATCTCCACTCCATCCATAATGGTGCTACCCCGAGGGATCGAACCCCGGACCCGCGCCTTACGAGAGCGCCGCTCTGCCGACTGAGCTAGGGTAGCGTGGCGGAAGGCGCGAGATTCGGACTCGCGGACCCCTTGTAGGGCCTCCAGTTTTCAGGACTGGTGGTTTCATCCACTCACCCAGCCTTCCGTGTTCTGGTGCCCCACGTCGCGCCAAGGGCTCGGACAAAGCGACGCCGGGCAGAACTGGTGGAGAAGGTCGGGATCGAACCGACGACATCCGCGTTGCAGGCGCGGCGCTCTCCCATCTGAGCTACAACCCCATGTTCTGGTCGGGTTTACCGCTCGAAGCGGTGCATTCTCTGTCGGAGAACCCGAGCCGGTTTTCCGGCACCGACATCATCCCGGGCGCGACCCGAGCCACTTCTGGAGCGGTATCGGAGAGTCGAACTCCGTCTGCCGGCTTGGAGGGCCGTTACTCGCCACCGAGTACACCGCAAAAATATGGTCGGCATTCTTGGATTTGAACCAAGGACCCCTTGCTCCCAGGACAAGTGCGCTTCCGGGCTGCGCTAAACGCCGATAGGCCAATTATATACCCTCCGGCAGTACCCAACTAGGTCCCGGCCGGGAGGCTCCCCAGAACGCCCGTAGCGCAGTCCTATGTGCATTTCCTTGGCGTCCACCCAACCGTACGGGAATAACCTACCCTTATTGGGGTGATGTTACGCCCTGACTGGGCTTTGCACCCCTCATGTTGGGAGCCGTCACAGATTCCTCTGCGTCACCCCACCGGGTTCTATGGGTCACGATTGCCCGGAATTTAGCCCGGCATGTACGTAGCTGCCGGCAACGACCTGTAACGCCGTGTCGCGGCTGAAGGCCCGCACCAAAGAAAAAGCCTTGGCAGGTACGGGCGGGCTGGTAATCAGCGCGCTCGGCAAGGAGTGTGACCCGGTTGCCCGGAACCCACCCGCACCTGTCAAGGCTCGGCTTACACGCTGATTACCAGTCAGCACGTCAATTCTGCGCTCGGCCATTTTCCGTGTCAAGCCCAAATACGCCGCCGCCTGCCGCGCTTGGAGCATTACCGGGTGCGCTCCTGCTTCCACTGCTCGGCAGTCACCCACGTTCGGGCGCTGCACTGCTTGCACATCACATGCATCAGCGGCTCGGGACTCATTTGCCGGTTCATCCTGAAATCTGGTTCGCCGCCGCGTCCAGAGTTCGCTATCCACTTGTGCGCACATTCCTCCGCCTGCGCGTCCTGTGGGGCGGCGTTACGCATGGAGTATATTTCTTCTGTGGTGACAGCCCATAGATCATCGCGGCATACCTGCACACCTTTGATTGAGTCGGTATAGAGAATGGGCCGTGAGTAAAGTTTCTCGTGCGCCACCGCATCCACCTTCCCGGCGACCGGGGAAAGGGCGCGGATGGTGGCCTCACATCTGGCAGCCTGTGTGGATATTCGTGGATCGCTTTCGTCAGCGATAACCTTGCACACCTTCGCGCACTGCTCCACCACGCCAGCGAGTTTGGCGCGGAGTTGGTTACGCTCTTGTTTAAGAGCATCAAAAAATGGTTCAGAGTCCAGCCAGTCCTGCCCGTTATGTCCGGTCATGGCTACAGAGCAGAAAAAACGCAGGGCCTCCACCGGGTCCTCTATGGGTATGCCAGCGGTAGATTTGTCATACTTCTGTTTTGCTGTCTCCGGCGTAGGTTCGCGTTGGGTGGTCATAAATCCCTCGGCTGTTGTCGGCAGAATGTTACTCTGTCAGGAAAAACTAAGCGTGAAACAGGCCATCGTATTTCGTGTCCGTAGCTCCACGGCGAGCGTTGGCAGATTCTTATTCTTCTGTTCAGTAGTCGTTTGGCTCGTTTTATGACGTTCATGATTTCCCCCTCCCGGCGAGTGCTTCATCTATCGCCTGCGTTTCATCTACGGTTGCCGGGCGCTGACTTGCCTGCCACCGCAATACTTGCTCCTCCGTCATGTCGTCCGAGCAGTATTCGAGCATCACGGCATCCAGCCTCGCCTGCAACTCAACGCAGCGGGCTTCGGCGGCAGTGGCGCGTTGCTGTTCACACAATCTGTCGTGTTCAGTAGCCGCAAGAAGATTGTGGTCGTCAGTTTGCTTGCGGATAAAATCTTCACGTTGTTTCGCGTAATACTCGTGCGGAGCGTAGGCAGATAGTTTGCGCTCCGCCCCCTCCCGCGCCGTGCGCTCGGCCTGAATTAGTTTTGTCAGTCGGTCAATTTCCTTGACCTGACAATCGACTACTTGTTGTGTAAGTTCGTTAGAGAACGGGCGCTTTTTTTCTTTCACCGCCGCGAGTTCGGCACGCAGGCGTTTGTTTTCTTCGATGGTGAAGTCTGCTGGTGTAGCTAGTTTGCTCATCTTTTCGTTATGCTTTTTCGCCGCCGCGAGGTCAGCCTCGGCATCCCTGGCACGCTTAACTGTCAGGTCGTGTTTCGCACACTCCCCCTGGAATAGTTCGTTGTACCGTTTCCGCGCCGTGCGCTCGGCTTCATACATATCAATGGCTTCATGTTTGTGTTCTTGTTCCCTAGAGCAAAGTTGCGCGGCTTCGTTTGCCCTCTCCTTCGCCGCCGCAAGCTCGGCCTGACACGCGGCGAGGGCGCGTTTAAGTTCACGCAGAGCAAGAAAAATCGTATGCTCGTAATCTGTCCATCCGTAGTCGGGATTTTCCCATTCGCTTGTTATTTCTAAAGCGTCTAAAATGTTGTCCTGTGTCGCCCGCAGCGCCTCAAGTTTGTCCAGTTCTTCGTCTGTCATTTCCTTCTCCTTGCGCTCGGTCATGGCGTGAGCCT
>JBQMQE010000009.1:0-42540 GCA_052172655.1 Burkholderiales bacterium
AGATTGCGGTTCGCATCAGTGGCCCGCACAAATAAACAGGGGGCCCCGAAGAGCCCCCGCACCCAGGGTCGAAACCACTGGGGAAGTAGTGTTCGAATAATAGGACAAAACGCGATTGGCGTCACGCGCTAATCCGCGCTAATCCACGTCTACCCCTCATGCCGCCACACGCCTGATCGGGACGACATTCCCACCCGCCGCCCACTGGTCAACCATCCCGGCCCAGGTGTTCATGAGTTCGCGCCGCTCGGCGAAGTATTGATACTGGTTGTATGCGGCCTTGGTCGCATTGCGCTCCTTGTGCGCAAGCGAAAGCTCTATCAGGTGTTCCGGGTAGCCGCATTCGTGCAGCAGGCTCGTAGCGGTGGCCCTGAATCCGTGCGCGCTGAATTTAAGGTGATACCCCATGCTCCGCAATGCCTGATTCAGCGTTGTCTCGCTCATGCAGGCATCCCGCCTGCGGGCATTGGGGAACAGGTATTTGCGTTGGCCGGTTAGTTCGTGAAGCTCGCGCAACAGCGCGACGGCCTGCGCCGGCAACGGAACGACATGAAGCTCGCGCTTTTTCATGCGTTCCGCCGGAATGCGCCACTCGCCGCGCTCCAGGTCGAATTCGGTCCATTCGGCTTTGCGCAATTCGCTCGGCCGAACGAACAGCAGCATCAGCAGTTTGAGCGCTATGCGTGTCGCGGGCTTCAGCGTGCTGCTCGCAAGCTGGAGGACCATCTGCGGAATCTGGTCCTTTGTCAGCGGATTCTTGTGCTTTATGCTCGGGCGAGTGACCGCGCCTCTCAGCACAGCCGTCGGATCGAATCCCGCTCTCAGGTTGCGCACGCCGTATGAAAAAACAGCGCTGCACCACTGGCGCAGGCTGATTGCCTTGACCGGCGCGTACTTCTCGACACGCTTCATGATCTTGAGGATCGCCGCCGCGAACACCTCCGCCTCGGAGCGGATCGGCAACTCGCCTATATCGGGGAATACCTCGCCCTCCAGGGCGCGCGTGATCGTTTCTCCGTGGCGGACCGTCCACCGCTTGGCGTTCTCTGCCAGCCAATCGCGCGCGACTGATTCAAAAGTATTCGCGTTCTGCGCGTGCTGCGCGGCTTTGCTGGCGTCCCGCTGTTGCGCCGGGTGCTTGCCCTGGCGCACCAGGTCGCGCGCGGCGGCGCGGCTCCTGCGGGCTTGCTCAAGCGATACATGGCCGGGAGTCGTGGCGTCCCGGAAATACTCGCCCATCGCAAAGACGTTCTCTTTGCCCCCGATGCGGTAGCGGTAGCGCCAGAATTTCGCGCCGGTCGGACGGACCTCGATATACAAGCCCTTCTCGTCCGCGAGCTTGTAGGGCTTCGCCTTTTTCGTGGCGTTGCGGATGCGGCTGTCGTTCAGCATTGCGGGTATCCTTCAATCCGATACCCGCAACGATACCCGCTTTTTGTGGGGATTTCAACAAACCTAGTCGGTTGTCGTCGGACACACGGAAAGTGTTTATATACTGAAACTAAATATGTTTTCGGACATTATTGGACATTGTTGGATGTCATTAACGCCTTTCCACCCACCACATCATCAACATCGCAGCCAACAGGAACAGCACGCTCGGCAGCACGGCCGAGTAGAACGGCGCCCAGTTCTGGATGATGCCGACCGACGAGGACAGGCCATTGAGCAGGTGGAACAGCACGCCCAGCATGATGCCGGAAAATATTTTCACGCCCATGCCACCGACGCGCGCGTGCACATAGGCGAAGGGCAGCGCCAGCGCCATCATCACCAGCGCGGCGAACGGGTAGAGCAGTTTCTTCCACATCGCGATCTCATAGCGCTCGGTCCGCTGCCGGTTCTCCGACAGGTGGCGGGTAAACTGGTACAGGTTGATCGCCGACATCTTTTCCGGCTGCACCAGCAGCACCGACAGCAGGTCGGGCGTCAGTACCGAGTGCCATTCGGTCTGGGCGAACCTGGACACGCTGGTGCCGTCGCTGTCAAAGCTGGTTCGCGCCACGCGGCTCAAGCGCCAGGTGTTGTCTTTCTCGAACTCGCCACGCTCGGCAGAGCTGATCGAGCGCAGGCGGTAATCGCTATCGAACTCGTAGATCTTGACCCCGCTGAGCGAACTGTCGGGCCCGACCTCGCGCACATTGATGAAGCGAAATTCGTCCTTGATCCACAGCCCGGAGCGGAACTCCTGCGCCACCACCGCGCTCATGGCGGCGAGGCGCAACTGCTGCGCGGCGCGCTCGGCGTAAGGCGTGACCAGCTCGCCAAAAGCAAAAATCAGAACCACGAATATGGCGCCGATGCGCGCGAGCGCGGCACCCGCCGCGTACGGCGACAGGCCGGAAACACGCATCACCGTGTATTCGGAATTGGCGGCGAGCTGCGATAGCGCATAGAGCGTTCCGATCAACACCGCGATCGGGGCGAGCTCATACACGTGCCCGGGCAAAGACAGCAGCACGAACAGCAACACATGTTGCAGACGGTAATTGCCCCTGCCCAGGTAATTGAGCTCGTTGATCAGGTCGAAAAAAGCGAACAGCATCAGGAAAGCGACCAGAACCAGCAGCGTCGCCGCGTAGATCTCGCGCGCGAGATACTTGCGCAGGATGATCAACGTCCACTCCTGAACGCCGAATTGATGCCCATGCGGCGATAGAACAGCGCCAGCAGCAGCAGCAGCATGGCGACATGCACCGCCCACCAGCCAATATGGAAAGACAGCTTGCCCTGCGCTACCCAGGCCTGGCTTACGCTGATCAGATTGCTGTACACCATGTAGGTGAGCAGGGCGAACACCAGGTTGGTCGAGCGGCTGGCGCGCGGATTGACGAAAGCGAGCGGGATGGCGAGCAGCGTCAGGTTGAGCGCTGCCAGCGGCAGGCCGATGCGCCACAACAGTTCGGCCAGATTGCCTTGATGCGGATCATCCAGCAGCTCTTGTGTGGACAGAGCGCGCGTCGGAAGCTGCCCGACCTTGGCTTCGCGCGTCTCGATGCGCGCCGCGTAGCGCTTGAACTCCATCACGCGGTAGTCCGCCTCGCCCGGGTTGCCCTCGTAGCGCCTGCCGTCGGCGAGCACGATGAAGCGATCGCCGTTGGCGGCCGTTTCCTCGAAACCGTGGCGGCTCACCATCACCCCCAGCCTGCCGTGCTGCATCGAAGTGACGAACACATTCTGTACCATGCGCGCATCGCCGGCGACGCGTTCGACGAAGAACACGCGTTCGGCATTGGCCGATTCGCGGAATACGCCCGGCGCGATGCGCGACAACTCGTCGCGGCTGTCGAGCTGGCGCCGGTACGCCTCGCTCTGATTGTTGGCCCAGGGCGCAAGGAACAGCGACAGCAGCGCGATCAGCAGAACCAGCGGCGCAGCGAATATCAGCACCGGCCGCACCCAGGCCGTGAGCGGCAGCCCGGCGCTGAACCAGATCACCATCTCCGAATCGCGGTAGCTGCGGCTGATGGTCATCAGTACCGAAATGAACAAGGTCAGAGATAGCAGCACCGGCAGGTAATTAAGCGCGGAGAACCCGAGGAACGCGAGCACCGCCTCGGACAGGAGTTTGCCGCTGGCGGCCTGGCCAAGATAGCGGATGAGTTGCGTGGTGAGGGTAATGGCAAACAGCGTGGCGAAAACCGCAACCGCAAGATTGCCGAATTCGCGCAGCAGGGACCGCTGGAAGATCGCCACTTAGGACCCGTCCCGAAATGAGGGGATACCTCCCCTCATGCTCCCCTGGACCGGCCCGCTGCAAAATTCGACTTGCAAAGGGGTCCTAGGAATGCCTGCGCTTGGGCTTCGCCTCGATACCGCGCCTGCGCGCAACGGCTTTGACTTGACGGGAACAAAGCGGGGATAATCGGGCGTAGTCAGTCGATTGAATAGAAGGAGCAGCCATTGCAATTTAGCACAAAACGCGGTGCGCCGGAGATGCACGCCACACCCTGTATCGGCGTGGGCGTGTATGCCGGTCGCAAACTGAGCGCAGCCGCCGGCGCGCTCGACCGGGCGGCGCAGGGCGCGCTGCGCGAAATCTTGCGCCGCGGCGACATGGAAGGCAAGTTCGGTTCCACGCTGATCTTGTACCGCGTCCCGGGCGTTGCGGCCGAGCGCGTGCTGCTGGTCGGATTGGGTGAGGAAGCGGACCTGCGCGAGCGCGAATACCGCGAGGCAGTGCGTGCTGCGGTCAAAGCCGCGCAGGAAACCGGAGCCGGTACGCTCACGCTGTGCTTCGCCGAGATCCGGGCGGGCCGCCGCGACACCGCCTGGAAAGCGCGCCAGGTGGCGCTGGTAACTGCCGAATGTGCCTATCGTTTCGACTCGATGAAAAGCAAGAAAACCGACCCGCGCCCGCTCGCCCAGGTCGAACTGCTGACTGGGGCGCGCGATGCAAGCGCCGCGGCGCGCGGCCTGCGCCAGGGTCAGGCCATAGGCGCAGGCGTGAGCCTGGCGAAGGACCTGGGCAACCTCCCGGGCAATGTCTGCACGCCGGCGTTTCTCGCCGAGCAGGCAAGAAAAATCGCGAAGGAATGGAAACTCGGCGTGGAGGTGCTGGAGCGCAAGGACATGCAGAAGCTGGGTATGGGGTCTTTGCTTTCGGTGGCACAGGGCTCGCGCCAGCCGCCCAAGTTGATCGTGCTCAACTATGCCGGGGGCGCGAAGAAGCGCAAACCCCTGGTGCTGGTCGGCAAGGGCATCACGTTCGACACCGGCGGCATTTCACTCAAGCCATCACCGGAGATGGACGAAATGAAATTCGACATGTGCGGCGCCGCAAGCGTGCTCGGCGCACTGCGCGCCTGCGCCGAAATGAAGCTCAAGCTCAACGTCGTCGGCATCATCCCGACCACCGAAAACATGCCCGGTGGCGCCGCGACCAAACCGGGTGACATCGTCACCAGCATGTCCGGACAGACGATAGAAGTACTCAATACCGACGCCGAGGGACGCTTGGTCCTTTGCGACGCGCTGACCTATGCCGAGCGCTTCGAGCCCGAAGCCGTGGTCGACATCGCCACCCTCACCGGCGCTTGCGTGATCGCACTGGGCCATGTCGCGAGCGGCCTGTACAGCAACAAGGAAGCGCTCGCGCGCGAACTGCTCGCCGCCGGCGATGAAGCCTACGATCGCGCCTGGCATATGCCGCTGTGGGACGATTACCAGGAACAACTGAAAAGCAATTTCGCCGACATGGCCAATATCGGCGGCCGGCCGGCCGGCAGCGTCACCGCAGCCTGCTTTCTCTCGCGCTTCGCCAAGAAATTCCACTGGGCGCATCTGGATATCGCCGGCACCGCCTGGAAATCAGGCAAGGACAAGGGTTCTACGGGGCGGCCGGTCGCGCTGTTGACCGGTTTTCTGATGAAACGGGCGGAAAAAGGACAATAAGCGATGCATGATGGGAAGAGGGGGAAGTCCGCGCGCCCGTCACCGATCGCGATCTGATCGCACATGACGCGCATCGATTTCTATTTCGAGGCCGAGGACAAGCTGCAGGTCGCCTGCCGCCTGTCGGCCAAGGCCGCGCAGCAGAAACTGCGGGTCCTCATTTACGCGCTTGATGAAATCGAGGCACACAGAATCGACAAGCTGCTCTGGAGCTGGCAGGCCACCGGCTTTCTGCCGCACTGTATGACACGCAGCCCGCTCGCCGCAGAGACGCCGGTGCTCATCACCCACGACCCCGAGGATACGCCGCACGACGAGGTGTTGCTCAATCTCCATTCCGCATGGCCGCCCGCGTTCAGCCGCTTCCAGCGCCTGGTGGAAATCGTCGGCCGCGACGAAGAAGACCGCGAAGCGGCGCGCGAGCGCTTTCGCTTTTACCGCGACCGCGGCTACCAGATCGCAAAGCACGACTTGTCAAAATCCAATGGCTGAACCGGACGATCTGCTGAGCAAGGCCGACGCGCTGATGGCGCGGCACAAGCCGGGGCACGTCCCGGCTGCGCCCCATGCCGAGATTCCGGTGCTAGACGAAGTAGTGGACTTCCTCCCCGGGAATGACGATCTGCCGCTGCTGACCGAATATGTCGTGCCCGCGCCTGCGGACGATGAGCAGATCAAGGCGCTGATGGCGAGCATCCGCGCCTCGCTGCTCGCCGGGTTGCAGCCCGAGATCGATGCTCTGATCGACGAACGCCTGAGGGATGGCCTGACGCCGCTGATCGAAACAATGTTCGACGAGCTGCGCGGCAACCTGCAGATGATTGCGCGCGAAATTCTGGGCGACGCCATCCATGCCGCCGTGGAGCAGGAGCTCGAACGGCGTAAATAGACCGGCTAGCTGCATCAATCCGCTATAATCCGCGCTTCGCTCATTCGAGCCGGTCACATTGCCGGCAACGTGCCGCTCGATGCACTTTGCCCCCAGAGATCAGATGGAACTAGCCAAGAGCTTTGAGCCGCACGCCGTCGAGGCGCACTGGTACCCCGAATGGGAGCGGCGCGGCTATTTCGCGCATTCGGCAGATCGCGCCAAACCGGCCTATTGCATCCAGTTGCCGCCGCCGAACGTGACCGGCACCCTGCACATGGGCCATGCGTTCCAGCAGACGCTGATGGACACGCTGGTGCGTTACCACCGCATGCGCGGCTACAACACCAATTGGGTGGCAGGCACCGATCATGCCGGCATCGCGACCCAGATCGTGGTCGAGCGCCAGTTGCAGTCCGAGGGCAAGACCCGCCTTGAGCTCGGACGCGAAAAGTTTCTGGAGCGCGTGCGCGCATGGAAGCAGGAATCCGGCGCCACCATCACGCGCCAGATGCGGCGCCTGGGCGTCTCGGCCAACTGGACCTACGCCGACACCGAAGGCCAGCACGCCGGCTACTTCACCATGGACGAGCGCATGTCGCGCGCGGTGATCGAGGTGTTCGTGCGCCTGCACGCCGAAGGCCTGATCTATCGCGGCAAACGCCTGGTCAATTGGGACCCCGTGCTCGGCACTGCGGTATCCGATCTGGAGGTGGACAGCGAGGAGGAGGACGGCAAGATCTGGGAAATCAGCTATCCGTTCGAAGACGGCACCGGCGCAGTGGTAGTCGCCACCACCCGACCGGAAACCATGCTCGGCGACGCCGCGGTCGCAGTCAATCCCAAGGACGAGCGCTACACGAAGCTGATCGGACGGCAGGTCCTGCTGCCGCTCACCGGCCGCTCGATCCCGGTGATCGTCGACGATTACGTCGATCCGGAGTTCGGCACCGGCTGCGTCAAGATCACGCCGGCGCACGACTTCAACGACTACCAGGTCGGCCAGCGGCACGGTCTGGCGCAACTGAATGTTCTGACCCTGGACGCCAAGATCAACGACAACGCCCCGGCGGCCTACCGCGGCCTGGACCGTTTCGAGGCGCGCAGTCGCATCCTGGAAGACCTCAGAGCACAGGGGCTGCTGGTTTCGGAGAAGCCGTACAAACTGAGGGTGCCGCGCTCCGGCCGCACCGGCGTGATCGTCGAGCCGATGCTGACCGACCAGTGGTTTGTCAAGATGGAAGACCTGGCGCGAAGCGGCCTTGAAGCGGTCGCTAAGGGCGAGGTCAGGTTCTATCCCGATCACTGGACGACGACCTACAATCATTGGCTGGAGAACATCCAGGACTGGTGCATCTCGCGCCAGCTCTGGTGGGGTCATCAGATTCCCTGCTGGTACGACGGCGCGGGCAAAACCTACGTCGCGCGCAGCGAGGAAGAGGCGATTGCGCTGGCCGCGGCGCAGGGATACAGCGGCGCGCTGAGGCGCGACGAGGACGTGCTCGACACCTGGTTCTCCTCCGCCCTGGTGCCGTTCACCTCGCTCGGCTGGCCGGAAAAGACCGGCGATCTCGAAGCGTTCCTGCCCTCCTCGGTGCTGGTCACCGGCTTCGACATCATCTTCTTCTGGGTCGCACGCATGATCATGATGACCCTGCATTTCACCGGCGAAGTGCCGTTCCGCCACGTCTACATCAACGCCCTGGTGCGCGACGCCGAGGGCCAGAAGATGTCCAAGTCCAAGGGCAATACCCTGGACCCGCTGGATCTGATCGACGGCGTCAGCTTCGAAGCACTGCTGGAAAAATCGACGCAGGGCCTGATGCTCGCCAGCCACAAGCAGAAGGTCGGGAAATACGTGCGCAAGAATTACCCGAACGGCATCCCGTCGTTCGGCGCCGACGCGCTGCGCTTTACTTTCGCCTCGCTCGCGAGCTTTGCGCGCACGCTCAATTTCGACCTCAGCCGCTGCGAAGGCTACCGCAACTTCTGCAACAAACTGTGGAACGCGACGCGCTTCGTGCTGATGAACACCGAGGGCAAGGACTGCGGCGCGGACGAGTCCTTGCCGCTCGCGCCCTCGGTCGGCGACCGCTGGATCGTGAGCCGGCTGCAGCGCGCGGAGAAGGAAGTGTGCGACGGCTTCGACAGCTATCGCTTCGATCTCGCCGCGCGCGCGCTGTACGAATTTGTGTGGGACGAATATTGCGACTGGTATCTGGAACTGGCCAAAGTGCAGTTGCAGACCGGCGGCGAAGCCGAGCAGCGCGCCACGCGCCGCACCCTGGTGCGCGTGCTCGAAGCCGTGCTGCGGCTCGCCCATCCAGTCATCCCGTTCATCACCGAAGAACTATGGCAGCGGGTCGCGCCGCTGGCCGGACGCACGGGTGCGAGCGTCATGCTCGCGCCCTACCCGCAACACCAGCCCGAGCGCATCGACGCCGCAGCCGAAGCCGAAGTCGCCGTGTTGAAGGAACTGGTCGGCGCCTGCCGCAACCTGCGCGGTGAAATGAACGTTTCCGCGGCGCAGCGCATCCCCCTGCTTGCCAGCGGCGACAAGGCCAGGCTTGACGCCCTGTCGCCCTACATCAAGACCCTGGCCAAGCTGTCCGAAATGACGGTGCTCGACGCGCTGCCGGCCGCCGACGCCCCGGTTGCCATGGTCGGCGACTTCCAGTTGATGCTCAAGATCGAGATCGACAAGGCGGCGGAGCGCGAGCGCCTGCAAAAGGAAATCGCCCGCCTGGAAGGCGAAATCGCCAAGGCCGAGGGCAAGCTCGCCAACGAAGGTTTCGTCGCGCGCGCGCCCGCCCAGGTCGTGGCGCAGGAGAGAGAACGCCTGGCGGCATTCGCCACCACGCTGGAAAACCTCAAGCCCCAGCTCGCAAAACTCGACTAGGTCAGCGCAAGCGGCCATGCATCCGATACTGCGCGGCTTCGAGCATCGCAACTTCCGCCTGTTTTTCATCGGCCAGACGCTGACGATGATAGGCACCTGGATGCAGTACATCGCCGTCTCCTGGCTGATGTACCGGATCACCCATTCGGCATTCATGCTGGGCATGACCGGATTTGCGCTGCAAATTCCGATCCTGCTGGTGTCGCCGTTTGCCGGAGTGTGGGTGGATCGCTACAGCCGGCGCAAGCTGCTGCTCCTCACCCAGACCCTGGCGTTGGCGCAGGCATTGCTGCTAGCCGCGCTCACCTTCGCCGGCGTGATCCAGGTCTGGCATATTCTTGCCATCGCGCTTTTCCTGGGCACAGTCAACGCCTTCGCCAACCCGAGCCGCGGCACCTTTCTGCTGGAAATGGTCGAGAGCAAGGACTACCTCGCAAACGCGATCGCGCTCAATTCGCTGATCATGAACAGCGCGCGCTTCGTCGGGCCGACTATCGCCGGGGGCGTGCTCGCCTTTGCCGGAGAAGCCTGGTGCTTCCTGCTGAACGCGCTGTCCTACCTCGCTCTCATCATCGCCCTGCTGATGATGCGGGTGAAGACCGCCGCCCGCCAGGGCGCGCGCGAGCACTGGTTCGCGGAGCTGAAACAGGGCTTTCGCTACGCCTTCGGCTTTCTTCCGAGCCGGCGCCTGCTGCTGCTGCTGGCAGCGGTCAGCATGACGACCTCGCCCTACCAGCACATGATGCCGATCTTCGCCGGCGAAGTGTTCGACGGCGATTCGCGCACGCTCGGCCTGCTCATTAGCGGCGCCGGGCTCGGTGCACTTGCGGGTACGGCCTATCTCGCCGGCCGCACATCCTTGCGCGGATTGTCACGCGTCATCGTTGGCGCAAGCTTTTCCGCCGGTCTGGGCCTGATGCTGTTCTCGCAGTCGCGCCTGCTATGGCTGTCGCTGATGCTGATGCTGCCCATAGGTTTCGGCCTGATCGTGACCGCAACCTCCACCAATACCATCCTGCAAACCATCGCCGACGAGGACAAGCGCGGCCGCGTCGTCGCGATCTACGGCATGTGCTTTCTCGGCGCGGCACCGATAGGCAATTTCATCGCCGGATCAGTCGCGAGCCGGCTCGGCGCGCCGCGCACCCTGCTCATCTTCGGCGCGCTGTGTACGCTCGCAGCCTTGGTCTTTGCCCTGCGGCTCGAGTCCTGGCGCGCCGCGATCAGGCCGGTGTACCGGCGCATCGGCGTGGTGAAATAGGGCCGCACACCCCGGTCAGCGAGCGTCTTCCTTGCCGCCCACGGTCAGCGCCAGTGCCGTGCGCATGGCTTCGGGCGCGCTCATGATGTTCATGAAGCTGTTCGCACCCATCATGGAAAGATCGGGGAAGGAAATGGCGATGCGGAAACGCGCGTACAGGGCATAGACCTTGTTGTCCGCGACCAGGATGTCATAGGGCAAATGAGCGGTGGATTTAACATCCTTGAAGTCGATCTCGCTCATGATGTACTTGTCGTCCATGTACTTGTTGTCGCCTTCGCCCTTCATCGCAACCCCGAACAGCGTTTCCTTCTTGCCGGCGACATCGACGCGATAGACCTTGGTCACGCCCTGTTTGCCCGCGGCGAGCCCGGCCTCCACCGCCTTCACCGCCTCCTCATAGCTGCCGTAGCTGGCCAGAGTGTTCGGCTCGTCGAAGTACTCCATGCCGAAAGTGTAATGGTAGTTGCGCAGCTTGGCCGGGGCGAGGCCTGCGGCGCCGAATTCCTCGATCCTGCCGAGCGCGGCCTGCAGCTTCGCCGCGGTATCCTTGAGATCGCCCGCCATGCGATAGGCATTGGCCATATAAGAAGGATTGGTATAGGACACCTGAATCTGGTCCTTCACCTGGGTTACTGAAACGCGCACCGCCGCGCCGAAGCCGCCGTGTTCGGACTTGGCAGCGGTGCTGCGCAGTTCGTCATTGGTGATGCCGATCACGGCCGCGTCCGGATAGGGCGAATAGCTGCCGGCCACGGTGAAGCCGGCCTGGGTCAGCGCCGCCTTGGTGGCTTCCAGCTTCTGCGCCAGATCGCCTGGCCCCTTGGACGCGAGCACAAACGGCTTCAGTACGGCGTCCTGCGCAAATGCAAACGTGGCGCTCAGGGCCAGGGCCACTGCGCCCAGGCTCCTCCAGATTCTTGACATGTTATTCCTCCCGCTTGAGTCGATGGTGTTATAGGAATTGGGGAAAAAGAAAGGCTGAAGGCGTCGTCGCCCTCAGCCCTAGGTCGGTTGCGTTTTTTCCGGTCGGTGGCGCTTACTTCAGCTTCATGCTGTAAGCGATGCCGAGGGAGTTCTCGTACATCTGGATCTTTTCGGTACTGGCAGGAACACCAAATGCATTGAACAGACTGGGAGCTTCCACCGAGTTCCTGAACGCGTGCATATAGGCCATGGTCAGCTCGGAATCCTTGCTCAGGTCATAGGTGAACCCCAGGGTCGCATGATCCTTGACCACGCCCGGGGCGATGATGTTGAAGGTCACGTCGCGACCCTGGATCGGGTTGTCAGTGTGATTGTAGCCGGCGCGCAGGATCAGGTTCGGCTTGTACTGGTATTCGGCGCCGAGCTTGAACACGTTCACGCTGCGCCAGCCGAATCCGCGGCAGGTATCGCAGCCCAGCGTATTCGGGATGCCACCAAACGGGGGAAGACCGTCGCCCGCCGTCGTGCTCGGATTGGCAATCGACTTGATGCCGCCGTAGTTGATCCTCTGATAATCGGCGGCAATCGTCCATTTGGGATTCGCCTTAAACGCCATGCCGAGGGCGAAATTCTCAGGAATGTCGAAATAGCCCTCCCCGGCGAACAGATCCTTGTACTTGTCGAACTTGCCCATTTTCATTTTGCTGGCGTAGCTGGCGCCCAGGGTCACCGTATCCGAGACCTTGCCCATCCAGCCGAGCTTGAGTCCGTAACCCCAGTTCGAATCCTTGCCGCGGTTGGTAAGGTTGTTGCCGGTCGCATACGGCAAGCCCGCAAAGGGGGCCGAGGTAAATGAATAAAACGCGCTCAAGCCCTCGGCATGAAAGGCCTGGCGCGCGATCAGCAGGGATACGCCGAAGGAATGGTCCTTGTCCACCTTCTTCGCAAAGGTCGGCGCAATGGTCAACTGCTCGAGGTTCATGGTGAGCTTGCCCGAACCGCAAAGCAGGTTGTATGGACCCGCTTCCCCGGAGGCCGCATTAAAGCCACCAGGAGCAGTGCCGCAGACGGGACTTGCCGCAGGGATCTGCCCGCCGTTGTAGTCCGTATTCATGCCGCCGTTGCCATAGACGCTGACGCCCACGGACATGTCCCAGCCTATCATGCGGTTGTAGCCGAACTCCGGGATAAAGAACAGGTTGCTGCCGCTGGTCGCACTGCCATCTATGCTGGCAAAGCCTCCACTGGATGCGAAGCTGCCGGTACGCTCCGAACTGCGCTTCGGGCTGAACAAGTCCACACCGACGTCAAACCGGCTGCCGGCCCAGACCATGCTGGCCGGGTTATTGGCGCCGCCGAATGAATCGTCGGCCATCGCCGTCGATGCGCCGCCCATGCCCTTGGCCTTCATGCCGTAGCCGTGCGGAAAATACCCGTCCGTCGCCAGCGCCACCGACGGGATTGCAAACACGGCAAGCAACGCCGATGCCAGTACTGTGCGTTTCATTTCTTCCCCTTTTCTCTTTGTAATTGCAACGATCGCTTTAAACGACTCTGGATAACTAAACGAACAGCGTGACGTCGGCCTCCTGCGCCATCGGCAGGAACGAGGCGGCGCCGCAGTATTCCTTCACCTCAGGGATGAAATCCTCGTGGGTGAAGCCGAACAGGTCGACCGTCATCTGGCAGCCGATCATGTTCACCCCGGCCTCGAGGGAAAGCGAGCGCAATTCGGCAATGTCGGCAACACCGTTGTTCTTGATCGTCTGCCGCATCAGCGTGGAGGCAAAGGATTCGAAGCCGGGAATTCCGGCCTGGACCAGATTGGGGATGTTCCAATTGATGGCTTTGAACCAGTCGGGGCCGAAAGGCATTTTCATCGGCATGCCCGGATTGCCGAGCGGGCTGATCTTGAGATCCGAGATGTCTTTCTTGAGCAGTTGCAGGCCGTAGAAGGTAAAGAATATCGACACGTTCCAGCCCAGCGCCGCTGCGGTCGAAGCCAGGATGAAAGGCGGATAGGCCCAGTCCAGGGTACCCTTGGTGGCGATGATGGTCATCGAAGGCGTCTTGTTCGCCTTCATCTCCGCCAGCTTTTCTTCGATCTTCTGCGGCAGGATCTCGTCGAGCCGCTGCCGGACGATTTCCTCGATCAATGCAACATCAGGGGTAGCACCCATTTTTTCCTCCGGTTTTAGTTCCTATTGGCGCCATGCCAGGCTCTTTCTCTGAATTGCGACAATCATGCACGAAAATCCCAGCATTATTCCATCCGAATTATCTTATTACCCAATAGCTTCGGCTGATACCCGCGCGCCGCTTCCCCCCGCATCTGCCACTGGGTCGAACGGCAGCGCGCCGACAACGCATGGCAGGTCCGCGACCAATCACGCACAACAGGCCGCGACCTGTCCCCGACGCCGGCGGCGTCGTTCACTTTCGCTTCAGAAAAAAGGTGTACTCGTTGCTGGCTTCGCTCTGCGACAGCAGCTCGTTGCCGGTCTGCTTGCAGAAGGCCTGAAAATCCTTGACCGAGCCGAGATCGGTGGAAACGATGCGCAGCACCTGACCGCTTTGCATCTCGGTCAGCGCCTTTTTCGCGCGCAATATGGGCAGCGGGCAATTTAAGCCGCGCGCATCCAAATCTTTGTCAAAATTCATGATAGCTCCTTTGGTGTGACAGGTTGATCCTGCCCTTGCATTGTAACCAAGCCAGGCGCATCTGGCACCGCGCTTGTAGGGCCGTGGTAATATTTCTCCAAGCAGCCATTTCAGAATTATCGAAACGGCCCCTGTCTTAGGGGAGCATGAGGGGATATATCCCTTCATTCTGTAATGAGCTCTGAGACATAATCTCATGACGCCGGCGCACCGTGATGCCGGCGCGAGCGGAGCAATCCATGACCCAGCCGGGCTTACGCCCCCTGCAAGCTGCTGGCCCTGCGCGTGAAACCGATCTGCAGGCCTTGCGCGCGCTGTCCGAGCTCACCACCGTGCTCGCCGAAGGGCACGACCCGGAGAAGCTGCTCGAGCGCTCGCTCGGCACCATGATCCGGCTTGCCGGGGCCCAGGCCGGCATCGTGCGCGTGGTGACCAGCGACGGCGCCCACATGCGGCTCGTCGCCTCGCAAGGGCTGGCGCCGGAACTGGTCGCGCAGGAGCAAATGGTGCCGCTGGACTGCGGCATTTGCGGCGCAGCGGTGAGCGACGACGCGGTGCGCCAGAGCTTCGAACTGCAGCACTGCGCGATGCAAACCGGCTCGGATTATTTCCACGGACTCGGCGCCACGCTGGTGGTGCCGCTGAGCCATATAGGCCGCGTGCTCGGCGCATACGCGCTGTTTTTCGCCGAGAAGCGCGATACGCCGGAGGAGCTCGGGCTGCTGTTTCGCTCCATCAGCGAGCACCTGGGCATGGCTCTGGAAAATGCGCGCCTGCTGCGCGAGAACATGCGCATGACGCTGATGAACGAGCGCCAGTTGATCGCGAACGAAGTGCACGATTCGCTCGCCCAGACGATGGCCTACATGAAGATTCGGCTCGCCATGATGCAGGAGGCGCTGGAGGCGAGCGAACCGCCGCGCGCGCTCAAGCACGCGGCCGAGGTGCAGCAAGCGCTCGACGGGGCTTACTCCGACCTGCGGGAGCTCTTGTCGCAGTTCCGCAACCGCATGGATCCGCTCGGGCTGGTGCACGCTCTGCAGGCGCTGAAAACGAAATTCCACGATCGCACCGGCATCGAGCTCGCATTCGACAACCGCACCACCGATCTCGACTTGAGCGTGGAGGAGGAAGGCCAGGTGTTCCACATCATGCAGGAGGCGCTCGCCAACGTGGCGCGGCACTCCGGCGCCAAGCACGCCCGCTTGGTCCTGGAACTCGTCGGTGGCGATTACCGCTTTGCAGTCGAGGACGACGGACTCGGCTTTTACGCATTCGGCCGGCGCCTGGGCGGCGCAGAGCAGCATTCGCACCTGCGCCATCACCTCGGCGTCAACATCATGCGCGAGCGCGCGCAGCGTCTGAACGGCGCGATCGAAATCGTCAACCTGCCGCAGGGCGGCGCGCGCGTCAGGCTGGTGTTTCCGGCGCAGCGCGGAGCAACGGCATGAGCTGCCGAGCAGCGGCCCCGGCCGCGGCCGCGGATGCGCGCAAGGCGAATGCCGCGCGCCGCCGACAGCGCCGCTCGTCTGCCCGCGAATGCCCGCCGGAGGCAGCCGCATGAGCCCGACGGGCCGCCCCAAGGGCGAATCCTTGGCGCGAAGCGACAAGGTAATCCAATGAGCGCGGTGCGCGTAATGCTGGTCGACGACCATACGCTGTTTCGCAAGGGTCTGGCGGAGTTGCTGCATGGGCGCAACGACATCGAGGTGGTGGCGGCCGCCGCCGGCGCCACCGAAGCTGCGCGCCTGATGCAGGAGACGAAGCCGGACGTGCTGCTGCTCGATCTCAACCTGCCGCCGCACGGCGGGCTCGCGCTCCTGCGCACGCTGCAGGATTACGGCTGGAGCGGCCCGACGCTGATCCTGACCGTTTCCGATTCCGAAGACGATCTTGCCAACGCGCTGCACGCCGGGGCGCGCGGCTACCTGCTAAAGGACATGGAACCGGAGGACGTCACCGATGCAATCCTGCGTGCGGCGCGCGGCGAAACCGTAGTCGCGCCGGCGATGACGATGAAACTGGTGGACCTGTTGCAGCCGGGGCGGCAGAGCAAAACCCGGGAGAACCTGCTCGGGCAGCTTACCGAACGCGAGCGCGAGATCCTCGATCATCTGGCGCAAGGCATGTCGAACAAGGCGATTGCGCGCGCGCTCGACATCAGCTACGACACGGTCAAGCTGCATGTGCGCCACATCCTGTCCAAGCTCAACTTCACCTCACGCGTCGAGGCCGCAGTGTTCGCAGTCGAGCAGAGGACCGGCCCGCAGGGTTCTTCCGAGCCGCGAAAATCCTAGCCGCGCGCTCGCGCAATCGAATGCAACTGCGCGAGCGCTAGGCGTGCACGCGTTCCGGATCGTTCTCGTCCGCACCCGCTGCAGCCGCGCGCGCCTCATACCACGCCAGTTGCGCGTGCAGCCGCACCACCTCGCCGATGATGATCAGCGTCGGCGGCGCGAGCCGAGCGGTCTGAGCCAGTTGCGGCAGCGTCGCGAGCGTCCCCACCACCGTACGCTGGCTGTCCGTGGTGCCGTGCTGCACGATCGCCGCCGGCATGCTTGCGGCCATGCCATGGGCCGCCAGTTCACGGCACAAGGTGGGCAGGCCGAGCAAGCCCATATACACCACCAGGGTGCGCGCCGGGCGAACGAGCGAGTCCCAGTCGAGATCCACGCTGCCGTCCTTCAAGTGGCCGGCGACGAACAGGCAGGAATTGGCATAGTCGCGATGCGTCAGCGGTATGCCGGCATAGGCGGCGATGCCGCTGGCGGCGGTAATTCCCGGCACCACCTCGAAGGCAATGCCGGCCGCCGCCAGCGCTTGCACTTCCTCGCCGCCGCGGCCGAATATGAACGGATCACCGCCCTTGAGCCTCATCACCCGCCTGCCCTCGCGCGCAAGCCGCACCAGCAGCTGGTTCAGTTCCGTCTGGTTGATGGCATGGTTGCCGCGCTCCTTGCCCGCATAGATGCGCTGCGCGTCGCTGCGGCCCAGCCTGAGGATAGGCTCAGAAACGAGATGGTCGTAGACGATGACCTCGGCCTCGGCCAGCAAGCGTGCCGCCCGCAGCGTCAGCAGTTCGGGATCGCCTGGTCCGGCACCGACCAGATAGACCATGCCCGGAAGCATGGCACGCGCGCTCGATGCATCGGCCGACTTTTGATGAGCGTGATTCATAGACGGATTGTTGCACACGCCTGAAATGGCATGGGCCTCGGCAGCGTCTCGTCCGGCAGGCAAGCGGGAAGATCCCGGGAACCGGCCGGGCCCCTGACTTCCCGCCCAAGCCCTTCGTTCGCCAATTTGGTTGAGCTCATGCGCGCATCAATGCGCCGCGGCCAGCGCCGGCGCCGCTGCACGCCGCCCGGCGCGATCGTGCACGAAGCCGACGAAGCGCGCCGCCCAGTCGTAGTTGCCGGCGCTGCGCAGGTGCGCGTAGTTGGCCAGGAGATTGTTGACCACGATGCCGTCGTGTCTTCCGTCCGCACCGAAACCGCGCGCCACGCGGTAGGCGAAGCGCGTGTCCGCGGCCAGTCCTTCGATGCTCGAGTAGTGAAATTCGTGCGCCGGGATCTCCGCGTGCTCGTCACCGTGCCCACCCCATGGATGCGCCTCGGTCGGAGCGAGCCTGACGTAACCGCGGCCAACCGGCCGCTCGTGCATGAGCACATCGCCCGCGATCGCGCCCACCATACGGCGCGTGTCGCCGCGCCAGCTGAGCGAGCGCGCGAGGTACATGAGCCCGCCGCATTCGGCGTATGCGGGCATGCCGGCCTCAATCGCCGCACGGATCTCGCCGCGCAAGGCGGTATTCGCTTCGAGTTCGCGCATGAACATTTCCGGAAAACCGCCGCCGATGACGATGCCGTCCACCGGCGGCAGCCGCGCGTCGCGCAGCGTGTCGAAAAACAGCAACTCGGCGCCGGCGCGCTCCAGCGCCTCCAGGTCGTCCGGATAGTAGAAGCCGAACGCCCGATCGCGTGCAATGCCAAGGCGCACACCCGGCCGGGCGGCGCGTTCGCGCGGCGGCGCCGGCAACGGCCCATGGCTGACGGTCGCCGCGAGCAGCCGTTCCAGATCCACCTGCCTGCCGACGGCCGCGGCGAGCGCAGCGATACGGCTTTGCGCGACCTCGTCCTCGTTTGCCGGCATCAGGCCGATATGGCGCTCGACGATGGCCAGGCGCGGATCGGCATGCACGGCACCCAGCACCGGCACGTCGGTGTAGTGCTCAATCACCGCGCGCAACTTGGCTTCATGGCGCGCGCCGCCCAGCCTGGACAAAACCACGCCGGCGATGCGTACCGAGCGATCGAACGCCTGGTAACCGAGAATCAGCGGCGCGATGCCGCGGGTCGTACCGCGCGCATCGAGCACCAGCACCACCGGCAGATCCAGCAATTGCGCGAGCGCGGCATTGCTGTTCCTGCCGTGAAGATCGACGCCGTCATACAAGCCCTTGTTGCCTTCGATCAGGCAAACGTCGGCACCGGCGCCATGGCGCGCGAACTCCGCCTGCAGTTGTTCGGGCGTGGACAGGTTGAAATCGAGGTTGCGGCAGGAGCGGCCGGTCGCCGCCGTGAGCCACATCGGATCGATGTAATCCGGGCCCTTCTTGAACGTCTGCACGCCGAGGCTGCGCTGCGACAACTGCGCCGCCAGACCGATGCTGACGGTGGTCTTGCCCGACGACTTGTGCGCGGCGGAAACGAGAAAGCGATGCATAGGTCTCGACACCTGCGTTTGCCGCCGCGTGTTCAGGCCTTGGGCCCGGCCGTCGGATCCATCCGCTCGGGCAGGAACGCCAGTGCGCGCAGCGCGACGGCGAGAATGGCGGCGGCCAATGCCACTCCGCCCAAGCCGAGCAGCACTTCCACCAGGCTCGGCGTATACGGATGGATCTCGCCGTCGAAGAAGCTGCTCGATTCGACCAGCCCCGGAAACAGGATCTGCGGATAGGCCTGCCCGCCGATCAGCGTGACGTACATTTGCGCCAGCCCTCCGAGCGCCACCAGCGCGCAGGCTGCGGCGAAGGCACTACGCGGCAACTGCGCGCGCGCGAGCAGCGCCAGCGGCACGATGCCGCCGATCGCAAGCTGCCCCAACCAGAACAGCGCCGTGTACACGCCGCCATCGAAGAGGAAGAACCGCGCGACGTCGCGGGAGCGCGCCAGTTCGTACTTGGAAGCGAAGAACAGTACGGCGAAGAAAAGCGAAGCCGCGACGGAAATGCCGAGCAGGTTCTTGAGCCGGCGCAACAACGCGTCGGAAACAGGGCGCGCCTCCCAGGCGCAGACGGCAAACAGGATCAGCGTGAAAACCGCGACGCCATAGGCCGAAGCAAACGCGATGAACATCGGCGCATACAGCAGGGAGTCGTACGCCGCGCGAAAATTGAAGCCGAACTCCAGGCCGGTGCTGGTGATCAGCAGCAGTTGCCACAGGAAGACAACGATCGCCGCCGGCTTGATATAGCGGTTCATGCGGCGCTCGAGCAGGAACCACAGGTAAACCCCTACGCTGGCCATGAAGCCGTCGTAGAAAATGACCCTGCGGGCGAACAGCGATTCGGGATTCAAGCGCGTTATTGCCACGATCATGCGATCGGAGCGCCCCAGATCGAGCATCAGGAGGGCGAGCCCGCCGACCAGCAGCGCCAGCGACACCAGCGCCGACAGCGCTGCCACCGGCCTGTAGACCGTGTTGCCGAACACCGATGCCGCCATGGCGATATTCAGCGCGCCCGTGGCCGCGACCACCAGAAAGACCGCGAACACATGCGGCATGCCCCAGACAATCTGGTTGTCCATGCCGGTCACGATATGACCGTAGTGCTCGATGTAGAAATAGGCAACCGCCCCCAGCGCGAGCGGAACGGCAAGCAACGCGAGCAGGCCCCAGTAACGGCGGCTGGGACCGCCTAGTTCGCGATAGATTAAGGATTCGGCCATGTCACAGTCCCTGATAGCGCACGCCGGGATTGAGCTTCAAGTCCGCCCGGATCTGCGTGCTCGAATATTTGGCGACACGCTGTGCAATTTCGCTTTGCGGATCGTTCAGATCGCCGAAAATCATGGCATTGTGCCCTGCCCGGGTGCAGGCCTCGACGCAGGCGGGCTGCTGGTCGCGATCGACGCGGTGCACGCACAGCGTGCAGCCCTCGGCGCAGCCGTTGCCGCGCGGCACGTCGGGATTCTGTCCGCTGATCTCCTCGAACACGATCGAGCGCGCCTTGTAGGGGCAGGCCATCATGCAATAGCGGCAGCCGATGCAGATGTGCCGGTCGACCAGCACGATGCCGTCGGCGCGTTTAAACGACGCGCCGGTGGGGCAGACGTCGACGCAGGGCGGATGCTCGCAATGCTGGCACATCACCGGCACCGATTGGGTGTGGCCGCTGCGCATATCCTTCAATTCGACCTTGCGTATCCACTGCGCGTCGGTGCGCGGATGACCGGTGTCCTTGAGCCCGTTCTCGGTGGCGCAGGCTTTGACGCAATCGTCGCAGCCGGGAGTGCATTTATTGGTGTCGATCAAGAGGCCCCAGCGCACCTGCCTGGATACCGGCTGATCCGGCGCGCGCGCGCCGGCGATCTCGATCAGGCGGATGCCCGGCGCGAGCATCACCCCGCCCAGGGTGGCGGCGGAGATGGCGAGAAAGCCGCGCCGGCTGATGCCCTCGTTCGCGTCTACGCTCATGGCGTCGCTCCACTGGCGGGCTTCGGTTTGGATGAGTGACAGCTAAAGCAATCGATCTTGACGCTCGCATAGGCGTGGCAGCTCTGGCAGAAGCCCTTGTCGCCGAGCACGCTGCCTGTCTTCGTGCTCGCGTGGCAGGCAACGCATTCCTTCAGACTGTACTTCTTCGTGCGGATGCCCTCGTGCATCGTCAGGTCACGCTGATGCTTGAGCATGTCCGGGTGCTGCCGCCGCATGATTGCGGTGTCTTCCACGCACTTGCCCGGCCTGGCGATGTCGATCACCGGCTTGGGTACCCGGTCGGAGGCAAACGCGAGTGCGGGCAGCAACAGCGCGAGCAGGCAGATCGCGTGCGCGATACGGCCGGTCAATGCTCCAGTCCCGTCATGCTTCACGATTACCCTCCAACCTCGTTTGACTATGAGGGGATACCTCCCCTCATGCTCCCCTAATTCAGCGGCAGTTTCGGCATTGCCGAAACTACTAGTTACTCCCCCAGCCCCATCTTGATGTACCCGGTCGGACACACGTCCGCGCAGATGTGGCAGCCGATGCAGCGGTCGTAGTCGGTATAGACGTAGCGCCCCATGGTCGCCTGCGCCTTGGGTACCTTCAGTACCGCGATTTGCGGGCAGTACACCACGCAGTTGTCGCATTCGAAACACTGCCCGCAACTCATGCAGCGCTTGGCCTCGGCCTGCGCCTGCGCTTCGGCCAGCGCCACGATGCGCTCATCGAAGTTGCCCAGCGCGGTCTCCTCGGTCAGCGTGATCGTGTCGCGCTTGATGCGCGACACGCTGGGGAAGTAGCCCAGGAACAGTTCTTCGTGCGGGATCACGTGCCGGCTGGAGCGGTCGTCGTAGTTGTGCACGGCGGCGCTGGAAATATCGGTGCCGCGCAACGGTTCCAGCTTTTCCTCACCCACCTTCAGGCCCTTCTCCACCATCTTGCGCACCAGGTCGAAATGGTGGACGTCGATCTTGGGGCGCTTCTCCAGCATCTCGCCGCGCAGGAACCGGTCTATGCCGTCGGCCGCGATCGAGCCATGGCCGATTGCCGTGGTCAGCAGGTTCGGGCGCACGATGTCGCCGCCGACGAACACGCCCGGCTTGCCCGTTACCTGATAGTTTTTGTCCGCGGCGACCGCGCCCTTGCCATTGTTGAATTCCTCCAGCCCGGTAAAATCCACCGCCTGGCCGATGGCGGAGACGAACAGGTCGCCCGGTATCTCTTCTTCGGTGCCGGGGATCGCCTTGACTTCGAGCCTGCCGCCGACCACTTTCGCTTCGCATTGCGCCACGCGCAGCGCCGTGGCGCGACCGTCGGCGCCCAGCACCACCGCGACCGGAATCAAGCTGCCGCGGATGGTGATGCCTTCAGCCGTGGCCTGTTCGACCTCGTGCTTGTTCGCCTGCATCCCGTCGACCGCGAACACCGAGGTGAGCACCACCTGCGCGCCCTGCCTGGCCGAAACCTCGGCGACATCATGTGCGGTATAGCTGGCGATGGCGCGCTCGGGGCGGTCCGCATCGCGGGCGTGCACGATGTGGCCGAGGCGGCGCGCGACAGTGACGACGTCGATCGAGGTATCGCCGCCACCGACGACCACCACGCGCTTGCCGACGTGGCGCATGCGACCGTCGTTGAACGCCTGCAGAAACGCGGTGGCGGTGACCACGTTCGGCGCCTCGTTGCCGGCGCAGGGCAGCGGCCTTCCTGACTGCGCGCCGAGGCCGAGGAACACCGCGTCGAACTGCGCGCGGATCTCGTCCATGCTGACATCGGTGCCGATGCGGCAGGAAAGCCGCGTCTCGACGCCGAGGTCGAGGATGCGCTGGATTTCCGCGTCGAGTATCTTGCGCGGGGTGCGGAAACCCGGAATGCCGTAGCGCATCATGCCGCCCAGTTCCGGGTGTTCGTCGAATACGGTGACTTCGTGGCCCTTGCGCGCAAGCTGGTAGGCGCAGGACAGGCCCGCGGGCCCGCCACCGATCACCGCCACTTTCCTGCCGCTGGTCAGCGCCGGCTTTTCATAGGAAAAATTCTTGGCGATCGCGTTGTCGCCGAGAAAATGCTCCACCGAGTTGATGCCGACAAAATCCTCGACCTCGTTGCGGTTGCATCCGGACTCGCACGGTGCCGGGCACACCCGCCCCATCACCGAGGGGAACGGGTTGGCGCCGGCGAGACGCTGAAATGCGTACTCCTGCCAGCTCTTTCCGGCCGGCGGCTTTTCGACGCCGCGCACAATGTTGAGGTAGCCGCGGATATCCTCGCCCGCGGGGCAACTGCCCTGGCAAGGCGGCGTCGCCTGGATATAGGTCGGGCACTTGTGCGAATGGTCCGCATCGAAAATCTGTTCCTGCCAGCGCTTCCATTTCCCGTCGCCGTCCTGGTAACGGCGAAAAGTGACCTTGGCGCTGATTTGTTCGGTGGTGCTCGACACTGGTGAGGCTCCTCGATGATGCGTCAAATGGATTTGCGCCGGCTAGCAAAGCTTGCCGGGTGGTGCATGGTGCGCGGCATCTACACCTCGAGCCCCATCTTGATGTAGCCGGTAGGACACACGTCCATGCAGATATGGCAGCCGATGCAGCGGTCGTAATCCGTATACACATAGCGGCCGATGGTCGCCTGCGCCTTGGGTACTTTCTTCACCGCCGCCTGCGGACAATAGACGATGCAGTTGTCGCACTCGAAGCACTGCCCGCAGCTCATGCAGCGCGCGGCCTCGGCCTGCGCCCGCGCTTCGGTCAGCGCCACGATGCGCTCCTCGAAGTTGCCTACGGCGCTCTTTGCGTCCAGATGCACGATCTGGCGCACGTTGCGCGGCGTATAGGGAAAATGGCCCAGGAACAGCTCCTCGTGCGTGACCACGTACCTGTCGGAGCGGTTGTCGTAGTTGTGCACGGCGACGTTCGAGGCGTCGGTGCCGCGCAGCGGTTCACGCGCCTCCTCGATCTTGAGACCCTTTTCGATCATCTTGCGCTCGAGGTCGAAGTAGTGCACGTCGATCTTCGGCCGCTTTTCCAGCTCTTCGCCCCTTAGATGGCGGTCTATTCCCTCGGCGGCGATCCAGGCGTGGCCGATGGCGGTGGTCAGCAGGTGCGGCCGCACGATATCGCCGCCGGTAAACACGCCCGGCTTGTTTGCAACCTGGTAGTTCTTGTCCGCGCTGACCAGTCCGCGCTCGTTCCTGAATTCCTCCAGGCCGGTGAAATCCACCGTCTGGCCCAGCGCCGATACCAGCAGGTCACAGGGGATGTCGAACTCCGATCCGGCCTGCGGCACCATTTTCTTGTTGACCCAATCGACCTTGATCACCCGCAGCGCGACGGCGCGACCATCCGCGCCGAGCACTGCCGCGACCGGGGCGACACAGGTCATGATGCGCACGCCCTCGCGCGTAACCGCCTCCACCTCGTGTTTGGTGGCCGGCATTTCTGCGACCGTCCGGCGGTAGGCGATGAGCACGTTGGCGCCCTCCTCGCGCGCCACCGTGGCCACATCGTGTTCCATCTGGCCGAGGACCGCCTCTTGCGACGCCGGCGCCTCGGCATCGCGCGTAATGTGGCCGAGCCGGCGCGCCACCGCGGCAACGTCCATGGCGGTGTCGCCCCCGCCCACCACTACGACCCTCTTGCCCACCTTGTCGAGCCGGCCGTCGTTAAACGCGCGCAGGAAGGTGATGCCATCGATGACGTTCGGCGCCTCGGCCCCGGGAATGGGCAGGGGACTGCCCGACTGGGCCCCAAGGCCGACGAAGACCGCGTCGAAGTCGCGCCGCAGATCTGCCAGGCTCACGTCCTTGCCGACCTGGGTGTTGAGTCGCACCTCCACCCCCATGTCGATGATGCGCTTGATTTCACCGTCGAGCACCTCGCGCGGCGTGCGATAGCCGGGAATGCCGTAACGCATCATGCCGCCAAGGTGCGCGTTGGAGTCGAAAATGGTGCAGGCATGGCCCTTGCGGCGAAGCTGATAGGCGCAGGCCAGCCCGGCCGGCCCGCCGCCGATGATCGCGACCTTCTTGCCGGTCTCGCGCTCGGGCTTGGGGAAGGCGAGGCCATGTGCCAGCGCCCACTCGCCGATGAAGTGCTCGACCGAGTTGATGCCGACGAAGTCTTCGACCTGGTTGCGGTTGCATCCGGACTCGCACGGCGCCGGGCACACCCGGCCCATCACCGCCGGGAACGGGTTGGCGTCGGTCATGCGGCGGAACGCGTATTCCTGCCACGGAACCCCCGCCGGCGGCTTCTCGATGCCGCGCACAATGTTGAGCCAGCCGCGAATGTCCTCGCCCGAGGGGCAGCTGCCCTGACACGGCGGCACCGCCTGGATATAGGTCGGGCACTTGTAGGAATGGTCGCCCTCGAAGATCTTGTCCTGCCAGCGCTTCCATTTTTCGTCCCCTTCGCGGTAGCGGCGGAAGCTCAGATCGGTGCTGAGATGCTCAGATGTGGTCGACACGTTTGGTCTCCTCGCAAGTGCTTTACTTGGGTCCGAGCCGGATGGCGTTGCCCACCAGTTGGTGCACCCCGCCCACCATGCCCATGTTGAATTTGTAATACGGAAGAACCTTGCTGAACTGCGCCTTGCAGATGGCGCAGATGGTCGCCATGAAGTTCACGCCGTCGGAATCGACGACCGCCTGCAGCGCCTCCATGCGCGGCAGCGCGCCCTTCACGCGCACGTCCATCAAATCGTCGGTCAGGATGCCGCCGCCGCCGCCGCAGCAGAAGGTTTTTTCCCGGATCGAGTCCGGATACATTTCCACGAACCTGTTGGCGACGGCGCGCACAATCGCGCGCGGAATCTCGAACTGGCCGCCGGGCATGTCGCCCATGCGCGAGCCGCGCGCGACGTTGCAGGAGTCGTGGAAAGTGACGACGTATTTGTCGTTGGCGCTCTTGTCGAAGTCAAGCGCGCCACGCTGGATCAGGTCGTAGGTAAGCTCGCAGATATGCTGCGGCACCGGGTAGTTCGGGTCGAGAAAATCGAACGGGCCGATGAGCGTATTCCAGAAGCTGTAGGCGGCGCGCCAGGCATGGCCGCACTCGCCCACCACCAGGCGCCTTGCGCCCAGGTCCAGCGCCGCCTCGCGCACGCGCGTCGCGATTTTCTGCATCTGGCCGTAATTGCCGATGAACATGCCGAAGTTGGCCGCTTCCGAAGCGTAGGTCGACAGCGTCCAGGGTATGCCCGCCGCGTGGAACACCTTGGCGTAGCCCATCAGGCTGTAGACGTGCGGTTCGGCAAAAAAATCGGCCGAAGGCGTAATCAGCAGCACTTCGGCGCCCTTCTCGTTGAGCGGAAGGCGTATGTCCAGTCCCGTTTCTTCCTTCAGATCTTCCTCGATGCTGGACAGGGTGTCCTGCAGTGCCGGTCCCGGCAGGCCGAGGTTGTTGCCGACCTTGTGCACCTTGCCGATGATCTCGTTGGTGTATTTCGTCCCGAGGCCGATCGAGTCCATGACCTCTCTTGCGGCCATGGTGATCTCGGCGGTATCGATGCCGTAGGGACAGAAAACCGAGCAGCGGCGGCATTCCGAGCACTGATTGAAATAGGAATACCAGTCGTCGAGCACATCCTTGGTCAGGTCCTCGGCACCGACCAGCTTCGGAAACCATTTTCCCGACCAGGTGAAATGGCGGCGATAGACCTTGCGCAACAAGTCCTGGCGCGCGACCGGCATGTTCTTCGGATCGCCCGTGCCGAGAAAATAATGGCACTTGTCGGTGCAGGCGCCGCAGTGCACGCAGGCGTCCAGATAGACCTTGAGCGAGCGGTATTTTCCGAGAAGCTCGCCCAGCTTGGTGATCGCCTTGTCGTGCCAGTCTTCGACAAGTTCGCCGGGGAATCCGAGCGCCTGCTGCAGCTGGGCGTTGGCGGGAAACGTTTTGGTATTCGCCATCGCCCCGACCTCGAGGATGGGAATCACCGGATAGGGCTTCAGTGGCGGCGCGCTAACCTGGGTTGCGGCCATGTCAGATCTTCGCCTTGGTCAGATCGGCCGCCCAAGGGGCGAGATGTCGCTGCTCGCGCGGATTATCGGCCTGGTTGCGTCCGGGGCTGAAGAATACGCCCGGCGCGTGCAGCAGCTTCGAGTAGGGAAAGATCCCAATCAACGCAGCGACCAAGAACAAGTGCAGGTACAAGCCAAGATGCGCCGGCAGCGGCTGCCAGTCGAAATATATCAGGCCGAGAGCGAAGGCCTTCACCGCGATGATGTCCGTGTGGGAGAGAAACTTCATCGACAGGCCGGATGCGGCTATGCCCAGGAGCAGCGCCAGCATCAGGTGATCCGAGGGTGCCGAGATGTAGCGGATGCGCTCCACCAGAAAGCGCCGCGCCCACAGGCCGGCGAGTCCCGCCACCATGGCCAAGCCGGCATACAGGCCGAAGGGCTGGATCCACGCCGCCCAGAACCACACCGGCTGGGTGAAATAACGCAGATGACGCGCCAGCACCAGCGCCAGCGCGACATGGAACATCCAGCCGAACAGCCAGATCCAGAGATTGGCCTTGAACAGGCTCTCGAACAGCGCCACCTCGCGCAGCATGCGCAGCACCACGCCGCCCGTGGTCGTCGGCGCCGGCGTGGTCGGGATCTTCAGCGGCGCGGGCGTGCGCGCGTAGTCCCGAATGCGCCAGACTAGCCCGGCCGCGCCGAGCAGGGTGGCGGCATAGAGCAGCAACGCGAAAAAAACGGTCGCTGTTGTCATCGGCAGCTCATCTCGGCGCGAACGGCGCGCAGGGTGTGAAGGAGAGAAGCAAGTCCTTCATTGCGAAAACCCCTGCGACTTCCGCGCTTTCGCTCTAGATGCAGCCGGTGGGCTTGGGCAGGCCGGCGATTTTGCAAGCCTGCTTCGCCGGGCCGTAGGGAAACAACTCATACAGGTACTGGCTGTTGCCTTTCTCCGGCCCGAGCTTCTTGCCGATCGACTTGGTCAGCACGCGCACCGCCGGGGCGATCTGGAACTCGTTGTAATACTCGCGCAGAAAATTGATGACTTCCCAGTGGTTGGGCGTCATCTCAATCTTCTCCTGCTCGGCGAGGATCTTGGCGATGTCCTCATCCCATTCGGCGAGGTTTACCAGATAGCCTTCCTCGTCGGTTTCGTATGATTTGCCGTTTACTTCGATAGCCATATGCACTCCTTAAAGCCTGTTTCAAAATGAGGGAACGATTCCCCCCATGCTCTCCCCAAACATCCCGGGCCGTGACCAGCTTCCCGTTGCAGCCTCCTGAACCCGTGGAACTAAAGCCAGGATTGGCAGTTCTTATGCTGCGCCACCAGTTCGACAAACCCGGCGTAATCGATCAGTTTCACGCCCTCGGCGAGCGCTTGCGCCATGCCGCGCGCCTCCAGATCGGGGGCGAGGACGTAGATTTCGAGGTGCGCCAACGCAGCGCGCAGTTTGCCTTCGGCAGAATTGCCGCGCGTCGCGGCATACACGCCGTCCTCGATCAGCAGCAGCGCCGCGCCCGGCTGCGCAGTCGCGAGGCAGCTATCGAGCGTGCTGCGCTCCAGCGGCGACTTGTTGACTATATGCAGCATGGTTTGCCCTCAATCGTTTTCGGAAAGCTCTGATTGCGTCCGCGACGCCATCAGAGCTTCCGCTAACTCGGGGGATCTACAAGGGGGCATCGCCCCCTTGTTCCCGCCATTTCTAGAAACTGAGCAGCACGTCCTGCTCATCCATCAGCTTGCCGATCTCGGCCGCGCTCTTCACTTCCACCGGCACGCACATGTCCTCCGCCGACAGGCCGCGTGCATCCAACGCTTCCTTTTCCACATACAGCTTGTTGACGTCGTAGTCATCGAGCGCGCGGTAGGTGGGCTGGAAATTCTTCACCTCGATGCCCTTGGTCTGCTGACCTTTCTTCAGTTGGTACACGCCGTCATCCATGAACACCAGGCTCACGTCCTGGTCGAAAGCGGCCGCAATCAGCACCACCTCGAGCGACTCCAGCGCGTAGATAGTTCCGTACGGCGCCTTGCGGTTCACGTACATGATTTTTTTTACCGTTCCCTCGCTCATTGCGCTTTGTCTCCCAGGTCCATCAGTCGCCGAAGGTCACCATGCGGTCGGCCTGGATGCTGGACTCGATCAGTTGGCCCAAGCCCGAGATGCGAAAGCCCGTCGCCAGGTTCTCGTCCTTGATGCCGCGGCGCAGCGCCGCAGCCACGCACACCACCAGATCGAGCTTGTGATCCGCCGCCAGCTTCGACCAGCGATTGACGATGTGACGGTCGTCCTGCGGCGGCTCGGTGAGGCGCGTCGCGTTGTTCACGCCGTCGTGATAGAAGAACACGCGCTGGATCTGGTGCCCGGCCGCCAGCGCCGCCCTGCAAAACTGGTAGGCGCTGTCGGAAGCCTCGTGCGTGTACGGACCTTCATTGACCAGGATGCCGAAATTCATAGTTACCTTCTTAAACTCTGACTTAGGGGATATACAAGGGGGCATCGCCCTCTTGTTCCTTTCTCCTACCTTCCTAAACTCTGACTTAGGGGTTATACAAGGGGACCCGGGTGGGAAGGGAAGGGTCCCACCCCTTCTCCAGACCCCCTTGTTATTCTTTCTCCTAGAACCGGATGTGCGTCGACGCGTTGAGATTGGCGCGACTGCCGCGCCAGTCGTCGATCAGATACTTGGTGAAGGTGAGGCCGGTCTTCTCGAAAAAGCGCGGCCAGCCGATGCGCTCGACCCAGTCGGACAGCCGCTCCCACGGCCGCGCGTCCTCTTTGTAGACCTGCAGGATCTTTTTCACCACCACAGCCACCTCGACCCAGCGCGGCGGGTTGTTCGGCAGTCCGGAAGCGACCATCTTCATGAAAGTCGGCTTGCCGCGGGCGTTCGAGTTCTTGCCGCCCACCCAGATCGCGAGCTTGGTGTGCTCGGGATCGTTGATCTGCATCGGCGGGCACGGCGGGTAGCAGGCGCCGCAGCACATGCATTTCTTCTCGTCGATTTCGAGCGAAGGCTTGCCATTCACCAGCGCCGGCCGGATCGCCGCCACCGGGCAGCGCGCCACCACCGCCGGCCGCTCGCACACGTTCGCGACCAGATCATGGTTGATCTTGGGCGGCTTGGTGTACTGCACGATGATGGCGATGTCGGCCTGCCCGCCACAGTTGATCTCGCAGCAGGAAGTGGACATGTGCACCCGGTTGGGCATCTCCTCGTGCCTGAATTCGTAGTACAGCTCGTCCATCAGCGACTTCACCACCCCCGAGGCGTCGGTGCCGGGGATATCGCAGTGCAGCCAGCCCTGCGTGTGGGCCATCATCGACACCGAGTTGCCGGTGCCGCCCACCGGAAAGCCGTTCTTCTCCAGCGCCTCGATCAGCGGCGCCACCTTGGCCTGGTCCGCGACCATGAACTCGATGTTGGAGCGGATGGTAAAGCGCACATGGCCGTCAGCGTACTGGTCGCCGATGTCGCACAGCTTCCTGATGGTGTGCACGTCCATCTGGCGCTGGGTGCCGGCGCGCACCGTCCACACTTCGTCTCCCGAGTGCGACACATGGTGCAGCACGCCGGGGCGCGGGCGGTCGTGGTATTTCCAATTGCCCTTGTTCTTTAACAGGGTCGGGTGCATGTACTGCTCGTTGTCCGGCACCCCGGTTTCCTTGGGTTTGCGCATCTGCTGTTGTGGTTGAGCCATTGCTAGTCTCCGTGCATTCTGTGCGTGGGCCGACTCAGGCGGCTGCCTTCTTGGCCTTGATCTTGGCCACTTCCTCGTCCCAGCCGTCGGTGCGGACGTAGGGGTTGGAGCGCGGCGCTCCGACCATGTTCGCGTCCACGTCGAGGCCGATTCCTTCGAGGAAGTTGACCAAGCCGATGCGCTCGATCATCTCGCCGGTGCGTTCGTGCTCGAGCGCGTTTTCGGCGAAGAAGTCGATTATCTTTTGCCCCAGCTCGACGATCTGCTCGTAGTCTTCCTCGCTCTGCAGCGGCTGGAACGGCACGATCACGGTACCCATCTGATCGCCGATTTTCAGCGTGCGCTTGCCGCCGCAGAGTATGGTGGCACCCTTGTCCTTGCCCGGGGCCAGGGCACCGGTCATCACGTTGATGCAGTGCATGCAGCGCACGCAGTCGCGGTTGTCGATCTCCAGGGCGTGCGTGTCGTTCAGCGCCACCGCGGAGATGAAATTGTCCTTGCGCACGTCCTTGATCTCTTTTAGCTGGATCGCCTTGGTCGGGCAACGCGCGACGACATCGTTCACCAGCTCGTTCATGCCGTGCTTGGCGAACCATTTCTTTGCCAACGGCTCGTCGGTGCGTATGTTATCGCGCCAGGTGCCGATGACCGCCAGATCGGAGCGCTGGATCGAATTCATGCAGTCGTTGGGGCAGCCCGAAAACTTGAACTTGAACTTGTACGGCAACGCCGGGCGGTGAATGTCGTCGAGGAAGCTATTGATCACCATCCGGTGCGCTTTGGCTTCGTCGTAGCAGGACTGTTCGCAGCGCGCCGCGCCGACGCAGGACATCGAGGTGCGCAACGCGGGCCCGGCGCCGCCGAGATCGAAACCGGCCTCGTTGATCTCGTCGAAAGCCTTCTGCACATTCTCGCTGGTCGCGCCCTGAAACATGATGTCGCCCGACTGGCCGTGAAAAGCGATCAGGCCGGAACCGTGCCGCTCCCAGATGTCGGCGAGCTTGCGCAGGATGTCGGTGCTGTAATGCATGCCCGCCGGCGGCATCACGCGCAGCGTGTGAAATTCGGCCGCGTCGGGATAGGTCGGCTTCCCGTTTTCGTCCTTGATCTCGGTGAAACGCGGGATGATGCCGCCGCCGTAACCGTAGACGCCTAGCGTTCCACCTTTCCAGTAACCCTTCTTTGTGGCATAGGAATGTTCCAGATGGCCGAGGAGGTCGACCGCGGCATCCTTGTCTTGGGCCAGACGCTTGAGGCCGGTGACGAAACTAGGCCATGGACCGGTTTCGAGCGCGTCCAGGTTCGGCGTGGCATGCAGTTTTTTCGCCATCTGTTTTCCTCCGTTCAGGGTGAAGGCATCTTAATCGGGGTGAAAGCATCTTGTTTTTTTAAGGATACTAAATGCCGGCGCCCGGATCGGCCATTACTCGTGCAGGGGGGCAGGCACACCCGGACGGGTGATGCCGCACCTACCCGAAGGGAGTAGTCGGCTCTCCTCCAAAGCGGTGATTTGCGCTTGCCACGCTGGGTGCGATAGTACCTGCCGGTAGCCGGGTGTTGAAAAAGGGGGCGGCGCCCCCTTTTATATCCCCCAAGTCAGTGCTCTTGAAAAACGCTTCCCTCCAAGAGGGTATGACGATGAAACGTACTTTCGTACCAGGGAAGCGTTTTTCAAGAGCCGGCCAACAAACGGAGCGCGCGACATGGACACGACGCGAAGTCTGGACAAGTTCACCTGCCCGTTCGGAGGCCAGGAGGTCGAACTGGTGCAGGTGGATTACGAAGCCGGCGGGATGCCGCTGTTGCGCCTGCGCATTCGCGAACGCGGCGCGCGCTTCACCATTTTCGAGATCGATCCGGGCACAGCGCAGCGCTGGGGCCAGGGAATGCTCGCCTGGTCGCAGACGCAGGATAAGAGCTAAGAGGCCACTGTGGCCTCTGATTTGGGGGAGCATGAGGGGATGTATCCCCTCATAATGAAATGAACTCTGAAGCGATGGACATGATCGACGTAGCATTCTCGCTGCGCGGTGGCAGCATACCTGCGGATCACGGCTGGCAGCTTTTTCGGCTGCTCGCCGAGCGGCTGGACTGGCTGGAAGCCGAGACCGAAGCGGGGGTGCATCCGATCCGCGGCTCACGCGCGGTCGCAGGCGAGATCTACCTCGGCGCCCGCGCCCGGCTCATGCTGCGGCTGCCGCGGTCGCGCGCCGAACAGTCGTTCGCGCTGTCGGGGACGCGCTTCGATCTCGGCAACGAAATCGAGGTCGGCAGCGCGCATTTGCGGCCGCTGTTCGCCCACGGCACCCTGTATTCGCAGTTCGCCACGACGGGAACCCCCGATGAGGCCGTGTTCCAGCGCAACGTCAGCACAGAGCTGCAGGGCGCCGGGATCCGCTGCAAGATAATTTGCGGCAGGATGCGCCGCGCGCAAGCGCAAGACGCGGAGATCGTCGGCTTCAGCCTGATGCTGCATGAACTCTCGCCCGAGCATTCGCTCAAGATGCAGGCAACCGGCCTGGGCACGGGGCGCAAGCTGGGCTGCGGGCTTTTCGTGCCGCACAAATCTGCTGCGGCGGTCGGCGCATGATGGCCATACGATATAACAGCGGCATGTTCGCGTAAGCGAGAGGAGTTTCCATGAGTGCGCAAAAGAAGAATTCCGACAAACCCCTGGTCACGCTGGATCTGTGCGGCCTGAATTGCCCGGCGCCGCTGCTAGGCGCGAAGCACGTGGTCGACGATCTGCAGCCAGGGCAGGTCATGCAGCTGATTTCGGATTGCCCGGGCACGCCGGACGATCTGTTCGCCTGGAGCCGCCATACCGGCAACGAGGTGATCGCAACCGACAAGCTCGGCGGACGCAAGGTCGCATACACCATCAAGCGCGGCGCGAGCGGTGCAGGCCGGGCGGTAGCGAACGTGACGCTGGATATGAGCGGCGTCAGCTGTCCCGGTCCGATCATCGAGGCGAAGAAGCTGCTTGACGGCATGAAGGCGGGCGAAATCCTGCTTCTGGTGAGCAACTGCCCGGGATCGCCCGACGACGTCAGTTCGTGGACGAGATCGACCGGGCTGGAACTTGTCGCCAAGCAGGAAGTGGCGCCCGGCAGCTACGAGTTTTTCATCCGCAAGGCATAGCAACCGGGTCTCGCGGCCGATCGACAAGATACGGAGGATCACAGCATGGGTCATGTGGTTAATGGCGTTGAACTGGAGACCGATGTGGAAGGCTATCTGGTCGCGCCCGATTACAGCGAAGAGACCGTGCGCGTCATCGCGCAGGCCGAGGGCATCGAGCTGAACGACGATCACTGGAAAGTCGTGCAATACCTGCGCGACCAGTACAAGGAGCACGGCCAGACGCCGAACTTCCGCACCATGCTGAAAGACGTCGCCGGCTTGATGCCGGGGTGCGACAGCAAGGCGCTCTACGACCTGTTTCCGCTCGGGCCGGCCAAGCAGGGCGCGCGCGTCGCCGGCTTGCCCAAGCCGTTCGGTAAAGGCGGGTACTAGTGCAAAACACGCGATAGAGCGGCACCTTGGCCATCCGCATCCGCAGCCAGTTCCACCGGGGAGCGGGCGAACGCAGCATGCCCGAGCTCGCCGGCGTCATCGCCATGCTCGGCTGGAAGCTGTCGCAGGACGCCATCCGCCGCATGCGCGCGGCGCAGTTCGACATCGACATCGGCCGGCAGTATTTCGATTTCGTGTGCGAGTACCTCGCGTTCCTGCTGCACGCGGCCGACCGCATCGCCTATCGCGCGCTGGCTGCCGACAAACGCAGCGAGTTTACGACCGCGCTCGCGCTGAAGCTGGCCGAGGTGGTCGAAGACAACCGCGACATGTTGATCGCCGCACCCGAGCCCGGCCACAGCCGCCGCCATTTCATCGCCCTCGCCAATCAGCGCGGCGCCGATTACGCCGATTTCGCCTATGACGAAAAAGAAGGGCCCGACTTCGGCTTCCGCCGTTTTTTCGGCAGCCGGCTGCTCGATATCGTGCCGGAGAAGGACCATGCCTGGGTGATCGATCAAATCATGGAGATCGAGGCGCCCGAGGCGGTGAAGGCGCTGGAGAGTACGCTGGCAGGCCTGTTCGCCCCCCCGGGCGAGGAGCGCCGGCCCCGGCGTGAACGCAACATAGGCGAATGAGCCCGCGCATGGATACGCCCGCCGGCGCCGCCTTCGATCTCGCCGACGAAGCTGCGTATCAGGCCTGGCGCACGGACAAACTCGCGCGTTTTCCAAAAACGCTGGCCGAACTCGTGGTCGAAGTGCGCGATCCGCGCTCGCTCAGCGCGGGCGAACTGAAGGCGCTACTCGAGCGCTGCGAGCGCGCCAACATGGCGATCTACGCCAGTCCCACGGGAGGCAACCCGGACAAGGAAATCCCGCGGCGGCTCGGCTTGCAGCTCGGCCTGCGCAATCTCGATCCCAACTATCTCGCCGACGACGACGGCATATCGCCGCTCGCGGTGGCCGAGCGCGGCACGCGTGGCGAATTCATCCCCTACACCAATCGCGGCATCAAGTGGCACACCGACGGCTACTACAACCCGGGTGAGCGCACGGTGCGCGCCGTGCTGCTGCACTGCGTCGAACGCGCTGAAACCGGCGGCGAGAACGACTTGCTCGACCACGAGATCGCCTACATCCGGCTGCGCGACCACGACCCGCAGCACATACGCGCGCTGATGGCGGGCGATGCCATGACCATCCCGGCGCGCATCGAGGACGGGCGCATCGAGCGAGCGGCGCAGGCAGGCCCGGTGTTCTCGGTGGATGCCGGTGGCTTCCTGCACATGCGCTACACCGCGCGCGCGGTGAGCATAGAGTGGAAGAACGATGACCCCACCAAAGCCGCGCTCGCGGCGCTGGAGGATATTCTTGGCACGGCCTCGCCCTGGGTCTTTCGCGGGCTGCTCGAGCCGGGCATGGGGCTGGTCAGCAACAACGTGCTGCACACGCGCACGCCGTTCACCGATTCGCCCCGGCACCAGCGCCTGATCTACCGCGCGCGCTACTACCAGCGCGTCGGCGCCGGCTGACATCGGGCCGGGCGGACGCTGATCTCGGTCATCACCAAGGTCCACGCGCAGACCGAGATTGGCCCGTGCCAGCACGTGACTCATCTTCAAGTCTTTGTGCGTGAATCTGTAATGGTCGCCCTACGGGGTGGTTCCCAATCGAGCGCTGCAACTGAAGGCTGGGGCTCACCTCACTGCTTTGCCCAATGCGGGCTCGATCGGGTGTCCTAGATTTGGCCGACGTAGTTCGCTGAGCTGCCATCGATTTCTGTGCGAAAGTGCGCGTGGTTGATAAGCTCCTCGACTGTCATCGATTTCTCCTACCTGAAACAAAATATGGGTGTCTCGAAGATCTCAGTCGAACAGCCCAGCCAGCCCGGCGAGCTCTTCATTGACTTGCTTTTGCACTGTTTCCATGAGTTTCTGAGCAGCGAGCATTTTCGTTTCGTCGTCCTTGAACTGCGCAGCGACTGCCTCGATCTGCTTACTCAGAACCGGGTCGCTCTTGACGAGGCGCTTCATCGCGGCCGTCTTCAGGACGGCAGACACCGAGGTGCGATCGCCTGAGAACCGCTCGACGCCCTGCTTGATCAGCGCGCTGGCGCTGCCGAGGCCGGTGTCCAACTCTTTGACGAATGCCTCGAAGGTCGCACTGCCGAGTGAGGTGCTCGCGCCCGGCTTCAATTCGACCGCGTCGGGCACGAGCAGCACGGTGCCAGCGGCAAGCTGCGTGAAGTCCACATGCGGGTTCAACGCCTTCAGACTAGTAGTGAAGGCGCTAGCGCGGGCGTCGTCGACGTGTGCGCGCACAAGTTTGGCGATCAATCCCGCCAGACCGATCTCTCGCTTGATGACGATCATTTGCATGGCTGGTTCTCCTAGGCTTGGATATTGAGCGGACCCCATACCGCGGGTAGTCCAGCTATGGCGTTGGTCGTGATGTTGCCCATCACTGTCATGCGCTGGGCATTCACGGACAAGCGCATCGATACCTCGCCGCCGCGCACGCGATTGGCGTTGACGACGGCCGTATTGGCCGCGAGCCGTACCGCATCGGCAGAGGCGTTGCCCCGAAGCTCGCAGTGGTTGTTGCCGAACATCAGGTCGCCGCTGACCACCACCTCCACCGCGGGGTCGCGCCCGCGGGCGATCAGCGTATTGCCGAGCACAATAGCGTTTGAACCCTGTACTACTCTGGCTTTGGCGTCGGCTACGTCCACCGCCACGGCCATCGCACTCACGTATGCCCGGTTATTGGTGATTACCAGGGTGCGCGTTTCATCCACCCGGACCGCGGTGTGGTTGCCCGTGCGCACGACCGTGTGGCCGGCGGCTACACCAGGCGCCTTTACCGACAACGCCTGCCACGACGTCTCGCTGCTCGCGAACACTGGCTGGACATCGCGCTCGACATGGTTGTGCGCGATCTCCAACTGCGTATAGGGCGCGCGCATCAGGATGCCCCCCGCCGTGCCGCCGAAGTCCGCCAGCGGGCCGATCTCGCTCACCTCGTTGCCATGAACCCGTGAGCGCAGCACTCCCAAGGCCATTACGCCGGCTATTACTTGCTGGCCGGTGGCGGCGTTCACGCCGACACGCCGGATCGAGTTGCCTGCCACATTCACAGAATCGGTGCGTAACAGCCCGATGCCTACGCTGAAACTGCCGAGTGGCGGCCTGGCCCGATCGGAGCCGATGTCGCGCAGATGGTTGTTTTCGATCGACACCGCCCCGCCTTTGGCCTCTTGCATCATCAGGATGCCGTTGCCGCAAGCTTCGATGATATTGAGTTTGACGATCAACTCCTCCACGGGCGCCTGTATCAGGATGCCCGCGTCGGGGAAGCCACTCACCTGGTTGGCCAACACCTGGCATTGGTCGCTGCCGTTGAGGTCGAGCCCCGTGACGAGCGCGATGCCGCTGCCGGTGGGCCGCCGCTCCCCTTGGCGCACCGCGTTGACCTTGTTACCTTCGATCCAGGCGCCATCGACGCTGCAGCGGATACCCGGACCGTTGACGTTCAGGCTGTTGTCGCAAATCCGCATGGACGCGCCTGGCAGCGCAAAGCCGAGCACACTGATCCCGCCGTCGCGGCAGTCGATGATCTCGTTGCCGGTGATGCGCGATCCGTAAAGATGCGCCACGGTGCCAGTGAGAGCGACCGCCTCGCGCTGGCACCTCAGGATGTTGTCCTCGATCGACAGTGCCGCGGTGATCAGAAACTCCGGTGTCCGGTTGCGACCGACCGCCGTGGGATCGCCGGCTCTGATCGCATCGGGCGCTACGATCAGATTGTCCTTGATCGAGAGGCCCGCCACTACGCCGGTGAGCGCGATCGCTGCGCCGCGCGCATCGTTGCCGCCAAACATCGCGATGACCAGTTTCTGCAGCGCCAGGCCTGCGACGCTTTGAACGCTGATCACCGATTGTCTGCCAAGGGACACGATCGCGAGGTCTTCGATCGCAAGGGCAATACCGGTCCGGACGCGGAACGCGCCGCCCGGCGTCACGATCACCGTCGCCGCGCCCTGTCCCTTGATACGCACCGAGTGCGCGCCGATCAGCTCCACCGGCGCCTTCAATTGGTACTGGCCAACGCCGAGGCACACGGTACCGCCGGTATCGCGAATGCGGTCTACGGCCGCCTGAATCGTGAGTGTGCCGCTCGCGTGCGACTGCGGGGTGACGCATTGGGTGCAGCCGCAATCATGGCCCTCGCCAAGCGGCGGCCATGGCGTGCGGCAATCGGTGACGGCACCTGCGCCGAGGTCCCAGATGCCGAGCCGCGCGTAGTGATGGTGGATGCCGCGCGGTGGCTCGTTGGCCAGCAGTTCCACCGACGCGTCGGCGGTGCGGGCGGCGAACACCCAGTAGTCGCCGGCACGAAAGCCCTTGGTACCGACCGACGCGAAGCTCACCGTGACGCCGTTTTCCAGCAGCAGGGTGGTGCCGGCGGCGGGCACCTTGATAACGCCGGTGGAACCCGGTGCGTCCAGATCCTGGAACTGCGGCGTGGTGCCGCCCGGGCCGGTGCGCAGCACCTTGCCCTTCTGATCCCAGCGGCGCACGCATAGGTTGCGAATGCGCGGAAAATCCGAATTCGGGAATGGCGGCACCGGCGGCGGCAACATCTCGGCGGGCAGCGCCGGCGTGAACGTGATCCGACGCGCCGCCTCGTTGACGGTAGCGATGCGTCGCATCTCCCCGCAGCGCTGCGAGAACTCGCGCACGCCGTCGGTGATCTCGACCCAGTCGCCGGTATTGAAACGAAGCACGTCGTCGCGACCGAGCGAATCGAGTTCCAACTCGGCGGACGAGACCATGCTCGCCACGCGGCTGCCGACGCTCGCGTTCTCGCGCGACCACTTGAAGGTCGCGGTGCCGCCGGGCTGCCCGGGGTCGTGGATCTCAACGCGATAGGTCTGGTTCTCCAGCCCGCGATAACCCCCGGTCGGCGGCAACTCGCATGGGTCGGTCGAAGGCGGAACGTCGAAGGTGCCGGTAGTGAGCCGGCCCGTTGACGGCCCGATAAGTCCAGTCCAACCGGCCACATCGCTATCGGGTGAAGTGCAGGTTGCGTTGGCCGCGTTGTCAGCGAGCACGTGCACCTGCCACACGGTTTGCAGCCGCGAACTGGTCTCCACTCCCACAGCGGTCTCGACCAAGTCGGGGCGCTCCAGGTGCGTGACCTCGCGCTCCCACACGTCGAGGTACACCAGATGGCGCCCGACCGTCGGCAACGCCGGTGGGTTCGGCAGATACGGCTGCGCGGTGTAGGCGATCGGATCGGCGAAGCTCGGCTCGGCCATCAGCGGGTCGAAGAGGCGCTTCGCCAGGACAGTCGACGCGGCGCCGTGGTTCTCGGCCAGCAAGCCATCGACGTACAAGCGGCCTTTGCCGATCTGCAATACGCCGCCTACGGCGGTGATCTTGAACGCGTTGGGCGTAGTCTGCGAGACCGTGCTGCGACCGAGGATATCGCTGGCCGCGGCGCGCAGCCTCCGGTCGATGATCGCGACCAACTCGTTGACGTCGCCATCGAGCACGACGCCGCCCTGTTTGAGCTCCACGCCGGCGAAGTCGAGCAGCGCGTTCCTGCGGATTCTGGAAATGTCGGTACCCATAGTGGTTCCCTTGTCGGTTCGATCGGTTCAGTTCAAGTCACGTAGAAGATTCCCGCGTGCAATCCGAAGCGCAGGTATTCGTCGAGCCGGATACGCAGATTTGTTTCCCGCTGCGGCTGGAAAAGTGGGTGCATCACGCCGATCTCACCCTCGTCGTCGGCGCCTTCGCGGATGACTTTGTCGGTGGCGCTGCGCAGTTGCGCATAGCCGGGGTCGCCATAGCGCTGCGAAGTGAAGTGCGGCAGCGCATCGGGATGTTTCTCATCCGGCGCGCAGCGGAAACGCTTGGGCACCAGCGAACCGTCGGGCACGAAACAGAAACGCACACAGCCTTCCTGTTTGCGCTCGACCCACAGCGGCGCCTTCCAGGTATCTGGCGCCGCGAGCCGGGTAAGGAAGATGGTGTTCGACGCCAGCCGCATCAGCCGCACATGCAGCTTGCCGATTACCGTGCTGTCGCGAATCGTCATCTCGGCGCCGGGTCCGCCCGGCGCAGTGCCTGCGAAGGCTACAGCCTCTTGCGAGCCGGCATCGACGATGCACTCAGTCACGGCTACGGTCGTATCGCGCTCGATCTGCAGTGCGCCGACAATGCATTGTTCCAGCGTCACGCGGGTGAACGCATGCTCGACGATCAGGCTGGCCGCGCCTGGCGACACCGCCGTACCGTCGGTGTTGAGCGCAAGACCTGGCACTAGCGTGCAGTGGCGCAGCACCAGTTCGCGCGGCTCATGGTCGCCGGCTGGGGGTACAGCCAGTTGCAGCGCACCACCGGTGATGACGAGGCCGTCCAGCACCAGCCGGCCGCGCGCGCCGATGTCGAGCGTGATCGGGCCACCGGAAGCGATCAAGGGCCGAGCCCCATTGCATGCGGCAACCACGACTTCGAGTCCGGGTGCGTTGAGCGCGGTCACGCCATCGACCTTGAACGTGGGTGTTTGTGCATAGGTCAGGCTGTCTTGAATGACGAGCCGACCGCCGCCCTTGATCGCATTGAGGTGCGGTTGCAGGGCCTCGGACTGGCTCGCCGTGGGCTGAAGGACGAGTGCGCCACCGGCCAGGCTGCGCTCGTACTCGCCCCCGCCGATTGGCCGCGAGAAGCCACTGTGAAACGTGCCGAGGATCGAGCCCGTGACGCTGGTTCCGAGCAGCACGCGGCCGAGCCGTGGATCGATCGCAATCTTCGTCGCGGCCAGCGTGGCTTCGTGCGCCCAACCGCCCGTCACGTTGCGCAGGTCGCACACGCAGATGTCGGCCACGTCGATTGGGATCGGCGGCTGCGCCGGGTTGGCATCGGGGCGCGACAGCACGATGCTTTCGCCGAAGCCGTAATCGTCATCGAGCGTTGCGTTCGTAGCGCCCTTTACCGCCCGCGCCATCAGCCGCAGGTTGATAGGTTCCGGCACATTCATCGGCTCGGCGATGTGCGAGATCAGCGTCTCGGTGACCGGCAAGCGAAACAAGGGTTGGTCGGCGCCGAGCGGGTTGAAGCGGAACTTGCGACCGGTCGTGTCTGTGGGATCGGCCGTAAGCGGCACATTGCTCAGCGAGAACGCCTGCAGCCGCCACAGGAAGATGCCGATGTTCGGAATATTGTAGCGCCCAGAGGCGCCCTCTGGCCGGCGCATTTCGGCCGTATGTGCCACGACATTGAACGCGCCGCCGAGTTGCAGCATCTTCGGCATCGAGCGCAGGTCGGCGGTGGCGGGCGCGTAGAGCCGAACATGGTTCATATACTGCGTGGTCGCGAGTTGCTCGAAAAACTCGACCGCGCGCGCCGGCCAATCGGTCACGTCGCGCGCCAGTTGTTCGAGCATCGCCGCCGTGCCCTTGCGGCGGCGGTAGCCGATGGTGTTGGCGACCTCGGCGCGCGGCGAAGCAATGGCCGCGGCCACGCCATGCAACGGGCGGTAGCCGATCAGGTCGCCGATATAGGGCGCCACCCATTCCTCGCAGGTCTCGATGAACTGGTCGTCGTAGAGCTGCTCGACGTTCTCTTCCAGCGCCTCGAACTCCTGCGCAATCAACGCCACCAGCGCGCGCAGCGGTTGGCCTTGCTGTTCGTCGCGGATGCGATAGACGGCGGGCAGCAGCGAATACAGGCGGTCGGCGCTCAAGGTGCTCATGGCATTTCCTCCAGCCGATCAAGAGGGCCGGGATGAAGCGTCAACAGTTCGGACGGGAGCGCCACTCCGCCACCTACACGCATACGCGACGCCAGCAGCCGTGTCTGCTGCGACTGACCGGTTTGCGCCGCGGGCGAGCTGCCGCCGTAGAGGAAGTCCAGGTCCAGCGCTACGACGCCGGGCACCGAATGCGCCACGGCGATCACGTCGGACTGCAACACCGGTTGCCCGAGCGCGCGCGCATCGAACGAGAAGTGAGCGCGCAGCGCCGCGTCCACCGCCGCGAGTAGCGGCTTCAGCTCATAGGCAGGGTCGCGTTTGACCTTCAACCCCAGGCGGAACGTGCTGGCCTGGTGCGGCAGCAGCGTCAGGCTCACGTGCGGATCGCCGGCCGCCTTCAGCGCCAGCCACAGGTTGTTCCACACCGGATTCGCAGGCGATATCACGGCGCCGTCCTGGCCAGCCACGGTGATAGCTATGGTCGGTCCGTGCGGCAATTGGAGCACCTGCACATGCGCTTTCGCTATTCCGGTGAAGGCCATCGCGAAGTCTTCGTAATCGAGCAGCGACACCGCACGGCCGAGCGTTCGTGTGCCGAGCGGCATCGTGCGGCGTGCCTGGTCGGCCGGTTCCGGATCGGTGCCGCCCTGCGCGGGCACCGGGTTGCTGACGCTCTTCAGGCCCAGCGGCCGCGTCATCAGCTGCGTGAGCTTGTCGCTGCCGACATTGCCCTCCTGCCCCAGGCCCTGCCGATACTTCGCGCGAACGTTATTGACGCCGCTGGGCAGGCGGGCGCCGCGCACGCCGTCGCCGAACGCCACCCAGGCCCTGCCCTGTTCATCGACGCTCAGCGTGTAGGCGCGTTCAGTGGCAGCGGC
>JBQMQE010000010.1:0-28633 GCA_052172655.1 Burkholderiales bacterium
CCCACCGCCTGTCCACTATCGAGAAAGCGGACCGTATCGTGGTGCTGCAACAAGGCAGGATTGCCGAAATCGGTTCGCATGCCGATCTGCTGGCGCGCGATGGACGCTATGCCTACCTGTACAAAATCCAGTTCGCGGTTGAAGACGATACGTCGGAGCAGCGGCAGAAGCGGGTACGCGAGCGCGCCAGGCTATCCCCGATTATTTGAAGCAGCCGCCGGGCAAGGCGGCGTAGGCGCGCGCAACGGCGTCCACCGATATGTCTTTCACCTCCATGCTGGGCATCTGCAGCAGTTCGTAGGCCGTACCCCAGGGGTGCCAGCGCGCAACGGCGGACTGCCCGAACAGGCAAACGATGGGTTTGCCCAGCCCGGCTGCCACATGCATGGCGCCGCCGTCGCCGCAGATCACCGCGTCGCACACGGCCAAGGCGGCGATCAGCTCTTCCAGGCGCCGCGTCGGCAGCGCCACAAGCGGAAGCCCGGCCGCCAGTTCCAGCACGCGCGCGGCCTTTTCGTCGTCGCCCGGGTGCTGCGCATTATCCGCGCTTCCCGGCGCCCACAGCAGCAGGAACGCGGTACCTTGGGCCGCCAGGCGCCGTGCCAGTTCCGCGAACGACTCGGCCGGCCAGCGCTGCGACGGTTTGCGCGCGCTGATGTGCAGGCCGATCAGCCGGGACGGCCGCTGCGGCAATGCGCCGGCGATGAGCGCGTCGATGCGTGAGCGTTCGTCCGACGCCGGCACCACGAGCGGCGCCGGGGTCTCGTAGCGCAGTCCCATGCGAGAAAGCAGGTGGCAGCTCTGCTCCACCTCGTGCGGGCCTGCGACCATGTCCTCGTCGCCGCGCACCAGCAGCCGGCCACCGCCGATCCAGCGCGCGAAGCGCAGCGCGCTCGCTTGCGCACCGCCGGGCAGCAGAAGCCAGTTGAAGCGCTCGCGGCGCAGGGCGAGTATGGTTTGTATCCGCTGCCAATAGATGCCGAGCGCCGACTCGCCCGCCGCGCGGTGCTTGAGTTTGGTGTAGGAGTGGAGGGTGTCGATGCCGGGATTGCCGACGAGAACAGCGGCGTTGTAGCGCGTGGCCAGGACGACGATGCGCGCCGCCGGCAGTTGCGCGCGCAGGGCGCGCAGGAGCGGTGTCGTGCAGACCAGGTCGCCGATGTTGTCGCGGCGAATGACGAGGATCTTCGGCGCAGCAGACGCGTTCATCGTGCCAGAGGCCGCGTCTCCGGGCTCAGCTTGGTGGTCGAATAGACCTCCCCGACTTCGACAAAGAGTCCATTTCGCTTGTGTCCGAAGAAGTCATCCAACCATCGATCCTCGCCATTCTGGGCACGGAACGCATCGCTCAGCGACTGTTGCACGGGATGCGTTCTTTCGAAATGTTGTTCATCGGACATTATGGCCGCGCCCTCGGTCGCGTGGCCGTGCCCTCGGCCGCGGCGATGATGTCCGGATTTCTCGCAGATCGCAATTGGCCGCAGGCATCGAGGTCGAACTTCAGCGATCAGCCTGCCGTATCATTTCGCCAGGCCTGTCCGGCCTCGATCAGATGGCTGGCGCGCTTCTCATAAGTGTGATCCCGCATCACCCTGGCATGCGCGGCTTCGGCGACGCGGCGGGATTGCTCGAAGTGGGCGAGCCAGTACTGGATTTTCGCCACACAGTCGTCCAGGTCGGTGAACCCCGCCCACTCGGTTGCGAGGTCGAAGTCGTCGGCGGCGTGGCGGCGCTCGTCGGTGAGCAGGAAGCCGCCGCGCGCAGGCACGCCGTAACAGCGTTCCGGCAAGCCCCAGCTGAGTGTGCCGCCGTGGTCGCAGGAGGAGCGATACGACAGGTTGATGCGCGAGCGCTGGATCACGCGTATCTGCTCGGCTTCGCCGATTCCGGAAGAGTGCTTGATGTAGTGGCGGATGCCCAAGGCATCCAGGCGCGGTCTCAGTTCGGCGAAGAAGCGCGCGCGCTCGGCGTGCTCCTTGTAGCGCTCGCCATCCATGTTGCCGAGGAAAGACACGTCGTATTCGTAGAAGGCGGGATCGCGCATTTCTTCCAGGGTGTGGCCGTGCAGATTGAAGTTGCGGACCCAGACGGCGTTCGCGTTGTAAATCTTGCGCGGTGCGAAATGCCAGGTCGGTTGCAGGGTATGGCTGGCATAGATGTCGAGCGGGCGCAGCAGCCGGAACAAGGCGAGGCGGCGCCAGCGCATGCCCATGTGCCAGGGGGCGTCGCGGTCCAGACCTATCAGCGGTACGCCGGCTTGTTTCAGGCGGCGCTCGAGCGCGAGCGTGGACCAGGGATTGCGCATCGCTTCATATAAATTGACCACGCAGGCTTCGCATTTCGCCAGCAGGTCCGGGGCCGGTGCCCAGGCGTTTTCCACCACGCGGTAGCCGATCTGTTCGAACGCTTCCATCAGCGGCGGGAAGCCCTTGCGATAGTTGAGGATGACGTTGTCGCGCGCCACGGATAGGCTCAGCTGCGGGTGCGGCCGGCGCTGTTCATGCCATCCAGCTCTTCAGCCAGGCGCGCGCGACGCGGCGGCGCTGTGCGCTCAGGGTGGCATGGTTCCAAAGCAAGCCGTAGACACCGTCGCGGCGCAGCTGGCGGTAAAGACGGCGGCGCAACCCGGACGAGTTCACTTGGCGCAGCTTGTGGAAAATGGACAGCGCGCCGTCCACCAGTTGCCAGTGCAGCAACTGTTGCAGCTCCGGGTCTTCGCGCAGCGGCGCGGCCAGTTCCGTCATCCCGCTGGCGATATACGCGAAACTGGCGATCTCTGCTTCCAGATGTTTGTCCCTGGCGTCCGGCGCCGGCCGCCGGTGGCGCTGTCGATAGAAATAACCGGGGGTGGGGTCGTAGGCCACCCGCTGCGCTTCCAGCAACGCGCGCGTCGTCCACAGCACGTCTTCGTGGATCAGGCGCGGCACGAAACGCATGCCCAGGCGCTCTATGAAATCGCGCCGGTAAAGATGCATCCAGACCATGTGCAATAAGGTCTTCTCCTTCAGGCGGCGGCGCAGCACCTCGCGGCCCGGCATGACTTCGGTGGAAAGTTCGTCTAGATAGATCGGGTGGTCTTCGCGGCGGCCCTCGAAGTGGTACATCGCATTGCCGTGCGCCATGTCCAGATTGTTCGTGCGCGCTAGCTCGAGCAGGCGGCGATAGTAGCCGGGCTCGATCCAGTCGTCCGAATCGACGAAAGCCACATATTCTCCGCTGATGTGGGCTAGCCCGGTGTTGCGCGCGGCGGAAAGGCCGCCATTGTCCTGGCGAATCACGCGCATTTGCGCATGCCGGGCGGCGTAGCGGGCGAGGATTGCAGGGCAGTCGTCGGTGGAACCGTCGTCGACGCACACGATTTCCATTCCGTCCAGATTCTGCGCGGCCAGGCTTGCCATGCAGCGCTCCAGAAAGGACGCGACGTTATACACCGGCACCACCAGGCTGAGCAGCGGATTCAAAATCCTTCCCTGAACAGGTAGAGGACGTTTTTGCGCAGGTTGCCCACATCCAGCGCAAAGCCGGCGGCGAACAGCCAGCCCAGCATTTCCGAGATGCGGGTGTAGCCGAGCACATGCGGATGGACCTCGATCACGATCTTGCGGATGGGGTCCAGACGGGCGTGGCGCAGAAACTCATATTCGCCGCCCTCGATGTCGAGGATCAGGAAACTGGGCCGGATGCGCTGGATTTCCTGATTGAGGTCGATCTGCCTGACGCGTATGGGCGTGGCGTCCGCGGAGCCCCGGATCAGCGAAGAAGCCCAGTAATTTTCTTCCAGCCAGAACTCACGCTCGCCATCGCCTTCGCCCAAGAGCACGTTACTGACCGTTGGTGCCACCCGATTGAGCTGATGCACTTGCTTGATCACATCCATCAGCTGCGGGTTGGCCTCGTAGGCAAATACGCGCTCGCTGCCCACGGCTTTCGCGCTCAGAGCGGAGAGGAAGCCGATGCCGGCGCCGACTTCCATCACCACGTCATCGGCGGCGATCTTCTTCTGCACCAATTCGGCTTCCTTGGCCTCGTACACGCCGAAGTAGATGTCCTTGAGTATCGGTGGCGTGATCGCGGGGTGTTTCAGCGGCAGGCGCACGCCGAAATTGGTCGAATACCCGGCCTTCGGCAACAGCCAGAGCATGCGCTTGATGCGTTTTTCAGTTCTTCCGCCGGGTCTGATCAAGGCTTGCTCTTTTCAGTCGTTCGACAACGGGTGTGCGGCCAGCCAGATCAGCAGCACCACGAAGGTGTAGGCGAGGCGCCGGGAAGTCTTGCCGTGTTTCGCCGCCTGCCACAGCCGCTGCACGGCGGCGGCATTCAGGAACGGCGCCAGTTCGCCGCAGCGGGCGATGTAATGCTCGCAGGCGGCGTTCCATTGTCCGTTGAAATAGTGTTGCAAGGGTACCGAAAAGCCGTGTTTGGGCCGATTCCACACGGCTTGCGGCAAATGCCGGCGCGCCAGGGCGCGCAGCAGTGCCTTGCCGCCGCCGGCATCGTAATGCACGCCGGCGGGCCAGTCCAGCACCAGGTCCAGCACCGGATTGCCGAGCAGCGGCACGCGCACTTCCAGGCTGTGGTTCATGCTCGCCCGGTCGGTCTTGACCAGGCAATCCTCGGACAGATAGGTCCACAGGTCGGCGCGCATCAGGCTGGCGCTATCCATGCCGCGGCCGTAATCCAGGGTCAGCTCGCGCCATAGCGCCAGGGTGTCCTGCGGCCGGCACGCAGCCAATGCGGCCGGGCTGAGATAGCGCCCCTGATCCTTGCGCGAACGCGCGAACGGGCCCAGCTCGACCTGCCGGTAGAGCATCATCTCGCGCCCGGCCAGGCCGCGGCGCAGCAGGCCGCCGGGCAGCCAGCCGGCGCGCGCGCCGGTGCGCAGCAGACGGCGGACCAGGCTGTCGGGAAAGCGGTCTTCGGTCTGCGAAAAACGCGGGTAGCCGGCAAACAGTTCGTCGCCGCCGTCGCCGCTGATGGCCACGGTGACCGCCTCGCGGGTGAAACGGGACAGCTCATGCGTCGCCACATAGGCCGGATCGGCCAGCGGCTGGTCGAGCGCGGCGATTGCGGCTGCGAAGGCGGCGGCATCGATCGCCGGTGCGTCGATCACCGTGTGCTCGGTGGCATACTGGTCGGCAACCGCGCGCGCGGCCGGGGTTTCGTCGAAGCCCGCTTGCGCAAAGCGGATGTTGAAAGTTTTCAACGGCCGCACGCCCGCTTGCGCCATGTAATGCACCATCAGGCCGGAGTCGATGCCGCCGGAAAGGAAGGCGCCGAGCGGAACGTCGGCCACCATCTGGCGGCGCACGCTCTCGCGCAGCGCCGCGTCCACCGCTTCCAGCGCGTCGGAATCGGATGGTGCAACTTCCCGCGGCGCCGGCGGCTGCCAGTAGCGGCGCATCGTCAGCCGCGCGCTTTCATGTTCGAACTGCAGCAGACTGGCGGGCGGCAACTGGCGCACATCGCGCAGGATGGAGTGCGGCGACTGTACCGCCTGGCAGGCGAGGTAGTCGCGCAGGGCCTCATGGTCCAGCCGGCGCGGGAATCCGGGTAGCGCGAAGAATGGCGCCAGGGTGGAAGCGAAGACCAGCCCGCCGTCCAGGGCTGCGTAGAACAGCGGCTTGACCCCGACGCGATCGCGCGCGAGCAGCAGGCGCTGCGTCTGCATATCCCAGAGGGCGAAGGCGAAAATGCCGTCGAGCCGGTCGAGCAGCGTTTCGCCCCAGGCGCGCCAGCCTTGCAGCAGCACTTCGGTATCGGACTGGGTATGAAACGGCCAACCCTGGGCTTGCAGTTCGGCGCGCAGTTCCCTGAAGTTGTAGATCTCGCCGTTGTACGCGAGGGTCCAGCGACGGTCCTCGCTCTGCATCGGCTGCGCACCGCCGGCGAGGTCGATGATCGCGAGGCGGCGATGGCCGAACACAACGGCGCCGGACTCCACCACGCCGTGGCCGTCCGGGCCGCGCGCGCGCAGCGTATCCAGGGCGCCACGCACATGCTCGCGCCAGCGGGTGCCGACCATGCCGAGTATGCCGCACATGCTCAGCCCCGTCCCGCGAGTCGTTCATAAGCAGCAAGGACGCTGCTCATCTCGAACATGGAAAGATCGACCTTGCTCGGGTCTATCGGAGTGGCGAGATTGTCGGAAATCGCCTGCGCCAGTGCGGCGACATCGCCGCAGGGCACGAGGCATTCCGGAAAGGCCGACAATATCTCGCGCGGCCCGGAAGGACAGTCGGTGCTCACCGTCGGCGTGCCACAGGCAAGCGCCTCGATCAGGACATTGGGCAGGCCCTCATGGTCGGAGCAGAGCACGAGAAGATCGGCGCCGGCGATCCAGGGGTAGGGATTGAGTTGGAAGCCGGCAACCAACACCCGATCGGCAAGGCCGCGGCTGTCGATCAGGGCCTGGAGCTTTGGGTCGGGTGCTGTCAGCAACACCAACAGGTGATCGGTATGGACACGCGTCCAGGCGTCCAGCAACAGGTCATGGCGCTTCTGCCGGGCGTAGCGGCCGACATGAATGACATAGGGCCGAGCCGGCAGGCCGGGCGTTGCGATGCCGGCTGCCTGACGCATTGCGTCGAAGTCAAAGGGATTGGGAATAATCTCTATCGGTCCGTCCGCGCCGATTTCGTGCTGTAGGTCTTGCGCTACGCCCATGGAAACAGCGATCAGCGGCCGCTTTCGATAAAGGTGCCGGTAGCGTTTCAGCCGCCGGCGGGCCTTGGCGGGCTGGTCGGCGGCAAGCTTGGCGACCTCGCTCGACAGGGTATTGGCTATGCGACACCAATGCCGGGGAAGATTGGCCAGCGTGGCCACTTCGTCGGCGAAGGGCAGGGTCGATACCAGCAGGTCGTAGGGCGCCGACAAATGACGGGCGAGACGATGCGCCAGCAGGCGTTTGCCTAGCCAGCCCTTGGATGCCGTTGTCGTCAAAGCCGACACTTTGACGCCCTGGGGCCGTGCATGCTCGACCCGGTCTTCCAGCAGGGTGAGGTCGACGTCGTGGCCTTTGCCGGCCAAGCCTTCGGTCAGCTTGACGATAGCCTTCTCGGCACCGCCGCCGGCCAGGTTGGTGACGACGAAAACGAACCTCATCGTTGGCCGGGGGGGTGTTCCGTCATCGCCCGCTCTACTTCTGCGAAAACGGTGTCAACATGAATGTCGGCCATTTCGGTCGTCTCGGTGCAGCGCTCGCGCGCCGCGGGGTGGTCGATCAGATAGGCGCAGGGATGGTCAAGCGGCCCGGTGAGCTTGGAGGATGAGACGCAGTGGTAGAGGGCGACCAGCGGGATGTCGAAGGCGCTCATGATGTGGGTAGGGCCGGTGTCCACGCCGACGTAAAGATCGGTAAGGGTCATCAGGGCCGCAGTATCCCTCAGGCTGAGACTGCCTGCGAACAGCGCTGCGCGCTCGCCGAGATGCTGTTTCAGCCAGTCAGTTCGCAGGCGTTCCGCGGGCCCGCCATAAATGAGGAAGCGGGCTTGCGGCCAACGCGATGAGATGCGATCGCAAAGCGCGGCAAAGTTCTCGATCGGCCAGTCGCGGTAGGATTTGGTGGCGAAACTGGCGACTTGCAGGCCGACCAGCGGCCGGCTGTCGCCGATGCCTGCATCTTTCAGGCGCCGGCGAGCAGTTGCAGTTTCCTCAGGGATAGATTGGAAGGCAATGCGCAGACTGCCCGGAAGAATCCCGAGTGCTGCAGGCAGGTGCAGGAGCTGGAGCACAGCATGCTCGCTTTGGAATGAAGGGCGAGTGACGGCGGCGAAGAGTCTGCGGTTCAGCGAGGCATTCTCCTGCTCGAAGGCTACGACCCGCTCGGACACCCTCAGCGCGTAGGCCACCAGGGCTTCGTCAAAACCGAAGACGAAAGCGAGATCAAAAGATTTTCCGCCCAGCCAGCCGCGCCAGGTCGCGCGGCCTTTGGTGATGCTGCCGACGCGGGATACAAAGGGCAGATGCTCCAGGACTTCGGCGCGTTTGGGGTGAGCGAGCACGGCAATGCGCGCTGCTGGATACGCTGCCGCTACTGCCCGCATGGCCGGAGTGGCGAACAGGGTATCGCCAATTCGGGAGACAGCAATGAAAAGTATATTGCCTGGCGGCGGATCGGGAAACGGCATGCCTATTTCTCGGGCAGGGAGAACTCGAACAGGTAGTCGGGGAAGGTGTACTCAACCGGAGAAACGCCGAGGCGCCAGGCAAGCTTATTGGCTGCACCGCGGATGCCGCCGATCGGTTTGACCAGATGATAAGCCGTCAGGCGCAGGCCGATGCGGCGGCTGATTTCAAGCGCCATGGTCGGGGTGAACCAGGCCATGTGGTCCAGATTCACCACAACGACGCCTTCGCGGAAGAACTGGCGCACGAACTTGCGGCTGAAGGGGTTTGGCGTTGCCGCAAGGATGCGGCCTCCAGTGCCCAGATGGCGCTTGGCGAAGCGGAGCAAAGCAGAGGAATTGTCGACGTGCTCCATGACGTCGCCGATGAATACGACATCGAAACGTTCGCCCAGGTCAAGTTCTGATGTCGCATCGACACAGCGGACGTTGAAGCCGCGGCCATTGAGTTCTGCGACCAGCGGTTCGAGGATATCCAAGCCCAGGCAGTATCCGGCTGCCCTGTGTATGCGACCGTGGCGCCAGCCCGGCTCGTCGAAATAGCGGGCGCTGTGGGAGACGACGCCGATGTCGAGGACGCGCTTGCCGGCAACGGCCCTCTCGACGAATCCGGTCAGGTCGGTGTCTGTATGAACCTTGCGCAGGAGGGGCAAGAGCGCGCGCGCTTCGGCCTTTGCTGCGCGGTTGTTGGGATCGTCGGAAATGCGAGTCCAGTCAAGGTTCATTTTCGCTTCCCCAGGACGTTGCGAAATACGCTCTCCATGCGATCCAGCATGGCTACACGGGAGAAGCGCTGCAGAGCCCGGTCGCGGGCGGCATGGCCCAGGCGTGCTGCCAGGTCCGGGTCCTGCATCAGCCGATCAATGGCCCCAGCCAGCGCGGAGGCATCCTTGGGCGGCACGACCAGTGCCGTTTCCCCATCGCTCACCGCTTCGAGAATGGCACCGACAGGCGTGCTGACTACGGGGAGCCCGGTCATCATCGCTTGAATAATCGCCTGTGGTACGCCTTCGTTGGCGTAGGAAGGAAGACAGAAAATATCGAGCGAACGCAGCCAGTCTTCCGGCTTGTCCTGCTGGCCGACCAGCCGCACGCGCTTGGTGAGCTGGAGCTCGGCGATTTTATCCTCGATGGGGCCGCGCATCGGTCCCTCGCCGATGATCAGCAGCGTCGCATCCGGACGGGCAAGCCTGGCGAAAGCCTCGAGCAGAAACAAATGGCCCTTCCAACTGCGCAGCGTGGCGACGATGCCGATGATGCGGCCGTCGGGGGCTAGCCCCAGCGCCTGTCGCGCAGCCCGTTTGTCGCCGGGCGAGAAGCGTACGGTGTCGATCCCGGTCGGAACCGAGGTGACGCGTTCGGGAGCCACACCGGCCCCCTCGATCAGCTGTCGGCGTAGGGCTTCACCGGTGGTGACGACGTGGCATACCGCGCCGTTGTAAAGCCAGCGACTGGCCGCGTTTTGTGGAACCGGGGCGGATATGTGACGCGTGCGTACGACAGGCGGGCCGTGGCGCAGTGTGGCGCATGCCAGGGCGGCGAGCCAGCTGTCGGTGGAACTATGGGTGTTCACCACGTCCGGCCGCAGCTGGGCCAGATGCCGGCGCAGGGCAATTAGACCGCCCGGGTTCTTGCGTGCAATCGGCAGCGCGGCCGCCGGCACGCCATAGCGGGGTGACTCGGCGAAAATATGCGCTGTGGCGGGGCAGGCGAGGGTTACTTCGTGGCCGCGCGCGATCAGCCCTTTCGCTTCTTCCAGAATGCGGATTTCCTGGCCGCCCCAGCCGCACGAGGCTTCGGTGTGGAGGATCCTCACGCCGCGCGTTCTGCTGCCTTCAACGCGGCTGCTCCATCAGTTCCACGGCCGCCTCCAGTACTCGCCCGGCCGGGATGACTTCCAGACAGTCGCTGCGCTTGCTGCCGCCGCAGCCATCAAGGCCGCAGGGGCGGCAGGTGTGGCCCGAAGCAATCACCCGGGCCGGCACCTGCCACGGGCCCCATATGTCCGCGCCGCTTGGACCGAACAGCGCGACGACCGGCGTGCCTACGGCGGCCGCGATGTGCATGGGCGCCGAGTCCATGCCGATGAACAAGCGCGCTCGCGCCGTCAACGCGGCCAGTTCTTTCAAGCTCAGTTTGCCTGCCAGGCTGGGAGCGGGAAAGGGCAGGCGCGCCAGTATGCGTTGAATCATTCCGGTCTCCTGAGTATCGGGCCCGCTGGTGAAAAGCAGGGGGAAGCCGCGTTCGGCCAGGCGTATCGTCAGTTCCGCCACTTTATCTTCGGGCCAGCACTTGAACTGCCAGCGCGAGCTCGGGTGGATCAGAATGAATTTGCCGGCTTCGAGGCCGAGATCGCGCAGGTGTTTCTCGGCGCTGCGATCCGCATCCGCACCGGCGACCAATGCCAGTTTCTTGTCCGCTTCCTCCGGCCAAAGCCCGATCCGGCGCAGCGCGTCCAGATTGCATTCGACCATGTGGCGCGCGTTGGCCTGCGGGTAGAGATGGGTGAAGCTGTTTCGATAAAGCCTGCCAGGGTGGCTGGGTGCCACCGAGACCGCGGGCCGCAACACCCGCGCCAGCCAGGCGCCGCGCGCACTGCTGGTGAGGTGGACCATGAGGTCGTAGCGGCGCGAGCGCAAGGCCAGCAGCAGGCGCAACTCCTCACGCAGGGAGCCGCGTTTGGTAACGAGGTGCAACTGGCTCAGCGCCGGGTGCCCCGACAGCATGTCGCGTGTGTCCTGATACACCAGCGCATCGATCTCGGCTCGCGGGATATGCCGTTTGAGTGCGCCCAGGACCGGGCTCGCCAGCAGTACATCGCCGTGGTGGCGCAGCTTGGTGACCAGTACACGGCGGATGCGGCTCGGATCCAGGGTGTCGCTTATGCTCAAGGTGGTGCTGTCAATAGTGCGAAAGCAGCTCGCAGGATTAATCCGAAGTTGCTGCGGAGTATAGCTGCAATTTCCAGGCCGTTCAGTGAGTTGAACTGCCTGTGTGCAAGCCCGGCCATCGAATGCCCGGTTCGGCCACCGTCATGCAGGTCGGCGAAAGCGTTCCGAGCCCGGAGCGAGGATTTCCGGTGCTCGTCAACCGCCGCGCTGCAGTGCCATCAGCTTGGCGTATTTGTGAAAGCTGTTGCAGCAACCGATGGCGATATGCACCAAACCGGCGGTGCCGTCGAGAAAACCCAGGCGCAGAACGTAGAATTTGGCGAAGCGAAGCGCCGGCGACAGCAGCAGTTGCGCCATGCCGGCGCGTTTGCCCGCCTTGAACAGGGCTTCGGCCTGCATGCTGGTATAGCGGTTCTGCTTGTCCAGATAGCCAGCCAGGGTTTCGGCTGAGTCGTGCAGCAGGTCGCCTTTGATGCGCGCCACCGGCGCGTCGGTGAGTACTTTTTCGTGCACCGGATCATCGCTCCAGCGCGCATGGCGCCGGTCGAACAGGCGCAGGCTCCAGTCCGGATAGCCCTCGCCATGCCTGAGCCAGCGGCCCATGAAGCGATTGCAGCGCGGCATCGCATAAGCCCGCGCCGCGGGCGCGGCCAGCGCCGCCAGGATGCTCGCGCACAAGGTCGCGCTCACGCGCTCGTCGGCATCCAGACACAGCACCCAGTCGTGGCGCGCGGCTGCCACCGCGAACTGCTTCTGCGCACCGAACCCCAGCCACTCTTGTTGCAGCACGCGGGCTCCGTGCTGCGCCGCGAGTTCGGCGCTGCCGTCGCTGGAGCCCGAGTCCACCACCACGATCTCGTCGGCAAAAGCAGCGCTCTCCAGGCAGGCGGCAAGCTGCGCGGCGGCATTCTTGACAATGATAACGGCGGAAAGGGCTGAGCGGGACAAGGGGCGGGATACCTTATAATTCGTTGCGGCTATTCTAACAAAGCCAGATGCTTCCCCCTCGCGCATGCCCAATATTCTGCTGATCAAGACGTCCTCGCTCGGCGACGTGGTGCACAACTTGCCGGTGGTGAGCGACATCCGCGCGCGCTACCCCAGCGCGCGCATCGACTGGGTGGTGGAGGAGGCCTACCGCGACATCGTCGGCATGCATCCGGGCGTGCATCGCGCGATTCCGGTGGCGCTGCGGCGCTGGCGCGGCAACCTGCTCAGGCTGGCGCACTGGCGCGAGTTCGGCCGGTTTCGCCATGCGCTGTCGGGCATGCGCTACGACTGCGTCATCGACACCCAGGGATTGATTAAAAGCGCGCTGCTCGCGCGGGCGGCTTCCGGCACGCGCCACGGCTATGCCGCGGCCAGCGCGCGCGAGCCGCTGGCGGCGAAATTCTACGACGTCACCCACCTGGTGCCGCGCGACCTGCACGCGGTCGTGCGCAACCGGCGCCTCGCCGCGCTGGCGCTGGGCTACGAGCTGCCGGCTGCGCTCGACTATGGCATCGCTGCGTCCGCAGCCGCGGGACCGATCGACGCCAGACCATACTGCGTGCTGCTGCATGCGACCAGCCGCGCCGACAAACTCTGGCCGGAACCGGCGTGGCTGCGCCTCGGCGGCGAACTCGCGCGCCAGGGTTATGCGCTGATGTTGCCCTGGGGCGATGCCGCGGAGCGCGCGCGCAGCGAGCGCATTGCGCAAGCGCTGCTTGGCGCGGTCGTGCCGCCCGCGATGGGCATCCCCGGCATGGCCAGCCTGCTTGCAGGCGCGCAGGCGGTGATCGGCGTCGATACCGGACTGACCCATTTGGCGGCGGCCCTGGGCCGTCCGGTGGTGGCGCTCTACTGTCATACCCACCCCGGACTCACCGGCGTGTATGCCGCCCAGGGCGCGCGCGTGTGCAACCTCGGCGGCACCGAAGCGATGCCCGAGGTGGCCGAGGTGCTGACCGCCCTGCAGCAGGTCGCCGGCGGGAACGCGGCATGATTTGGCGCCTGTGCTATCGATTGCTGCTCTGGCTGCTGTTTCCCTGGGCGCTCGCGCACCTGTGGTGGCGCGGCCGGCGTCAACCCGCTTACCGCGAGCACATCGCCGAGCGCTTCGGCTGGTATCACGCAAGCCCCAAGCGACCGGTGATCTGGCTGCATGCCGTGTCGGTGGGGGAGACGCGCGCCGCCGAGCCGCTCGCGCGCGCGCTGGCCGCGCGTTTTCCGGGCCATGAATTATTGCTTACGCAGATGACCCCCACCGGACGCGAGACCGCGCAGCAGCTTTTCGGGGCTGCGGCAACCATCGTCTACCTGCCCTACGACTATCCCGGTGCGGTGGAGCGCTTTCTGCATCGGTTCAGGCCGCGCCTGGGCATCCTCATGGAAACCGAAATCTGGTTCAATCTGATCGAGGGCTGCGCGCGGCTGGGCGTGCCGCTGCTGCTTGCCAATGCGCGCATGTCGGAGAAATCGGCGCGCGGCTATCAACTGGCGGCGCCGCTGACGCGCGCCGCGCTCGCCCGCCTGGCGGCGGTCAGCGCCCAAACGCGCGAGGACGCCGCGCGTCTTGAGCAATTGGGCGCACGCGGCGTCGAGGTCACGGGCAATCTCAAGTTCGATGTCGGCGTGGCGCCGCGGCTGCTGGCCCTGGGCGCAGAGCTGAAACAGCGCATCGGCCGGCGTCCGGTGCTGCTCGCGGCGAGCACGCGCGAGGGCGAGGAGGAACTCGTTCTGGATGCGCTGGCGCGCATCCGCGTCGAGGGCCTGTTGCTGCTGCTGGTGCCGCGGCATCCGCAGCGCTTCGGCGAGGTCGCGGCTTTGCTGGAACAGCGCAGGCTCGCCTACGCGCGCCGCAGTGAAAATCGTTCCGTGTCGCCGGATTGCCGTGTGCTGCTCGGCGACAGCATGGGGGAAATGGCGGCTTACTACGCCGCCTGCGACCTCGCCTTCATCGGCGGCAGCCTGTTGCCATACGGGGGACAGAACCTGATCGAGGCCTGCGCGGTGGGCCGGCCGCTGCTGTTCGGGCCGCATATGTACAACTTCGCCGAGGCTTCGCGGCTGGCATTGGCGGCGGGCGCCGCGATCGAGGTCGCCGACGCGCTCACGCTGTCACAGCGGGCGGGGGAACTGCTTTCGGATCGGGCGGTGCTCGCGCGCATGTCGCAGGCGGCGCTCGCGTTCAGCCGCGCGCACCAGGGGGCGACAGCGCGCAACCTGGCGATCTGCGAACGGCTGCTGGAAAAACGCTAGTACAGCAAATTCAGCTTGTACCCAGCAGGCGATTGACCGCTTCGAGGTCTTCCTCGGTCAGCGTACCTGCCGCGGCTTTGAGCCTGAGCCCGTTCAGCAGCGTGTCGTAGCGTGCCCTGGCCAGGTCGCGCTTGGTGGAGAACAGTTGCTGCTGCGCATTCAGCACGTCGATATTGATGCGCACGCCCACTTCGTAGCCCAGCTTGTTCGAGTCAAGTGCGCTCTGGCTGGAAACGAGCGCCTGCTCCAGCGCGTTCACCTGCGCCATGCCGTTGGTGACGCCGAGGTAGGCCTGGCGCACCGCCTGCGCCGCGCTGCGGCGCGCATTCTCCAGGTCCTGCCGCGCCTTTTCCTGATTCGCAATGGCCTGCCGTACCAGCGAGTTGACGCCGCCGCCTGCGTACAGGGGGATCGCAAGCTGCAATCCGATGCTGCGGCTGGTGCTGTCGGTACCCAGGTTGACGGTGCCGACAGTGCTGATACCTGCCGAATTCTTGCCGTAGTTGCCCACCATGTTGAGCGATGGATAGTGGCCGGCGCGGCTGCGCTCGATCTCGCGCGTGGCGATCTCCAGCGCGGCTTCCTGTATGCGCACCGCGAAACTCTGGTCTTCGGCGCTGGTAACCCACGGTTCCATCGCATTGGGTTTGGGCGCAGCGAGAGCGGTCGCCGGTTTGAGCGGGGCTAGCCCTTCGGGAAACTTGCCGATAATCTGTTGCAGCGCGCTCTTCTTGATTTCGAGGTCGCTTTGCGCCGCGATTTCCTGGCTGGCGGCAAGGTCGAAACGCGCCTGCGCCTCGTGCGTATCGGTGATGGTGGCGGTGCCCACCTCGAAGTTGCGCTTGGCCTGCGCCAGTTGCTCGGAGATCGCGGTCTTCTGCGCCTGGATGAAAGCCAGGGTGTCCTGGGAGGCGAGCACGTCGAAATAGGCCTGTGCAACGCGCACGATCAGGTCCTGCGCCACTTGCGCGAAGACGGCTTCGGCCAGGGCCACTTTGAAGCCGGCTTCCTTGTACAGCGTAATGCTTTGCCAGTTGAACAAGGGCTGCGTCAGCGACACGCTGTAGCCGTTGGTGTTGCCCTCGCGCGTCGAGGGCGGCACCTCGCCGCGGTATTCGATGTCGATGTTGTTCGCCTGGGTGAACGCGCTGCCGCTTATCGTCGGCAGCAACAGCGCCAGCCCCTGCGGCAGGCTCTCGCGCCCCGCGTCGCGCGCGGCCCGCGCGGAGGCATATACCGGGTCATTGGCACGCGCGTCGCGGTAGGTCTGCAGCAGATCCGCGGCGGCGAGCGGCTGGCTGAACGCAAGTATAGCGAGGAAAATCGCGTGTCGTTTCATCTCGGGCTCAATATCTGGGCATGGTGGGTTCGACCTGGTCGGCCCAGGCATGCACCCCGCCCTGCAGGTTGTACAGATTGGAAAAGCCGTTGCGCTCCAGGAACAACCCTACCTGGTAACTGCGCACGCCATGGTGGCAGATCACGACGGTATCGGTCTCCGGATCGAGCTCCTGCGCTCGCGCCGGGATGGTGTTCATCGGCGCCAGCATCGACCCCTCGATGCGGCAGGTCCGATATTCCCAAGGTTCGCGCACGTCGAGCAACACCGGTGGCCTGCGCCCGCGATCGGCGAGCCACTGCTGCAGCAGTTGCGGCGTAATCTGCGTCATGGTCAGAAGCTGAAGCGCTCGCCCGCGAGCGCGTTGGTGAGCGGCGCGATTCGCGTTTCCAGCAAATCGATCGAGTTATATACCCCCTCGCCGGTACAGGTGACAAGCCGCGCCGCCATCACCGGCGGGCTGCCGACGACGGCGAACAGGCGTGCGCCGGCCTTCATCTGCTGCAGGAATTGTTGCGGCAGCTCCGCTGTCGAGCCGGTGAGGACGATGATGTCGTAGGGCGCGTGCTTGCTCCAGCCGCGCGCGCCGTCGCCGAGCTCCAGCGTCACATTGGCCACGCCGGCACGGCGCAGGCTGGCCTCGGCGGATGCTTTCAGTTCCGGCTGGATTTCCACGCTGTAGACATGCTGTGCGCGGCGCGCCAGCAAGGCGGTGAAATAGCCGGAACCGGTACCGATTTCGAGGATCTGGTCGGCTGGCTTGACCGCGAGCTCCTGCAACACGCGCGCCTCGAGCTTGGGCTGCCACATGCGCTCGCCCTGGCCTATGGGAATCTCCAGATCGGAGAAGGCGAGCATGCGGTAGGCCGGAGGCACGAAATCCTCGCGCTTGACCGCGTAGAGCAGGTCCAGCACCTCCTGGTCCAGCACCTCCCACGGCCGGATCTGGTATTCGATCATGTTCAAACGGGCTTGTTCGATGTTCATCGCAGACATGGCAGATCGGCTCGCACAGGTAAGTTGACGAATGTGGATTTTAGCATCGTTTGCACGGCTTTCTTGTGACGCTTGTCACATACCCACGCCGCCTCGGTACGCGCGGCGGCGGGACCTGCGGCTGCCGCGGCGCCATTCTAGGCAGCGCCATGCGCATCGCGTTTGGGATGCGCCGCATCCGCGGTCCGTCCGGAGCCGAACCTGCCCTGCGCCCAGCGTGCGAGATCGTCCAGATAAGTGTAGATCACCGGCACCACCACCAGGGTGAGCAGGGTGGAGGTGATAATGCCGCCGATCACGGCATGCCCCATCGGCGCGCGCTGCTCCGAGCCCTCGCCGATGCCCAGTGCCAGCGGAATCATGCCGAATACCATGGCGAAGGTGGTCATCAGGATGGGTCGCAGCCGGATGCGTCCGGCCTCGAGAATGGCCTGTGTTCGGTCCCGGCCCGCGGCGCGCAACTGGTTGGTGAAGTCCACCAGCAGAATCGCGTTCTTGGTCACCAGGCCCATCAGCATGACGAAGCCGATGATGGAAAAAATATTCAGCGTCGAGCGCGCGATCAGCAGCGCGAGCAGCACCCCGATCAGGGACAGCGGCAAGGACATCATGATCGCCACCGGCTGCAGAAAGGAGCCGAACTGGCTGGCGAGAATCAGGTAGATGAAAATCACCGCCAGCAGCAGCGCCGACAGCGCATAGCCCATGGTCTCCTGGATATCCTTGGTCGAGCCGCCCATGACGAAGCGATAGCCCGGCTGGGTCGGAATCTTGGCCAGTTGCGCGATGATTTCCTTGCCCAGGTCGCCCGCCGGCCGGCCAAGCGCATTCGCGGTGACCAGCACCTCGCGCGTCAGGTCCTTGCGATTGATCTGGGTGGCGCCCAGCGTGGGCACGAACTCGGCGACCTGGCGCAGCGCCACCATTTTCGGGCTGCCGTCGGCGCCCGCCTGGTTGCTGGCGATGTAAATGCGCCCCAGGTCTCCGCGGTTCTCGCGCTCGCCTTTCGGCAGCCGCACCTTGACGTCGTAGTTCTCGTCGTCGGGCGCCCGCCAACTGGAGACCGCCTCGCCCGCGAGCAGCGGTCGCAGCGCCTCGCCGATCTTGCCCACGCCCACGCCCAGGTCGCTCGCCAGTTCGCGGTTGACGCGCACCGCCACGGTGGGTTTGGCGGCCTTGAGGCTGGAGTCTATATCGACCAGGCCGTCGATTTTTCCCATGACCTTCTTCACCTCCCGCGATAGGCGCTCGATTTCCGCCATGTCCGCGCCCTGTACCGAGACCTGCAGCGGCTTGCCGCTGCCGACCGGCGCGTAGACGCCGAGGTTGGTGACTTCAATGCCGGCGATTTGCTGCAGGCGCTGGCGCATCGGCTTCTGCAGTTGCTTCAGCGTGGCGGCGCGCTGGCTGCGGTCCAGCAGCCTGACGAAAATGGTAGCGTAATTCTTGCCTGGCGTGGTTCCGGTATTGACCGTGGCGTAGGTGTAAATCACCTGGGGAAATTCGCGCAATGCGCCCTCCGCCTGCTGCACCTTGCCCTGGGTGAATTCGAGCGAGGACCCCACCGGGGTGTTCAATTGCACCATGATTTCAGCCAGATCGGCCTCGGGCACGAATTCCGAGCCTATCTTCGGCACCAGCGCGAAGGCGGCGAGAAAACTTGCCAGGGCGATGGCGATTACGCTCTTTCTGTGCGCGAGCGACCAGGAAAGCAGCACCGAGTAGCGCAGGCTGACGCGCTGGATCGCCTGCTCGTTCCAGGACAGCATGCGCGCGAACCGGCCCTTGCCGTGCACGCCGTGCGCCGCCGGGTCGTACCAGATCGAGGACAGCATCGGGTCGAGGGTGAAGCTGACGAACATCGACAGCAGCACCGCCGCCGCCACGGTGATGCCGAACTGATGAAAGAACCTGCCGATGATGCCGCCCATGAAGCCGACCGGCAGGAACACCGCGACGATGCTGAAGGTCGTGGCCATCACCGCCAGGCCGATTTCCTGGGTACCCTCGAGCGCGGCATCGTGGTGGCTCTTGCCCATGGCGAGGTGGCGCACGATGTTCTCGCGCACCACGATGGCGTCGTCGATCAACAGGCCGACGCACAGGCTCATCGCCATCAGCGTCAGCATATTGATGGTGAAGCCCGCCGCATACATCACGAGGAAGGTGCCGATCAGGGAAATCGGCAGGGTGAGACCTGTGATCACCGTGCTGCGCCAGGAGTTGAGGAACAGGAACACGATGAGGATGGTGAGCGCCGCGCCTTCGAGCAGGGTGTGCTTGACGTTGTTGACCGAGTTGCGAATACCGCGCGAGGTGTCGCGCACGACTTCCAGTGTGACGCCGGCGGGCAACTGCTGCTTCAGCGCGGCTACCACCTGCATCACGTTGTCCACCGTGTCGATGGTGTTGGCGCTTTGCGATTTGATGATGTCCAGCGATACGACACGTTTGCCGTTCACCAGCGCCGCGCTTTCCTCTTCCTCCTGGCCGTCGACCACGGTGGCGACCTGCGACAGGGTCACCGGCTGGCCGCCGCGGCGGGCGACGATGATGCGGTTGAACTGCTCTGGCCGGACGATACGCCCCTGCACCTGAACCAGCTTCTCCGATTCGCGCGTCGTGACCGCGCCCGCGGGCAGTTCCTGGTTTTCGCTGCGCACCGCGGCTATTACCTGGTCGATGCCCACGCTCAGGGATTCCATTTCGGCGGGCTTGAGGAAGATCTGAATTTCGCGTTTGACGCCGCCCACCAGGGTTGCCTGGCCGACGCCGCGCGCGGTCTCGATGCGCTTTTTGATCACCTGGTCGGCGAGCGTGGTGAGTTCCCGCAGCGGCCGGTCGTCCGAGCGCAGCGCGAGCGAAAGTATCGGCAGGTCGTCCGGGTTGAAGCGCGTGACGCGCGGCTCCTTCACCTCCTTCCTGAAGCCGACCTTGACCACGGCCACCTTCTCGCGCACGTCCTGTGCGGCGACGGCCGGATCGACCGTGAGGTCGAATTCGGCGATTACCACCGACAGGCTTTCGTAGGAGCGAGAAGAAAGCGTCTTGATGCCGCTGATGGTGTTGATCGCTTCCTCGATCTTGCGGCTGATGTCCGTCTCCACGCTTTCCGGCGAGGCCCCCGGATACTCGGTCTGCACCACTACCACCGGGAAGTTGATGTTCGGAAACTGCTCGACCGCGAGCCGCTGGTAGGAGAACAGGCCCAGCACTAGAAACGCCGCCATCATCATGGTGGCGAATACCGGGTTCTTAATCGAGATGCGGGTGAACCACATGGCGTGAGATTTCCGTTCGAGCAGCGCTGCGCGGCTCAGATTCTGTTTCAAGATGGGGGGATATTTCCCCTCAAGCTCCCCTGCATCGGACTGCTGCAAAATTCATTTTGCAGCAGGTTCTTAGTTTCGCGCCGGCGCGACTCTCACTACGCTACCGGTCTTGTACGTGCCCGAGTTGCTGCGGACCACCCGGCTTTGCGCGTCCAGGCCGTCGACGATCTGCACCACGCCCTCGTCCGCGTTCCTGAGGCCGAGTTTCACTGCGCGCTGCTCCAGCCTGTCGTTGTCTACGCGCAGCACGTAGGCCTTGCCGTTTTCCTCGCGCACAGCGGAAAGCGGCAGCACTTGCGCCGATTCGATCCGGCTCAGCGTCACGCTGCCTTTGGCGAACATGCCGCCTTTGAGCGCGCTATCGCGGTTGGGCAGCACGGCATATACGAGGATGGAGCGCGAACCGGTTTGTGTCGCCGGATTGATGCGGTCGATGCGGCCGTGAAACTCGCGCTCGCCGAAGCCCTCGACGCGGAAGTGCACCTCCTGCCCGACGCGAATGCTGGGAATATCGCTCGCGGGTACTGCAGCCTCGACTTCCATTTCGGCCAGGTCCACCAGCGTGACTATCTTGCCGTCGACCGGCAGTTTTTCCCCCGGCTGGGCGTGGCGTTGCGACACGATACCCGCCTGCGGCGCGCTGACCACGGTGTCGGCAAGCGCTTTTTTCGCCAATGCGACCTGCGCCTCCAGCGCCTTCAACTTTGCTTCCGACACCTGGTAGCTGCTTTGCACGCTATCGAATGCGTTTTGCGATATGAACTTCTGCTGCAGCAGCGCCAGGTTGTTGGCGCGGTTCTTTTGCGCAAGCGCCAACTGGGCGCGACCGGCCTCGAGGTCGGCAATTTTTTCATCCAGGCGCGCTTCGGCGTCCTGGGCATCGATGCGCGCCAGCACTTGTCCGGGGCGGACGGCCTCGCCCTCGCGCACCAGTATCGTCTTTAACTCACCCGAAACTTTGGCCTTGACCGTGGTCCAGTTGCGCGGTTGCAGCGTGCCGGTGATGGAAATCGACAGGCGCAGTTCGCGCGTCTGCGGCTGCACCAGGTCGCTCGTCGCGAACTCGATCACCGCTGCGCTAGCGGGTTGGGCCGAGGCAACGCTGTTGTCGTAGGTGACGAGAACGGTGGCGATAACGGCGGCGGCAAGACTGCCAGCCGCCAGCCACCAGCGTCTAATTTTTCTTGCGGGCATGTTTTTTCTCCTGCGCCTGCGGCTTGCGCAGGCCGTGCAACAGCATATCCAGATAGGCGTCCAGGTAGCGCTCCGGCTGTAGCTGTTCGGGCTCGCAGCAGGCGAATGAGTGGCGCCACACCGCGAGCATCACCAGGGGTGCGAGCGCCACATGCACCAGGTGGTCGGCGTCGACCTCGCGGAACTCGCCAGCGTCGGCGCCGCGCTGCAGCACCCGGCGGAACATGGACAGGGCGCGCAGGATCACCTCGTCGTAATAGAACTTGGCGAGATCCGGAAAGTTGCCGGCTTCCGCAATGATGAGCTTCGGAATGCCGGCGATTTTGGTCGATCCGGTCAGTTCCCACCAGCCGCGCACCAGTTGCCGCACCAGGTCGGTGGAAGTACCGGAAAACTTTTCCACCAGATCTTCACCATGTTGCAGCACCGGCAGCACGTTGCCGCGCACCACCGCCTTGAACAGGTCTTCCTTGTTCTCGAAATACAGGTACAGCGTGCCCTTGCTCACTCCCGCGTGGGCGGCGACGTCGTCCAGGCGGGTTGTCGCGTAGCCGCGCTCGACGAACAGGTCCAGCGCGGCGGCGATTATTTCCTCGGGGCGCGCATCTTTGCGGCGCGCCCAGCGCGGCTGCGGTTTTTTCTCGGGGGCGTTCATAGCGTTATATATAACTGACCGGTCAGTAATATAAACGGATTCGGCTCAGGAGTCAAACGCATCCCGCAGTTGATGCTTCATGAAACCGGAACGGAAGCATGGAACGGAAATATTTATGGGTGTTCGCGGTTCCTGCAGTATTGGCCCGGGCGCCGTTGGCGGAACCGCGGCGCCGGTTCCCAGCGATGCGAACCGCTTTAGGCTGCGCAGGTTATGTGCGCCCGCGCACATACGCCGCAAATTTCCTGCCATAAGCTTTGCCGCTACACAAAGGCTTTGCAGCTGGACAAAGTCCCCGCGTGATTCGCAGTGCTTGGCACCGACGTTGGCTGCCGACTTACTTGAGAGAATTATGACAACCAGTCCCTCAGTACGGATTCCACCCGCCCGGCGCCGCGCGCCGATCGATCCTGCGGCTGTCCCTACGTCGGGCAGTGTCGCGCAATGCAAGAGTACATGTCTGAGTTGCAACTTGCGCGGGTTGTGCGTGCCCTGTTGCGGTCTGAGCCGCTCCGAGATGGAGCTCGCCAACCGGCTGGTGTTCAGTCGCTTGCGCGTGCGGCGCGGCGCGAGCCTGTACCGCGCCGGCGATCGCTTCACCTCGCTATATGGCTTGCGCTATGGCTTCTTCAAGACCATTTCCATGCTCGAGGACGGCCGCGATCAGGTGACCGGGTACCTGATCGCGGGCGAAGTCCTGGGCATCGACGGCATCGGCGCTGAGCGGCATGCCTGCATTGCCGTGGCACAGGAGGACAGCGAGGTTTGCGCCATTCCCTTTGCCGGATTGCAGGCGCTGGCGCAGGAATTCCCAAGCCTGCAGCGCCAATTGAACAAATTGTTGAGCCGCGAAATTGTGCGCGAGCAGGGATTGATGCTGCAGCTGGGCACCATGAATGCCGAGCAGCGCCTGGCGACGATGTTGCTCGATATGTCGCAGCGCCTCGGGGCGCACGGCTACTCGCGCTCGGAATTCAATTTGCGCATGACGCGCGCGGAGATCGGCAGCTATCTCGGCCTGAAGTTGGAAACCGTCAGCCGCACTTTTTCCAGATTCCAGGAGGAAGGACTGATGGCCGTGCAGCAGAAACTCATCCGCATCCTGGACCGCGCGCGCCTTGAACAGGTGACGGGGCGCGAGCCGGACCGGACTGCCGTGGGTGCCGCGGTCGGAGGGGGGCGTTTCGTGCGCGTTGATCAAGGCCGCTCGAGTGTGCTTGCGCGGGCGCATCCTGGCGCGTAAGCAGCAATCCGCGGACTGCGTTTCGGGCTCGCCATGTCGGAGAGTGGGAAGGAAATGGGGTGCGGCTTAGCGGAGAAGCGCAAGGGTGCAGGATTCATTGGCGCCCCGTCCTTTCAGATGAAGCTGGATGCCGTTGTTGAAGCAGGCGCCGAAGGCAAATCCAGGTAGTCAGGGCTGCGCCGGGCTCCGATCCAGCGCCCGCGATTGCCGCGGTTGCCGCACATTGCAAAGCTCGCGCGATTACGGTATCTTGACTGCCTAACGTTAGGGGTCCTGTGCGGCTAGCTGAAACTTGCGGCGCGGGTGAGAGAGTCCCTTAGAACCTGATGCGGATAATGCCGCCGCAGGGAAGCGTGAGCAGACCTCCCTCCTGCCTTCGCCCCTGTGGTCACTAGGAGCGACTTATGAACGCCAACCCGAAATTCATCGCCGCCACCGCCCACGTGGACGACGCTGCGGTCCAGCCGCTGCCGAACTCGCGCAAGGTCTATGTGCAGGGCAGCCGGCCCGATATCCAGGTGCCGATGCGCGAGATCAGCCAAGCCGACACGCCGGCTTCCTTCGGCGCGGAGAAAAATCCGCCTATTTTCGTCTACGACACCTCCGGCCCCTACACCGATCCGGCTGCGAAAATCGACATTCGCAACGGCTTGGCGCCGCTGCGCGCAAAGTGGATAGAACAGCGCGCCGATACCGAGGCGCTTTCCGGGCCGACGTCCAAATTTGGCGTCGAGCGCCTGCTCGATCCCATGCTCGCCGAGTTGCGCTTCAACCTGCAGCGCAAGCCGCGGCGCGCCAAGCCCGGCATCAACGTATCGCAGATGCACTACGCGCGCCGCGGCATGGTCACACCGGAAATGGAATATATCGCCATCCGCGAGAACCTGCAGCGCCGGCAATACATCCAAAGCCTGCGCGCCTCGGGGCCGCAGGGAGCCAAGCTGGCCGAGCTAATGGCGCGCCAGCACCCGGGCCAGTCCTTCGGTGCCGCCATTCCGGAAGAGATCACGCCGGAATTCGTGCGCGACGAAGTGGCGCGCGGGCGCGCCATCATCCCGGCCAACATCAATCACCCGGAGTCCGAGCCGATGATCATCGGCCGCAATTTCCTGGTAAAGATAAACGCCAACATCGGCAATTCGGCGCTGGGTTCGTCCATCGGCGAGGAAGTCGAGAAAATGACCTGGTCCATACGCTGGGGCGGCGACACGGTAATGGATCTCTCCACCGGCAAGCACATCCATGAAACGCGGGAATGGATCATCCGCAATGCGCCCGTGCCCATAGGCACCGTGCCCATTTACCAGGCGCTGGAAAAGGTCGATGGCAAGGCCGAGGAGCTCACCTGGGACATCTTCCGCGACACCCTGATCGAACAGGCCGAGCAGGGCGTGGACTATTTCACCATTCACGCCGGGGTGCTGCTGCGCTATGTGCCGCTCACGGCCAAGCGCATGACCGGCATCGTCAGCCGCGGCGGCTCGATCATGGCCAAGTGGTGCCTGGCGCACCACAAGGAGAGTTTCCTCTACACGCACTTCGAGGACATTTGCGACATCATGAAGTCCTACGACGTCGCTTTTTCCCTGGGCGATGGCCTGCGCCCCGGTTCGATTTACGATGCCAACGACGAGGCGCAGTTGGGCGAGCTGAAGACGCTGGGCGAGCTTACCGACGTCGCCTGGAAGCACGACGTGCAGGTGATGATCGAGGGCCCGGGCCACGTGCCGATGCACATGATCAAGGAGAACATGGACCTGCAGTTGCGCGACTGCAAGGAAGCACCGTTCTATACCCTGGGGCCGCTCACCACCGACATCGCGCCGGGGTACGACCACATCACCTCCGGCATCGGCGCGGCGATGATAGGCTGGTACGGCACCGCCATGCTGTGTTATGTCACGCCCAAGGAGCACCTGGGCCTGCCGAACAAGGCCGACGTCAAGGACGGCATCATCACCTACAAAATCGCGGCGCACGCGGCCGACCTGGCCAAGGGCCATCCCGGCGCGCAGATCCGCGACAATGCGCTGTCCAAGGCGCGCTTCGAATTCCGCTGGGAGGATCAGTTCAATCTCGGCCTCGATCCGGACAAGGCGCGCGAGTTCCATGACGAGACCCTGCCCCGCGACAGTGCCAAGGTCGCGCACTTCTGCTCCATGTGCGGCCCGCACTTCTGCTCCATGAAAATAACCCAGGACGTGCGCGACTACGCCGCGGCCCAGGGCGTGGACGAGCAGGCGGCATTGGCGAAGGGCATGGAACAAAAGGCGGTGGAGTTCGTCAAGAAGGGCGCTCAAATCTATTCCAAAGCCTGAGCACTTTCCTCTTCGGGGAAAACGGCGCGTTCACGCGCCGTTTTTTATGCAGCGCCCGCAACAGGCGATGCCGGCGAGCGCAATTTATTACTGCCCTAACGGATGCGGGCCGCCGCCAGCGCTTACAATGCGGCCCATGGACATAGTCATACTCATCAAAGCGCTGATACTCGGGGTGGTCGAGGGTCTCACCGAATTCCTGCCGGTGTCGAGCACGGGCCATCTCATCCTCGCCGGCGACCTGCTCGATTTCAACGATGACAGGGGCAAGCTGTTCGAGATCGTGATCCAGTGCGGCGCCATCCTGGCGGTGTGCTGGGAATATCGGGCCAAGCTTTTCGCCGTGATCTCGGGCCTGGGCTCGAAGCCTGAGGCACAGCGCTTCGCCCTCAATCTCGCCGTCGCCTTTGTGCCGCTCGCAGTGCTGGGACTGGCGTTCGGCAAAGCGATCAAGGCGCAACTGTTCCAGCCGGTGCCGGTGGCGCTGGCTTTCATCGTCGGCGGCTTCGTTATCCTGTGGGCGGAAAGGCGCGAGCACACGGTGCGCATCCTCGAGGTGGAGGACCTGCGCTGGACCGATGCGCTGAAACTGGGTTTCGCTCAGGCCTTGGCGCTGATTCCCGGGACCTCGCGCTCCGGTGCCACCATTATCGGTGGCTTGCTGTTCGGCCTGTCGCGCAAGGCGGCGACCGAGTTTTCGTTCTTCCTCGCCATCCCGACCTTGTTCGCCGCCTCCGCCTACCAACTGTATAAGGAGCGCTCGCTGCTCGCATTCGATGATATCGGCATGTGGGCGGTCGGGTTCATCTCCGCGTTTATCTCGGCGTTCCTGTGCGTGCGCTGGTTGCTGCGCTACATCTCAAGCCACGATTTCACGCCATTTGCCTGGTATCGCATCGCTTTCGGGCTGGTGGTGCTGGGCACCGCCTACTCGGGCATGGTGAACTGGACCGCGCACTGACTGCGTGGACTCCGGCGCCCGCGCGCCCGGAAAGCCAGCGTCGAACTTAGAATGCGGCGATCGCGCCGTCGGAATGCGGATCGGCGCCTCCCCTCGTGCTCGCCTAAGTCAGGCCGAAACAAAATGACTTCTGTTACGGGTTCTTAATGCAGAATAATCGACGATCAGCCCTGCTTCCACGGCAGAGCGGCCGCGCGCCATCCGCCCAGGCTGTTGCGCTGGCCGCTTGGGTCTTTGTCGCCCTCGAAGCCTTGCAGCACATTGAAGGCATGGTCGTAGCCCTGCCGGGTCAGGGCGATGGCGGCGTGGTGCGAGCGTACGCCGCTGCGGCAAAGGAGCATGACGGTCGAGCTCTTGTCGATCAACGCTTCGAATTCGGCGATGAAATCGAGATTGCGGCTGCCGCCGGGCCAGCGATTCCATTCGATTGCCACGCTGCCCGGGATCTCCCCTACCCATTCGAGTTCGGCGCGGCTGCGTATATCAACCAGCTTGGCGTCAGGCAGGCTTTGCATCAGGGTATGCGCCTCGGCCGGCAGCAGTGCGCCGGCGTAGGGCAGCTTCAGTTCTTGCGCCCGCGCGCGCGCTTTGGCGAGGATTTCTTGCGGAGCTTCCATGATGATCTGCCGGCAGGGCGGTTTGTTGATGACAAAGTATAAGCCGGAGAGCCAGGAAAACAGCACCAATTTTCAAATGCCCGGGCCATGCACAAAGCCGGTGCAGACAGTGTGGTTTTGCACCAAATCAGAGCAGGCTTGCCTGTATTCACAATCCGACTTCCCTTGTGGCACAATGCTCTGCTCGTATATCGTCGGATGGCATGTTTTCTGCTGTATTACCCTCCGTTTCCCAAAATCTATTGTCATTAACCGCTACTTGAGGAGATGTAAATGGCTATGTCCCCAGCCGAGGTATTGAAACAGATCACGGACAAGGAGGTGAAATTCGTCGATCTGCGCTTCACCGACACTCGCGGCAAGGAACAGCATGTATCCGTTCCGGCCAAGCAGTTCACCATGGAAAAGTTCGAAGACGGTCATGCTTTCGACGGTTCGTCGATCGCCGGCTGGAAGGGGATAGAAGCCTCCGACATGCTGCTCATGCCCGAAGCCGATACCGCACGCCTGGACCCGTTCACCGACGAAACCGTGCTCAACATCACCTGCGACGTGATCGAGCCCTCCGACGGCAAGGGCTATGACCGCGACCCGCGCTCGATCGCCAAGCGCGCGGAGGCCTACCTCAAGTCCACCGGTCTGGGCGACACCGCCTACTTTGGTCCCGAGCCCGAGTTTTTTGTTTTCGATTCGGTGACCTGGAACGTGGACATGTCCGGCTGTTTCGTGAAAATCGATTCCGAAGAGGCGCCTTGGTCGACGGGTAAGGAGTATGAAGGCGGCAACATGGCCCATCGCGCGGCGGTGAAAGGCGGTTATTTTCCGGTGCCGCCGGTGGATACGCTGCAGGACATGCGCAATGCCATGTGCCTGGCGATGGAGCAACAGGGTGTGGAGGTCGAGGTACATCACCACGAAGTGGCGGCGCCCGGCCAATGCGAAATCGGGACCAAGTTCGAGAAACTGGTAAAGCGTGCTGACTGGCTGCAGATCCTCAAGTACACGGTATGGAACGTGGCGCACTCCTACGGCAAGACTGCCACCTTCATGCCCAAGCCCGTGGTCGGCGACAACGGTTCGGGCATGCACGTGCACCAGTCTGTCTGGAAGGGCGGCGAGAACATGTTCGCCGGCAACAAGTACGCCGGCCTGTCGGATTTTGCGCTGTACTACATCGGCGGCATCATCAAGCACGCCAAGGCACTGAACGCGATCACCAATCCGGGCACCAACTCGTACAAGCGACTGGTGCCGGGTTTCGAGGCGCCGATCAACCTTGCTTATTCGTCGCGCAACCGCTCGGCGGCCTGCCGCATTCCGTATGCAACCAACCCCAAGGGGCGCCGCGTCGAAGTGCGCTTTCCCGATCCGACGGCCAACCCCTATCTCGCGTTCACTGCAATGCTGATGGCCGGCCTGGACGGCGTGCAGAACAAGATCCACCCCGGTGATCCGATCGACAAGAACCTGTACGATCTGCCGGCTTCGCAGGCAAAGAAAGTGCCGAATGTCTGCTCTTCGCTGGAAATGGCGCTGGAACATCTGGGCAAGGACCACGAGTTCCTGACTCGCGGCGGGGTGTTCTCCGAAGCCATGCTCGATGCCTATATCGCGCTGAAGCAGGAAGAGGTCACCAGGTTCCGCATGACCACCCACCCGCTCGAGTTCGACATGTACTACAGCGTCTGATCCTCCCATCAGGACGCTGACGCAAGGCGCGGGCC
>JBQMQE010000010.1:28643-40613 GCA_052172655.1 Burkholderiales bacterium
TCGAGTTCGACATGTACTACAGCAGCTGATAGCCCGGTCCGACGAAAAAAAGGCGGGTAGATTCCCGCCTTTTTTTATTTCGCAATTAGACAGCGCTGCGAATCGGTGTCGGTCAATGCGGTCGCAGGGCTAAAAGCGATTTGAAATCAGCCTGATATTGGCATAGACTAAACTTCCGTGTTAATGGTGTCGGGATCATGGCTCGTAGAGCTCATTACAAAACGAGGGGATTTCCTGAATTGGAGGCCGTTTCGGTAATTCTGAAACGGCCTCTCAGCGTCATCAGGTGTTTGGGATTGGCGGCCCCTTTGACGTTTGCGCTTGCGCTTGCGCTACCGGCATGGGCGGATACATTCAAATGTATGGACGCGAACGGCCGCGCTACCTACACCAACATGAAGGAACAGACCAAGGGCAAGAATTGCACCGTGGTGATGCGCGAGATTTCGGTGGTTCCGGCGATCCCGGCTGCGCGCGCCGCCAAGGAGACTCCCTCGCCGGCAGGCTTTCCCAGGGTCGATCCGGCTACCCAGAGAAACCGCGATGACGCCCGGCGCAGAATTCTGGAGGAGGAACTCAGCGGCGAGGAGAAAGCGCTAACGCAGGCCAAGGCCGAGCTGACCCAACAGGAATCGATCCGCACCGGCGGCGAGAAAAATTACCAGCGGGTTCTCGACCGCTTGCAGAAATACAAGGACGAGGTGGAGCGGCACGAGAAGAATGTTGCGGCGCTGAAAAGAGAGCTCGACAACGTCAAGTAAGTGGGTTTTTCGCCGGCGCAACGATTGCGCTGCCTCCCCCGGTTTTGCATCCACTGCTCCGCACTGACCCGATATGGCTGCCAGCTCCTTTTCCGGCCTCGATCTGCTCGCTACCCCGGTCATTCTGGTGGACGATGAATTGCGGGTCGTCCACGCCAACCCTGCCGCCGAGGATCTGTTCGCGTTCAGCCTGAAAAACGTGGCCGGCCAGGCTTTGGCGCAGCTGTTCACCGATACGCGCGAGCTCATCGCCAGCCTCAATAACGTTCTGGGGGATAACTGGAGTTATACCGGCCGCGACCTGACCCTGACGCGCCCGGGGCAGGCGAGCCTGCATCTGAATTGCCTGATCACGCCGACAGAGACTAGCGCCGCGCAGTTTCTGATCGAGTTTCGCCCGATGGAGCAGCAACTCAAGCTCGCGCGCGAGCAGCGACAGATGGATCAGCAACAGGCAAACCGCGAGCTCATCCGCAACCTCGCGCATGAGATCAGAAATCCGCTGGGAGGCTTGCGCGGGTCGGCACAACTGCTCGAGCGCGAACTGGAACGGCCCGAGTTGCGCGAATATACCCAAGTCATCATCAAGGAAGCCGACCGCTTGCAGGTGCTGATGGACCGGCTGCTCACACCGCACCGCCCGCCACAGATTGCACCGCTGAATATCCACGAAGTACTGGAACGCGTCAGGAGCCTGGTATTGGCCGAATTCCCGGACGGTATCTGCATCGAGCGCGACTACGATGCCAGTCTGCCCGATCTGCATGGTGACAAGGAGCAGTTGATACAGGCGGTACTCAATGTAGTGCGCAACGCAGCGCAGGCCCTGAACGGGAATGGTGAGATACAGTTTCGTACGCGCGCCGCGCGCCAGGTGACGCTGGCCAAGCAACGCCATAAGCTGGCATTAGAATTGCGAGTGGTAGACAACGGCCCGGGAATTCCGGAGGAGCTGCGCGAGCGGATTTTCTATCCTCTGGTGTCGGGCCGCGACGGCGGTAGCGGACTGGGGCTGACGCTGTCGCAGACTTTCGTGCAGCATCACCAAGGCACGATCGAGTGCGATAGCAGGCCAGGCCGTACCTGCTTTACGATCATGCTGCCACTGGAGTAAATGGGCAATGGACGATGAGTGATCGCTGAGAGCGGAGTTTTCCCGCGCTTGCCCGGTTCCCATCGTCCATTGGCCACTACCGAGATATGAAACCAGTCTGGATTATTGACGACGATCGATCGATACGCTGGGTGTTTGAAAAAGCGTTGGCGCGCGAGAGCATCCCCTACAAGACTTTCGCCGGGGCACAGGAGGCGCTGGCTGCACTGAAACAGGGCGCGCCGCAGGTGCTTGTGTCCGATATCCGCATGCCCGGCGCTTCCGGACTGGAACTGCTGCAAACCATCAAGCAGAGTCATCCCGGACTGCCGATTATCATCATGACCGCTTACTCGGACCTCGAGTCGGCGGTGGCGGCATTCCAGGGCGGCGCATTCGAATACCTGCCCAAGCCGTTCGATGTGGATCAGGCGGTGGAGCTGATTCGCCGCGCCATAGGCGAGAGCATGCGCGAGATCGAAGGCGAGCAGGCGCGCGAGAACTCGCCCGAAATCCTCGGCCACGCGCCGTCGATGCAGGAGGTATTTCGCGCCATCGGCAGGCTGTCGCAATCCAACGCCACCGTGCTGATTACCGGCGAGTCGGGCACCGGCAAGGAGCTGGTGGCGCTGGCGCTGCATCGCCACTCCGGCCGTGCGGCGAAACCCTTCGTGGCAATCAACACCGCAGCGATGCCGAAGGACCTGCTCGAATCGGAATTGTTCGGTCACGAGCGCGGCGCTTTCACCGGCGCGCAGGCGATGCGGCGCGGCCGCTTCGAGCAGGCCGAGGGCGGCACACTGTTCCTCGATGAAATCGGCGACATGCCGGCGGAATTGCAGACGCGCCTGTTGCGCGTGCTCTCCGACGGCCAGTTTTATCGCGTCGGCGGCCACCAGCCGATCAAGGCCAATGTGAGGGTGATCGCGGCCACGCACCAGAACCTGGAAGAACGCGTAAGACTAGGCTTGTTCCGTGAGGACCTGTTCCACCGTCTCAACGTGATCCGGCTGCGCCTGCCTAGCCTGCGCGAGCGGCGCGAGGACATCGCTTTGCTGGCGAAGCACTTCCTCGCGAAAAACGCGCGCGAACTGGGCGTAGAGGGGAAACGCCTGTCGACTGAGGCGATGGATTACCTGGCCGCGCAGGATTTCCCGGGCAACGTGCGCCAGCTGGAAAACCTGTGCCACTGGCTGACCGTCATGGCGCCGACTCAGGCCATAGAGATCGCCGACCTGCCGGCGGAGTTGAAGCTCGCGGGCGGCAAGGCGCCGGAATCGGACTGGGTGGGCGCGCTGGAGCGCGAGGTCGATCGCGCCTTTGCGCGTGGCGAGACCGCTGTGTTGGACAAGTTTGCGCAGGCTTTCGAAAAAGCCATAATAGCCAAGGCGCTCGCCCGCACCGGGGGACGGCGCATCGAGGCGGCGAGCTTGCTTGGCATGGGCCGCAACACGATCACGCGCAAAATCGCCGAACTGGGGCTGGAGGCCAAGGGCGGTCCGGACCAGGCCGCCTGACGGGGCGGCGCAAGCACGGCGTTGCGACCCTGGTTCGTCAAGCGGTCCGGTTCGCCAAGCGGTCCGGAATTGCGCAATCCGGCAACAGATTCGTCTTGCTGAATACGCCACGGAACAATAAAATGGTCGCCTTTTTCCGTAACCCGGAGTTCCACCAATGAGCGAGCAATTTCCCGGCGGCGTGGAAATCCACGGGCCCATCACCCCAGAATTCGCGCAGATCCTCAGCCCGGAGGCCGTCGCCTTTGTGGCCAAGCTGTGCCGCAAATTTGAGTCTCGCCGCCAGGAATTGCTGGCAGCGCGTGGCGCGCGGCAGAAGGAGTTCGACGCGGGAAAGATGCCGGATTTCCTGCCGCAGACCGCAAACATCCGCAGTGCCGATTGGACAGTTGCACCGCAGACCGCCGACATGCTCGATCGCAGGGTCGAAATTACCGGCCCCACCGCGCGCAAGATGGTGATCAATGCGCTCAACTGCGGCGCGTCCGTGTTCATGGCGGACTTCGAGGATGCCGACACGCCCGCCTGGCACAATATGATGGACGGCCAGATCAACTTGCGCGACGCAGTGCGCCGCACCATCACCCTCGATCAGGAAGGAAAGAAATACAAGCTGAACGACAAAACCGCGGTGCTGATGGCGCGACCGCGTGGCTGGCATCTGAACGAGAAGCACATGCTTATCGACGGTGAGCAGATCTCCGGCAGCATCTTCGATTTCGGGCTTTACTTCTTCCACAACGCCAAAGAACTGCTCAAGCGCGGTACCGGCCCGTATTTCTACCTGCCCAAGCTCGAGTCGCACCTCGAGGCGCGGCTGTGGAACGACGTGTTCGTGATGGCGCAATACGAGCTCGACGTCCCGCAGGGTTCGATCCGCGGAACCGTGCTGATCGAGACGGTGCTCGCGGCGTTCGAGATGGACGAGATTCTGTGGGAACTGCGCGATCATTCCGCCGGCCTGAACATCGGCCGCTGGGACTACATGTTTTCCTGCATCAAGAAATTCCGTTCACACAAGGAGTTCTGCCTCGCCGACCGGGTCCACGTCCGGATGACCGCGCGCTTCATGCGTGCCTATGCGCTGTTGCTGGTGAAGACCTGCCATCGCCGGCATGCTCCTGCGATGGGCGGCATGGCGGCGCAAATCCCGATCAAGAACGATCCGGCGGCGAACGAGGCGGCGATGGCGAAAGTGCGCGAAGACAAGCTGCGCGAAGTGACGGACGGCTGCGACGGCACCTGGGTCGCGCACCCGGGCCTGGTGCCGATCGCCAAGGCAGTGTTCGACCAGTACATGCCCGGAGCCAACCAGTACGACCGGCAGCGTCCTGAGGTGAATATCACGGCGAAAGAGCTGCTCGACTTCGAGCCGGAAACACCGATTACGGAGGCCGGCCTGCGCTACAACATTTCGGTAGGCATCCAGTACCTTGGCGCCTGGCTCGCCGGCAACGGCTGCGTGCCGGTGTTCAATCTGATGGAGGACGCGGCTACCGCGGAAATTTCGCGCTCGCAGATCTGGCAGTGGATCCGCTCGCCCAAGGGCGTGCTCGACGACGGCCGCAAGGTGACCAAAGAACTGTTCCGCAGCCTGCTCGCCGAGGAATTGCCCAAAGTGAAAACCCATCTGGGTGAGGCGGCCTGGAACGCGGGCAAGTATGAGAAGGGCGCCGAACTGTTCGCAAAGATCACCACTGACGATAATTACGTCGAGTTTCTCACCCTGCCGGCGTACGAGTTGATCGACTGAGCGAGCGCGGGAAATTTATGGAACGCCGGGTATCCCCGGCGTTTTTTTTAAACCGTAATCTGCGCAACCACCGGCGCATGGTCCGAGGGCCGTTCGTTCCGGCGCGGCTCGAGGTCGATCGCGCAACTGGCGCAGCTTGCCGCAAGGCCGCGGCTGAGCAGGATGTGATCGATGCGCAAACCGAGGTTGCGCCTGAAGCCGTTCATGCGGTAGTCCCACCAGGTGTAGGATTTCTCCGGCTGCTCGAACAAACGGAAACTGTCCGCTAAGCCGAGCGCGATCAGGCGGCGAAAGGCATCGCGTTCCGGCGGGCTCACCAGGACCTGACCTTCCCATGCCTTCGGATCGTGCACGTCGCGGTCCTCGGGCGCGACGTTGTAATCGCCCAGCACGGCCAAGCGGGCATGCTGGGCCAATTCGCGTTCAAGCCAGATGGAAAACGCCGCTAGCCAGTCGAGTTTGTAGCGGTACTTGTCAGAACCGACGCTCTGGCCGTTGGGCACATAGGCGCAGACCAGGCGCACGCCATCGACGTCGGCGCTGATTACCCTATGCTGCGGGTCATCGAATCCGGCTATGCCGCATGCGATATTTTCCGGTGGCTTGCGGCTGAGAATCGCCACGCCGTTATAAGTCTTCTGGCCGTAATAGGCTGCGAAGTAACCTGCGGCCTGGATCGCTGCTACGGGGAAATTCGCGTCCTCGAGCTTGAGTTCCTGCAGGCACAACGCATCCGGCTGCTGCCTGGCCAGCCAGTCCAGAACCTGCGGCAGGCGCACCTTGAGCGAGTTGACGTTCCAGCTAGCAATCCGCATATGCGCTTTATCTCTTGGTATCGCCGCTATGTTGTGTTCGCAGCGTGCAACCGGTACGCTTCCGGCGAGCCGCCCCAAGGGCAGCTTTGCCTAGGCACGATGGGCAGGGTCGAGTTTATCCGTGCCGCCGGATTGATGCCAGTCCGAACGGCAAACGGGCTCGCCCGTGGCCTGCCGACGCTGCCGGGATTTCGCCAAGACCGCTGCGCTTGCGGCCAAGCCGCGCCCGGAGTTCATCCGGATCGGATTGAAAGGGGTTTCCTGCCCCCGAGTTTGATGCCGGTCAAACTTGCGGCATTGCGGAACTGCTAACCTCATGATTTCTGGGATACTCGGGCTATCTGGACATCTTAAGCGCCCTGGTCATGGTTTTCTTCCGACGCGACAGCGAATGCCGACTCCTTCTGGATCGTAGGCAAGGGTAGGCGTCGGCATGCGCGCGAAAACCCTCAAATTCAAGGTTGTCGCTTACCTGGCGATCGCGCTGACGCTGGCGATGCTGGTATTCGTCGCGCTCGTCGTGCGGCATCAGCGCGACGAGCTGATGCGCGAAGCGGTGAGTCACGTCGCGCAGATCTCCGATGTGATCAAGAACAGCACCCGCTTCGCCATGCTTACGAATCAACCCAATTATGTGGACAGCATCATCCGCGATGTGGGCAACCAGGGGAACATCGAAAAGGTCAGGATACTGAACAAGGACGGCACCATCATTCACTCCACCTACCTGCCCGAACTCGGGCTGAAGGTGGATCGCAAGGCCGAGGCCTGCGTCCTTTGCCACCGCGGCGACGCGCCCCTGGAGCAGGTTCCACAGAGCCAGCGCTCGCGAATATTCAGCACGTCGGCGAACCGGCGCATGCTTGGCAGCATGGACGTGATTCGCAACGAGCCCTCGTGCTATAGCGCGAACTGCCATGTGCACAGCAAGGCCCAGCCGGTTCTCGGTGTTCTGGATATCGTCTACTCCCTCGACGACATCGACCGGAAGATGCGAACCAGCGCGATCTCGATGGCATCCTTGTCCCTGGGATTCATCCTGATTGCCGCGCTCAGCGTAGGTTTTTTCGTGCATCGCCTGGTCTATGTGCCCTTGCGTGACCTGGAGGCAGGGGCCAAGCGGCTGGCTTCCGGAAATCTGGAACAGGCAATCCCGGTGCGCAGTCTGGACGAGTTCGGCCAATTGGCCGCCTCGTTCAACGCCATGACCGCGGCGCTGCGAAATTCCCAGGCGGAGTTGCGCGAATGGGGCCACACGCTGGAGCAGAAGGTGGAGAAGCGTACGCAGGAATTGCGCATTGCGGAGGCCGAGACGGCGCGCACCGAAAAACTGGCATCGGTCGGGCTGCTTGCCGCGGGAATCGCACATGAACTGAACAACCCGCTTACCGGCGTGCTTACCTTCACCACCTTGTTGCGGAAGAAAATGCCGGATGGAAGCGCGGACGCGGAAGATCTGGATCTGGTGATCCGGGAGACCAAGCGCTGCGCCGCCATCATCCGCAGGCTGCTCGATTTCGCGCGCGAGAAGACACCGGAAAAGAATTTCGCCGACCTGAACCAAGTTATCGAAGATACGGCGCGCATCATCGAACGGCCCGCGTCTTTCCGCGATATCGAAATTGCGATGGATCTGGACCCGCAGCTACCCCAGGTCTGGGTTGACGCCGACCTGATCAAGCAGGTGATCATGAATATGCTGGTCAACGCCCAACATGCGATCGAACACGAAGGCAGCATCACCGTTCGCACGCGCCGCTTGGCGCAGCCGAAAAGCGTCGAACCCGGTGTGGCGCCGGTGCCCATGGTGGAAATTTCAATCATCGATACCGGCTGCGGCATTCCGGAGAAAAACCTCAAGCGGATTTTCGATCCATTTTTCACTTCGAAAGAGGTGGGCAAGGGCACGGGGCTGGGTCTGTCGGTCAGCCACGGCATCGTCAGAGCCCACGGCGGGGCCATCGAGGTGGCAAGCGCGCTCGGCAAGGGGTCTACCTTCAGTATCTATCTCCCGGTGGAACCTCCCGCGGGCGAAGCGCAAGTGAGCAGGAGCAGTCAATGAAAGCCAGGATACTGGTGGTCGACGACGAAGAGATCGTGATCAGGAGTTGCCTACGCATTCTGGGCGACGACGGCGAATATGAAGTACAGGCGGTCCAGGATGGCATGGACGCGCTAAGGAAGATCGACGAAAGTCATTACGACGTGCTCATCCTGGACATCATGATGCCCAGAATGGACGGCCTGGAAGTCCTGCGCCGGGTGAAAGAGACGCATCCTGACATCGACGTCATTATGGTCACCGGGCTGTCCCAGATCGAGACCGCCGTGCGCTCGATGAAACTCGGCGCCTTCGACTACCTGCCCAAGCCGTTCGATCCGGACGAGCTCAAGCTCGTGGTGAAACGCGCGCTGGAGCGGCGACAACTGCTGCAAGAGAACCTCGAACTCAGGAGCGAAGTCAGTTCCAAATACCGCTTCGAGAATATCATCGGGTCCAGCCCGCAGATGCAGAACGTCTATCGCCTTATCGCACAATGCGCGCCCACCAACAGCACCGTGATGCTCGCGGGCGAGAGCGGCACCGGCAAGGAGCTGATCGCGCGCGCCATCCACTACAACAGCCTGCGCAAGGACAAGCCTTTCGTCGCGGTCGACTGCAACTCGCTCAGCGAAAATCTCCTGGAAAGCGAGATGTTCGGCCACATCAAGGGCGCATTCACCGGAGCGGTAGTCAATAAGAAGGGCATGTTCGAAGTCGCCGACAGTGGAAGCCTGTTCCTCGATGAAATCGGAAATATCTCGCTCTCCACCCAGGCCAAGCTCCTGCGCGTGATCCAGGAGCGCGAATTCAAGGCGGTGGGCGATACCCGCACCCAGAGCGCCAACTTCAGGCTGATCACCGCCACCAACAAGGACCTGAAGGCAATGGTGGCGGCAGGGACTTTCCGCGAGGATCTTTTCTACCGCATCAATATTTTTCCGATCCTGATACCGCCGTTGCGGGATCGCCGCGACGATATCGCCCCGCTGGCTTTCCATTTCCTCAACGTCTTCAACGAGGAGCTGGGGAAAAAAGTAATCGAGTTTTCCGAAGGGGCGATGAGTGCGCTGGTGCACTATGACTGGCCCGGCAACGTACGCGAACTCGAGAATACGATACACCGCGCGGTGATCCTTGCGACCGACAGGGTCGTGCGCCAAGCCCACCTGACCAATATCGTCGACATGCTGCGGCTTGATCTGGACGTGCCCAGAACCAGCGACGAGCTCAAGCGCATCAAGAAAGTCGCGCGGGAGAAGTCGGTCGAAAATATCGAGAAGCTGTTCGTCCTCGAGGCGCTAAAGCGCAACGCCTGGAACGTAACGAGGAGCGCCGAGGAAACCGGGATGCAACGCGCCAATTTCCAGGCGCTGATGAAGAAATACGACATCCGCGTTCGCGGAACGGAACAAAATCCAGACGCATCCTGATCGCCGGCTGGAATGCGCGGGGAAATGTCCGCATACGTAATTATGGCCAAATAGTCCTGCGGTAGCCGCATCGGGCGGTCTCAATCCCCAACACAAGCGAGGTGACACTCCGACTCGCGCCTCGCCTAAGTCTGAGGCTCTCTCGGCGCCTCCGGAATTCCGCCCAACTTTCCCGGCTTAGCGTGGCCGTGTTCTTCGCAGTTTGATCGTGGCCGGTGACGAACGTCACCCTGTGCTTTGCCATGGGCACACGGCTCCGGCACGCTGCGATTTCACCCCCAATCCGGCGTATCGCGGCATATACCCGCGCATCTGCGTCCATGTCTCATGCGCCAGCCGGGTGCTCTACATAGGCAAGTCGAATAGGTTCAAAAGAAAGATCGATGAAACTTTGACAATCGTCAAATGCGGGTGCCGGCGCGGAGCCGAAACTGCGAATATCCGGCTGGCCTGAATTTGCGGAATGCTCCCAACATCTTCGGGGTCCGGCATCGCTCACAACTGCTGCCAAACAACAGTGTCCGTCAGACCGCCGCCATTCGTCCACGCAGTGCGACATGACCACCAGAAGTGCGTCAGGTCATTGCGATCCGCTCGCTTGGCGCTATGCGGCGAGTGCGAACACCTCGAAACGAATCAAGTTGAGCCGCTTTCCGCTTTGCCGCCCACGTGCACGGGGGCTTCCGCGGTTCCGTCTGCCGGCCCGCACGACGCATCCGGCCGGCAATATCGAATCGATACAGAGGGAAATATGGACGCAGCCCTGACCTTGCAGTCTGTGAGAAGGCACGCATTTAACGGAGGCGCAAAATGGTTTTACTGATCGTAGTTGTCACGATAATTGTTTTCATATTGGTTGACTTTTCGCTGCGCGTATATTTCCAGAAAAAGCAGGAACTGAAACTCAGAAAAGAGCGCGAAGCGGCCCTCGATATCGGCCTGAAGCTCGATTATTCCGAGGAGGCGAAAACACTCAAACGGGTGGAAGTAAAGAACCCCAAAGCAAGAATACTGGCCGTAGACGACGAGCCGATAATCCTGGACAGTTTCAGAAAGATCCTCGTCGTTGCGGGCTATAGCATCGATACCGTGGAAAAAGGCCGGGAGGCTCTGGGGCTGATCTTAAAGCGCGATTACGACTTTGTTTTTACCGACCTGAAGATGCCCGAAATGGACGGACTTGAGGTAACCAAGGCGGTAAAACACCTGCGCCCGGATATCGACGTGATCGTGATAACCGGCTATGCATCGATTGAAACTGCCGTTGAAACGATGAAATACGGCGCAATGGATTATGTGCAAAAGCCATTCACCGAAGACGAGTTGATCGCGTTCTTCAACAAATCCCTGATAAAGCGCAGGGACCGAATCGAGCGGGAAATGAAGCCGACGGTCCGTCTGCTCACCCCGTCGACCAAAGAGTCCGGTTCGCAACACGAATTCAACGTGCCCGCGGGAATCTTCATCTCGCGCAATCACACCTGGGTGAATGTGGAAATGAACGGCATCGCCCGCATTGGAATCGACGACTTTGTCCGCAAGATAATCAGGAAGATCGACAAGGTCGAGCTGCCCAAACTGAACAAAGAAGTAAAGAAGGGCGAACTGCTCTTTTCGATAAAGCACAATTCTCAAACCATTGACATTGTCTCCCCGATAAGCGGAAAGGTGACCCTGGTAAACACGGAACATGTTGAACATCCGGATCTGATCGCGCTAAGCCCGTTTGAGCTGAGCTGGATGTGCTGCATCGATCCGTCCAATCTCGCGGAAGAACTGCGTTCCCTGAAAATCGGTGCAGATACCATTAACTGGTATCGCGAGGAAATTGACAAGTACGCTGAAATCGCAAAAAGGATCGAGCAGGAAGGCGCCCCAGCCGCGTCCGCCGGCAAGGGCGCGGACAAGGCGGCAGAACAAGAAGCGGACGAAAGATTGGTGGAAGCGTTCGCCAACGCCTTTCTCCGCCGACAGATAACGACCTGATCCATACGCGCGGCGCGCAGTCGAATATCCGAAAGGGGTTGCCATGTTCAAGTATGTTGTTGCAGCGGGCTCGATAATCATCCTGCTTGCCGCCAGCCTTCCCGCTAGATCCGACACCCTGGCGATTCCATCAGTAACAACCTTTCCCTCATCCGTAGGCGAAGTGACATTTACGCATGAGATGCACATCAAGGATCGCGCAATCGCATGTGGCGAGTGTCACCATCAGATTAACGCGAAGAAATTGACAACACCTCATCCCGACTACTTTAAATCTTCTTCGATCAAATGCGAGATTTGCCACAACGAACCGGAAAAGGTGAAACAAAAGGTATACACATGCTCCGGCTGCCATCGGACCAATCCCGTCAATATCGCGGATGAAACGCTCAGCGCAAAAGTCGTAATACACAAGCAGTGCTGGAAATGCCATCAAGTGGGCGCGGGCAAGGAAGCAGGCAGGGCTTGTGAATTCTGCCATTCGGGAAAGAAGACCTAGTGATCGGCGATATCCGGTAAATGATCGGCATTTGAATAGGAAATATCATGGACAGAAGGCAGTTCCTGGCGA
>JBQMQE010000011.1:0-39318 GCA_052172655.1 Burkholderiales bacterium
AAGCGCGACGACCTGATGTTCTCGGCCTTCATCAGCCGGGCGTCGGCGTATGCCAAGAATCCGAACGTAAAAGGCGGTTTCTTCTTCGACCTGAAGACGATGGAGCCGCTGATCAACACCCCGGGCTTCGTCAGGGCGCTCGAAATGTTCGTCAAGGCGAAGCGCTACTTCCCGCCGGGCGGAGACAGCTTCGGCCTGGGCGATGAGATCTTCTCCTTCGGCGGCGGCCAGACGCTGATGAGCTATTCCTGGGATGATGCCTTCATCCAGGCGATGGAGCCGAACAGCAAGATCCGCAACAAGGTCGGCGCCGCTCCCCTGCCGGGCAGCTACGAGGTATGGAATCGCAATACTAAGAAGTGGGATAAATTCAAAGAGCCCAGTACTGCACCCTACATCACCTGGGGCTGGACCTCGGCGGTGGCCAAAGCGTCCAAGAACAAAGACATGGCCTTCGACTATCTGTGCTTCTTCAGCAACGAGGCGAACGCCCTGCATGATTTGCAGATCGGCCGCTTCGGCGTCAACCCGTATCGCAACGCGCACTTCCAGGTGAGCTTCTGGACCGACAAACTCGGCTGGGACAAGTCGGTGGCGACGCAATACGTCGATACGCTGTCGGGCATGGACAAGAGCAAGAATCGCGTGTTCGACCTGCGCGTGCCCGGCGTGAACCAGTTCATGACGTCGATGGCCGCCGGCGTGGCCGAAGCAATGGCCGGGCAGAAGTCGCCGCAGGAAGCACTGGACGGCGTGGCCAAGGAATGGAAACAAATCGTCGCGCGCATCGGCAAGGACAAGGTGCGCGACGCCTACGCCAACGTGGTCGCACTGGAAGACAACAAGTAGTACGATGACAGGGGGAAGCGCACACAACGAATTTGCCCAAACAGGGAGCCGCATTTGTCCGTAGATCGCGGCAAGTCAATATTCGTTCTGCCGGGGTTGATCGTGCTCGTCGCGATCATCCTCTTCCCCCTGCTCTTTACCATACGTGTAAGCCTGTCCAGCTGGGACGTCGCCCAGCCGGGGCTCGACTGGATCGGCATCGCGAATTACCTTCGCCTCGCCCAAGATACGCGCTTCTGGGAGTCGTTCGCGCGGCTGGCGGTGATGGCCCTCGGGTCGGTGGCGCTGCAGTACCTGCTTGGATTCGGCCTTGCCCTGCTGGTGTGGCGGGACGTGCGCGCGGGACGTTTTTTTCGCGTCCTGTTCCTGATACCGATGATGACCACCCCGGTGATCATGGCGGTCATCTGGCGCACGGTCTTCCACGAGTCGCTTGGACCGGCGAACGATCTGCTGCACCTGCTCGGGATGGCGTCGCTGCCCTGGTTGTCTGAGGCCGGGTTGGCGATGACCAGCGTCATCATCGTCGAGGTCTGGCAATGGACGCCGTTCATGTTCCTGATGCTGCTCGCCGGCCTGCTGTCGCTGCCGCGCGAGCCGTTTCTTGCCGCCGCCATCGACGGCGCCGGACCGATCCGCACCTTCCTGCGCGTGACTTTCCCGATGATCGCGCCGATCTCGATCGGCGCGATCATCATCCGGCTGATCGAAGCCTCCAAGATCATGGACACCGTGTACGTGATCACCTCCGGCGGGCCGGGCACGGCGACTGAAACATCGAGCTATTACATTTTCATCCGCGGCCTGCGCGACTTCCAGATCGGTTACGCCGCGTCGCTGTCCTTTACCTACCTGATCATCATGGCGATTTCGCTCACCATCATCGCCAAGGTCCTGGCGCGGGCAATGATCGTCAGGGACAAGCCCGCATGAGCAACTTGTACCGCGCCCTCAAGTACGCTGCGATTCTGCTCTGGTCGGCCTTCGTCATTGCACCGTTTCTGTGGGCGCTGTCCACCTCGTTCAAAACGGCCAACGGCATTACCGGGGGACCGACCTACATCCCGTGGCTGCAATACGAACCCTCGCTCGAGGGCTGGCGCCTGCTGTTTCGCAGCGGCGGCGGCGGGATTGCAATCGGCGGCCCCTATCTGTCCAGCCTGGTCGTGACCATCAGCGCCAGTCTGATCAGCCTGGTGCTGGGCACGCTCGCAGCCTATGGCCTGTCGCGATTCAGCTACCGGGTCGGGTTCGTGCGCAACGCCGATATCACCTTCTTCTTCATCTCGCAGCGGATCATGCCGCCGGTCGTGCTCGCGATCCCGTTCTTCCTGATGCTGCAGTTCCTCGACCTCCTCGATACCGAGGTCGGCCTCATCATCGTCTATATCGCGCTGCTGATGCCGATCGCGGTATGGGTGATGGTGGACTTCTTCAACACCGTCCCGCGCGAGCTCGACGAAAGCGCAATGCTCGACGGCTGCAGTCCGTTCGAGGCGTTCTGGCGGGTGATCCTGCCCAATTCCAAGCCCGGGCTGGTGGTGGCCGGTCTGTTCTGCCTGATTTTCGGGTGGAACGACTTCTTCTTCGCATTTACGCTCACCTTCACCCAGACGCAGTTGCTGCCCGTGGCGATCGTGGCGCTCAACTCTTCGGTCACGCCCTGGTGGAGCCTCTCCGCCGCGGCACTGGTGTCGGTCGCACCTCTGGTCGCCGTCGCCTTCATCCTCGAGAGCTACCTTTCGCGCGGCAATCTGGCCGGCGCGGTCAGGTAGGGCGGCGCGGATGTCCCTGGTTGCCACAGCGCTGACCCGCCGCATCGACGATGTCGCACACCTGGACGGCGTATCCTGCGCGATGGAGCGCGGACGCTTCTACGTCGTCGTCGGACCCACGCTGTCGGGCAAGACTACGCTGCTGCACACGCTTGCCGGCCTCAACGTTCCCGACAGCGGCACGGTTACGCTCGACGGTGCGGATCTCGCCGACGTTCCCGTTTGGTCGCGCAGCGTGTCGATGGTGTATCAGCAGTTCATCAACTATCCGCACCTCTCGGTCTACGAGAATATCGCCTTCCCGCTGCGCCGCCAGCGCTTGGCGCAGGCCGAAATCGCGCGCCGCGTGCGCGCCATCGCCGAGACCGTCGGCCTGACGCCATTGCTCGCGCGCCTGCCGGGCGCACTCTCCGGGGGGCAACAGCAGCGCGTGGCTCTCGCCCGCTCACTGGTCAAAGGATCGGACCTCCTCCTTCTGGACGAGCCCCTGGTCAATCTCGACTACAAGCTGCGCGAACAGCTACGCGAGGAGTTCCTCAATATCTTCAGCGCGCAAAGCCGCTCGATGCTGGTCTATACCACGGCGGATCCAAACGAGGCCTTGCTGTTCGACGCCGAAGTGCTGGTGATGCACGAAGGCCGATTGCTGCAAGTCGGTTCCGCGCAGAGTGTCTATGCGCGTCCTGCCACGACCACGGTGGCGCGGATCTTCAGCGATCCGCCGATGAACCTCCTGCCCGGCTCGCTCGACGCAGCCGGGCTGCGGCTGGCCAACGACGTGCTGCTGCCGCGGCCGCACCATCTGGAGTCCCTGCGGCCGGGGCCCTATGTGTTCGGCATTCATCCCGGCGACGTCGCCCTTGCTACTTCCGGAATCGCCAGCGAAGTCGAACTGGCCGAAATCAGCGGCTCGGAAACCTTCCTCCACGTGCGCCACGCAGACATGCGCCTGGTCGCCCATCTTTCCGGCGTCTACGCCTATGCCCTCGGAGAGAACGTGCAGATAGCCCTCGAAGGCGCCAAGCTGTTCGCCTTCACGCCCGAAGGCGATCTCGCCGCCGCGCCGGCATCCGGCGGCTGAGGAACAGACATGGCACGCATCGATCTCGACCGTCTCGCCCACAGCTACGACAGCTCCGGCGCGCATCCGACCTACGCGCTGCATCCGTTCACCCACACTTGGGAAGACGGCGAAACCTACGCCCTGCTCGGCCCCTCCGGGTGCGGCAAGACAACGCTGCTCAACATCATGTCCGGCATCGTGCACCCGAGCGAAGGCCGCGTGCGCTTCGACGGCCTCGACGTCACCGAGCTTCCGACCGCCCGGCGCAACATCGCGCAAGTGTTCCAGTTTCCGGTGATCTACCGCACCATGACCGTGTTCGAGAACCTCGCCTTCCCGCTGCGCTGCCGACGATTGCCGGAGCGCGAAATCCGGGAGCGCGTCGGTGAGGTCGCGGACCTGCTCAATCTCAGCGGCCAGCTCCGGCGCGCGGCGCTGCACCTTAGCGCGGATGCCAAGCAGCTCATTTCCCTGGGACGCGGGCTGGTGCGCAACGACGTCGCCGCGATTCTGCTCGACGAGCCGCTGACGGTCATCGATCCGCAGCTGAAATTCGAGTTGCGGCGCAAACTGAAAGAGGTGAACCGGCGCTACCGGCTCACGCTCATCTACGTAACGCACGACCAGACCGAAGCGATGACGCTGGCCAACAAGGTCGTCGTCATGAACCACGGACGTGTGGTCCAGATCGGAACACCGCAGGAGTTGTTCGAGCGACCGGAGGATGCCTTCGTCGGCTACTTCATCGGTTCGCCGTCGATGAACATGCTCGAATGCCGGCTGGCCGAAGGCGGGGTGGACTTGGGCAGCACGCATATTGCATTCCCGGGCATCGATCGAGCGGCAATCAAGCCAGGGGCAAAACTCGCGTTCGGCGTGCGGCCGGAATATGTCGCGATTGCCGATGCGCCCGCTGCGGACACACTCCCTGCTGTCCTCATCGACCTGAAATCGGTCGGCGCCTTTCGCATCGCCACGCTCGAAATGGGCGGTCTGCGCATCAAGGCAAAAATGCGCGCGGATGCGCCGATTCCCGTCGACCAGACCATCGTCCGATTCGCCGACGGCCGGCGCCTGCTCTACGCCGACGACCGACTCGTCGCCGTCGCCTAGTCAGCCTGCGCGCAATATCGCGAACCTGCTAACATCGTCGCTGGCGATGGCGCAGCATCGCCGCAGATCGCAGGAGGCCGCATGGAAAATTCTCCGATTGCACGCTTGTACGCCCTACTCGAATGCCAGCGCTCGGCCTTCGACCTGGAGATGAATCCGGGTATCAAAGCGCGCAAGGATCGCCTGGCCCGGCTCGCGGCGATGGGCGAAAAGCATGCGGATGAAATCGTAGCCGCGATCAGCGCCGACTTCGGCCATCGTTCGTCCCACGAAACGCAGATGGCCGAGCTGGTGCTGGTGGCCGCGACGATCCGCCACGCCGAGCGCCATCTCAAGGGCTGGATGAAGCCGCGGCGCATGCCCACCGCCCTGCACTACCGCCCCGGCAGCAACCGCCTGCTGCGCCAGCCGCTGGGCGTGGTCGGCATCGTATCGCCCTGGAATTATCCGTATCAACTGGCGCTCGCGCCCGCCGTGGCGGCCATCGCCGCCGGCAACCGGGTGATGATCAAGCCTTCGGAGCTGACGCCGCGCTTTTCCGAACTGCTCGCGCGCATCGTGGCGCAGACCTTCGCCGAGGACGAAATGGCCGTGGTGACCGGCGATGCCCAGACCGGCAAGTCCTTCACCGAACTGCCCTTCGACCATCTGTTCTTCACCGGGTCTACTGCAGTCGGAAGAATGGTGGCGCAGGCGGCGGCAAAAAACCTGACCCCGGTGACCCTGGAGCTGGGCGGCAAGTCGCCGGCGATCCTCGATCCTTCCAGCGATCTTGCAGCGGCGGTGCCGCGCCTCGCGTTCGGCAAGCTGCTCAACGCCGGCCAGACCTGCATCGCACCCGACTACGTCTTCGTGCCCAATGACCGCGTCGAGGCATTCGTCGAACAAATGCACCGCGCCGTCGCCAGCATGTACCCGCGTCTCGACGCCAATCCGGACTACACCAGCATAGTCAACGAGCGGCATTTTGCGCGCCTGCAGGGATTGCTCGAAGATGCCCGCGCCAAGGGCGCGCGCATCGACGTCATCAACCCCGCCGGCGAAGCGTTCGATCCGGCCGGGCGCAAGCAGCCGCCGGTGCTGGTTCTGGGCGCCACGCCGGAGATGAAGCTGATGCAGGAGGAGATATTCGGCCCGATCCTGCCGGTGCTGGGCTATGACCGCATCGAGGAGGCGATCGCCTACGTCAATCGCCACGACCGGCCCCTGGCGCTGTACTGGTTCGGCAGCGACGGCGCGAACCGAGACAAAGTGCTAACCCAGACGATATCCGGCGGCGTCACCCTGAACGACTGCATCTGGCACATCGCGCAGGAGGACCAACCCTTCGGCGGCGTCGGCGCCAGCGGCAGCGGCTCCTACCACGGCGAATGGGGCTTTCGCACTTTCAGCAAGGAAAAGCCCGTGTTCATCCAGCCGCGGCTGAACGGCATGTTCCTGATGTACCCGCCGTTCGGCAAGACCTTCGAGCGCATGCTGGCTTTGCTCAGGCGCATCGCCTGAGTTTGGCGCCGTGCCCGTGCCGGCAAATCGGAGTGCCTTCTGGCGTCGGTAAGCGATAGCGGCCAACGCGCGGTACTGGTCAGGCCAGCGCGCGAGCCGCGGCCTCGCGGATGAATTGCACCGTGCGCGCCGGCGCGGTGATGGGCAGCATGTGACCGCCATCAACCAGCGTGAGCTGCGCGCCGGGCAGCTTGGCGGCCAGCGCCTCGCCCTGGTCGTGCGGGTTGAGGATACGGTCGCCGCGGCCGTAAAGTATGCTCACCGGCAACTTCATCGTGGCGTAGCGCTGCTCTATCCCGGGCAGGTCTTCGGGAATCGCCGCCAAGTCGGTGGAGGCCGCGATGAAATGGCTGGGCCGCAAGGCGAGCAAGCCGCCACCGCGCGTGGCGTAGTCGCGCGGCACGGCCTCGGGCCCGAACACCAGGCCCAGTATCTCGTCGCGCTTGGCGATACTCACCGGCACCGCCAGCGTCCACGCAAGGAACGTGCGCAACCAGGGCCTGGTGATCTCCAGGCCCTTGAACGCGGCGGAAACACCTTGCACCATGTGCGTGAGCGGCGCCACCAGCGCCAGGCCGGCTACGCGCTGGGGGTGCCGCTGCGCCAGTGCCAGCGCCAGCGCGCCGCCCAGCGAATGACCCACCACCACCGGGCCGCCGAGCTCAAGCGTGTCTATCAGCGCGGCCAGCACGTCGGCCTGTGCGCCCAGCGCCGCCGACGCGCCCGGCGCGCGCACCGAATAGCCCGAGCCCGGCCGGTCCACCGCCACCACGCGGTACTGGGTGGCCAGCTGGTCGACGATGCCGTAGGTGAAATGACTGAGCTGGCCGGCCAGCCCGTGCACCAGCAGCAGGGCCGGACCCTGGCCGCGCTCCACCACATGCAGCCGCGCGCCAGGCACGTCGACGAAGCGGCCGGCCGGCGGCAATGCCGCCTCCACGCGGCGCACCGTGCGGATAGTGAATAGCAGCAAGCCGCCACCGATGGCGGCCACGACAAACACGAGGATGAGGAGGACGGTCATGTTTGAACGCCGCGGGACGGGCTCCGGAGGCGCAGACTCGCGCGCGACCGAACGCGTCAGCCTTGCGGAGCCGTCTGCAGCGCACTCGGCCGCGCGAGCATGCGCTCTACCCACTTTGCGACTTCGGGCGGCGGCGTAACTTCCATCAAGGGCAGAAACTGCACGAAAGGTGTGTAGCAGATTTCGGCCAGGGTGTACCGATCGGCCACGAGGTATTCCTTTCCCGCGAGCAGCCCTTCCACTATCGCGAGATGCTTTTCAATCTCCACTTTCGCCTGCGCCATGGCCTTTTCGTCCCAGCGCTCCTTTGGCAGAAAGCGCTTGGGAAACATGATCGTGCCTGCCTGGCGCGCCAGCTGGATATCACACAATTTCATGTGCATGTCGAGCAGCGCGCGTTGCCGTGTGTCCGCGGGCGCGAGAGGCGGCTGCGCGTATCCGGCCTCAAGGTAAGCAAGGATCGCGGTCGATTCGTAGAGGACGAAATCCCCTTCCTGCAGCATCGGCACCCGGCCATAGGGGTTCAAGGCGAGATAGGCGGGGTCGCGGTGCTTGCGCGCCGCCATATCCACCAGCACGAGTTCGTGGGGGATCTCTTTTTCCAGAAGCGCCATGCGCACGCGGCGCGAATAGGTCGACATAGGATGATAGTGGAGCTTGATCATGTGCGTATCCTCTTCGTAGATTGCGATCAGCCGTGCTTTCGAACGTGGCGGTGGAACGCAAAGCATTATGCTCGTTCCGCAGGCGTCCCGTCCACGCCATGAACGCCATCATGCCGCCCGCCGTGATCGCATGGCCGGGCGGCCCTTCTGGCTCAGACACGACGTTAAACGTGTAGAAATTTCTTTCCTGCTCAGAGTGTCGGCTGACGACCCAAAGCCGCCTGCCGAGGCCAGATGCATCACGGTCCGCAATGCAGCGGGAGCGGTCACTAGCCCCGTCTGGATGTAATTCCGTATCCGGCTAGAACCGGTCATTGGCGCAAGGCAACAATCCAGCCATCAAATTTATGCCGGGCTCAGCGCTCGGGACGCTCTCGCACACTCATCGAGTTTGCCTCGCTGATACAATCCAATTAATTCTGTAGACCACTAGACTTGTGTTCGCGAGAGCGCTGCAAAGTGATCGGTGAGCATCTAGTTTCTTGCCTGTGCGTCACCCGCAATCGGGTTCCGATGCTGCGCCGTGCTATTTCGTGTTTTCTCAATCAAACCTATCAGCCTCGCGAATTGGTGGTTGTTTACGAAGCAGACGATCCAGCTACTCGCGACCACCTCGCGGCATCGAACGAGCCCTCAATCCGATCGATCGAAGTACCAGCTTTACCTAAACATTCGCTCGGAATCTTGCGCAACCTCTCCGTGGAAGCCAGTCGCGGTCATTATGTCGCTCAGTGGGACGATGACGATTGGCACGCACCAACCCGTTTGGCCGAGCAGATTGGTGCACTCCGCGCGAATAGAAAGCCGGCGTGCGTCTTATCACGCTGGATCATGTATGACGAGGCTACACAGTCTGCATTTCTGTCCGCGACTCGGCCTTGGGAGGGGAGCCTGGTGGCTGAGCGCAATACCGTGCCTCCCTATCCGGATTTACCCCGAGGAGAAGACAGCCGCGTCATTGAGCGGATGCAATCGGAGAACAAGGTAGTGGGCCTGGACAGGCCTCAACTGTATCTATACGTTTACCACAGCGCCAATACATGGGAACGATCACATTGGCAAAAGAATTTGTTGCCTTTTGCACAGCCCCTGACGCCGGAAGATACTGAGCGAGTAAAATCCCATCTCAAGTTGTAATACCAAAAGAACCTTGCCGACCGATCCGCGAGCTATGGCTACAGTCTGGGGCACTCAACGCGAGCCGTCTCAGCCTACACGGCGGTCCGCTCCAGGTCGGGTCCTGCCTGCGACATCCAAAAACTCAGCGTCGGCTCACAGTCTGAAGCCGCCCCACAAGCCTGAGACTTGAGCGGCAGGTCATGGCCGAACCGATACCGTCAGACGATTCCAGCGTAGCGCTACACTTTCCTGCTGCGTTGAGAAATCACAATCAAATCATAGAAACCGGAAACCTGGAAATACCTTACGGCTGGCGCTCACGATTTGTTTCGACTGCAGCCATCAACAGTCGCCAGACAAGGATGAGCGGCGCAAAGTGGCCGCGCGGTGTTTCGCGGCAGCGCTTCCAAAGTCCTGTAAAGAATCCCTGCATTGGTTCAGAACACGGCGCGCAATACCCGTGCTGCATTTTTCGCACCCGCCGGGCCGCAGTGCGGCCGCCCTTGGAACTCGAGCCCAAGCGGGGCCATTGTGGCAACCAGACTCCGACGACGCCACCACCCCAGATACTTTTCCGACGTATCCGTCTCCAAATCTCCACTCTTGACGATTGAGGTTGAACTGGAGCCAAAGAATCGCGGCGGTCCCGCCGCCGGTTTCAGATGTCGACGAGGTGATTCGACAACGCGGCTGTTGTGACGTCGTTGACGATCTGCTCGAACCTCTCCGCGCTGGCGAGCACGGCATCGAGTGCCGGGATTTCGCCGAAGATCATTCCGGACATGGCCGCGTAGTCCCTGGCGAGCGCTTCCCGCATCGCCGCGCCGGGTGTCAGCGTGAACGTGCCGGGTATCGCGGTATCCAGCCCCAGGTCCGCGCCGCCGAAGAACAGCCGCGCATGCTGTGCGCAGTCGATCGCGAGCACACGATCGGCCTGCCATTCGTGTGCTGATGCGGCCTGCATCAGTTGATGCACGTCGTAGTAATGGCGCGAGATGCGCTGCCCACCTTGTCGCAGCTCGCCGCGGCGGTCGTGCCACTGACGCAGACCGTGCAAAATGATGACCCTGTCCCAGAAGGTGCGCTCGGGCTTCACGGTGGTGACGTTGATGACGCTCAGGTCCAGGTCGGGCAAATCCTGCGCTACGTAAGGCGTGACCGTAGCCGCGACGTGCGGGTCCAGCGCCGATTTCGCGCCGGACTCGATTTTGACTGCGGAGCGCACGTAGTCGCCGCCGGTGGCGGTGACGGCGGGATACCAGAACAGCAGTGTCTGGCCATCCTTGTCATCGGGGTCGGGCTCCAGCCGGAAGCGGGCTTCCGGAATGGAGGATGCAGCGAGCTGCGTGAGCTGCGCCGTCAGTGGCCCCACGATGTAGGCCTGACAAGCGGTGCGAATGGCGTCGAGACGCGCTCGGCGCTGCTTGCCGCTCAGGCCGATCAGCTCCGCCACATCGGCCGCCTGCCCCAGATCGCCACGGAAGACCGTGATGTCGATGTCTTCGGAGAACCGGGAGATCAGACCGAAGGCCTTGGAAAGCGAAGTACCCCCTTTGAACAGCAGACGGGGGCCATCGATTGCAAGGCCGCTGAACAGTGCATCGAGCGTCCAGCAGACCCAGAAGTCCTTTTCGACATTCTGGACTGCGGTGCCCAGCCGGGCTGCGGTCCCGAGAAACAGGTCGCGCCGCTCGGCGTCACTGGCGGCAATGACATCGTGGAAAGACGGATTCAACCAGTGACCTCCAGGCGTTTGGCCGCGCGGCGGTGGGTCGCTGGCGGCTTTGTGCCGTTACGCGGTTGCGGTGTCTTGGCCGTTGCAAGCTGCTGGTCGCAGCCGGGCAGCTCACGAACCAGGCTTTGCATCCACGCGGGCAGTGCGCTGAAGCCATCGATCAGGTCCCGGCGGATCGCGGTGCCGTGCGCCGGGTCTGCCAGCACTTGGGTCAATCGGCCCAGGATACGGTCGCGATCAGAGACCAGGGTGTCTTTCAGCCAATACAGTGCTTGCACCACCCGCATGGCAGGGCGCCCGGCCCAGTAGAGGCGGCTGGGTGCGGTTTGCTTGAAATCGATGGTCAGCTTGTCAAGCTGGATGGCGCGACGGCGGGCATCGGTATGGATGGTGACGCGGGCCGGCACGGCATCGGTCAGGCCGAGATCATTGGCGGCGGTCATGCCATCCACCAGCAGACGCAACTGATCGCGGCGGGCAATGGCCTCGACCACGGCACGATAGTCCGTAGTGGTGAGTCGCTTCGTCAGCCGGTTAAGCGTCGGCTTGTCATATAGACCCCGGTCGATACGGCGCAGATCACCGGCCTGAACCATGCGTTGCAGGGTTTTGTCGATGGCGTCGCGACTGCCGAGTTGAGCGAAGTCGGTCGGCACCCAGACCTGGCCTAGGCCGACGGCATCGATTTGCGCAGCGATATGGGATTTGAGATCAGACATGGTTTATCCTGTCCGATATTTGTACATGTTTTTCGGACAATTTGCAAGACCAACAAGCGTGCCTGTCCGAAAAATGCAGCTTTATTTCGGACACCGGCATTCGAGGCAGTCGGGCGTCTCGACACATAGCGCCGTCGCGCTCACAGGCGTTGCCCCGCGCCTCGTGCCGAGTCGCGGTCATGCGGCTTTTATCCGTATCGGAAACACCGTTTGCACATGCTAAAATCGCGCTTCCCCCCATTCTGCAAGCCTAGCCCCATGTCCTCGCTCAACAACAATCTGGCCGACATCGACGTCGAACTGTGGCAGGCGATCCAGGCGGAGAACCGGCGCCAGGAAGAACACATCGAGTTGATCGCGTCCGAGAACTATGTCAGCCGCGCTGTGCTCGAGGCGCAGGGCTCGCAACTCACCAACAAGTATGCCGAAGGCTATCCGGGCAAGCGTTACTACGGCGGCTGCGCCCAGGTGGACGTCGCCGAGAACCTGGCAATAGCGCGCGCCAAGCAACTGTTCGGCGCCGCCTATGCCAACGTGCAGCCGCACTCCGGCTCGCAAGCCAACCAGGCGGTCTACATGGCGGCGCTCAAACCGGGGGACACGATCCTTGGCATGTCGCTCGCCAGCGGCGGACATCTCACCCACGGCGCCTCGGTCAATCTCTCCGGCAAGCTCTACCACGCGCTGTCCTACGGCCTGAACGCGAACGAGGAGATCGACTTCGATGAGGTCGAGCGCCTGGCGCGCGAGCACAACCCGCGGATGATCATTGCCGGGGCGTCCGCGTATTCGCGCGTCATCGACTGGCAGCGTTTTCGCGACATCGCCGACGAGGTCGACGCCTACCTGATGGCGGACGTGGCGCACTATGCCGGCCTTATCGCCACCGGCCTTTATCCGAGCCCGATCGGCATCGCCGATTTCGTCACCAGCACCACGCACAAGACCCTGCGCGGCCCACGCGGCGGTCTGATCCTCGCCAATGCGGAACACGAGAAGGCGCTCAACTCCGCCGTGTTCCCGGGAATTCAGGGCGGACCGCTGATGCACGTCATCGCGGCCAAGGCGGTCGCTTTCAAGGAAGCGCTCGCGCCCCGGTTCAAGAGCTACCAGGAGAGCATCATCGCCAACGCCCGCGCCATGGCGCGGGTGCTGCAGCAGCGCGGCCTGCGCATCGTCTCCGGCGGCACCGACTGTCACATGTTCCTGCTCGACCTGCGCGCCAAGAGCATCACCGGCCGCGACGCCGAAGACGCACTCGGCCGCGCGCGCATGACCGTCAACAAGAACGCGATCCCGAACGACCCGCAAAAGCCCACGGTGACCAGCGGCATCCGCATCGGCAGCCCGGCGATCAGCACCCGCGGCTTCGGCGTGGCCGAGTCGGAGCAGCTCGCCAACCTGATTGCCGATGTGCTCGAAGCGCCGCAGGACGAGGCGGTGCAAAAACGCGTGCTGGCGCAAACCCAGGCCTTGTGCCTGAAGTTTCCCGTGTATGGCGGCCGCGAGGCCTCGCGCCCTGCCCAGGCGCAGAATGCCGCATTGACATCCTGAGGAGAGAAGAGCGAAACAGCGCAGGGTTTCCGTTTCACGCCTCTCACCTCTCGCCTTTCTCCTCCCACCTTCCCAACTCATGAAATGCCCGTTCTGCAAAGCTGACGATACCGCGGTGATCGACTCGCGCTTGTCCGAAGACGCCGCCAGCGTGCGCCGCCGGCGCCAGTGCAAGGAATGCGGCAAGCGCTTCACCACCTACGAGCGGGTGGAGCTGGCCATGCCCACGGTGATCAAGTCGAACGGCTACCGCACCGCCTACGACCGAGAGAAGATCCGCACCGGCTTCATGCGCGCGCTGCACAAGCGCCCGGTTCCGACCGACAATGTCGACGACGCCATCAACCGCGTCGAAGCGCGCATCCTCGCCCTGGGCGAGCGCGAGATCAAGTCGCGCACCATCGGCGAGCTGGTGATGCGGGAACTGAAGAAAATGGACGACGTCGCCTACATCCGTTTCGCCTCGGTGTACGAGGATTTCCAGCGTGTCGACGATTTCCGCGACGCCATTTTGCAGGTCAAGCGCCCGGGGCGCAAAGCGCGGCGCTAGGGCGCGTCAGGCGCTGACGCATTTTTTCCCAACGCGCTGCCCCCATGTTCAGCCCCGCCGATCAGCAGCATATGGCCGAGGCGCTGCGCCTCGCCGAAAAAGGTCTATTCACCACCACGCCCAATCCCCGCGTCGGCTGCGTGATCGTGCGCGACGGCGAGGCGGTGGGCGCGGGCTGGCACGAAAAGACCGGAGGGCCGCACGCCGAAATCCTGGCGCTGTACGCAGCGGGCGCGCGCGCGCGCGGCGCGACCGCCTACGTGTCGCTGGAGCCCTGCAGCCACCACGGACGCACGCCACCCTGCGTCGATGCGCTGATCGAAGCCGGCATCGCGCGCGTGGTCGCGGCGATGCAGGACCCGAATCCCAGTGTTGCAGGCAGCGGTTACGCCCGCCTGCGCGCCGCCGGCATCGAGGTCGAGTCCGGGCTGATGCAGGAGGAGGCGCGCGCGCTCAACATCGGCTTCATTGCGCGCATGAGCCGCGGCCGGCCCTGGGTGCGCATGAAGATCGCGGCGAGCCTGGATGGCAGGACGGCGCTCGCCAACGGCCAAAGCCAGTGGATCACCGGGACCGAGGCGCGCCGCGACGGCCATGCCTGGCGCGCGCGCGCCTGCGCCGTGCTCACCGGCATCGGCACTGTCAGGGACGACGACCCGCAGTTGAACGTGCGCGAGGTCGAGACCCCGCGCCAGCCGATCAAGGTGGTGGTGGACAGCCGGCTGCAACTGCCGCTGTCGGCGAAACTGCTAGCGAGCGGCAAGGTGCTGATCGCGGCAGCGATCGATGACAAGGCCCGCATCGCCGCCTTGCGGGACTCGGGCGCGGAGGTGGCGCTGCTGCCGAACGCGCAGGGCAAGGTGGAATTGGCCGAACTGATGCGCGAACTCGCGCGGCGTGAACTCAACGAGGTGCACGTCGAGGCCGGCTACAAGCTGAACGGCTCGCTGCTCGCCGCGGGGCTGGTGGACGAACTGCTGGTCTATCTCGCGCCCAGCGTTCTCGGCGACAGCGCTAGCGCCATGTTCTCCCTGCCAGAACCCACCGACCTGGCGCAGCGACGACTGGTACAATTCACCGACGTGCAGACCATAGGCAAGGATCTTCGCATTCTCGCCCGTGTCGTAAATTAAGCGAATTGGACATGTTCACCGGCATCGTCACCTCGATCGGGAAAATCACCAGGGCCGCGCCGCGCGACCAGGGGCTGCGTCTGGCCATCGACGCGGGCATGCTCGACCTGTCCGACGTGGCGCTGGGCGACAGCATCGCCGTGAACGGTGTCTGCCTCACCGTCATCGCCTTGCACGAGGACCGCTTCGAAGTGGACGTGTCGCAGGAGACCATCAACTGCAGCGTCGGGCTGGACCGGCCGAACGAGGTCAATCTGGAGAAATCGCTGCGCCTGTCGGACCGGCTGGGCGGGCACCTGATGTCCGGCCACGTCGACGGCGTGGGCGAGGTGACACGATTCGAAGCGGCGGGAGAGAGCTTCCTCCTTGTCATTCGCGCGCCGCAGGATCTGGCCAAGTACATCGCGCGCAAGGGCTCGATTACCGTGAACGGCGTCAGCCTCACGGTCAACCGCGTGGACGGTGCGGATTTTGAAATCAACCTGATACCGCACACTCTCACCGTGACCAACCTGAAGAACCTCAAACCCGGCAGCCGCGTCAACCTTGAAGTCGACCTGATCGCGCGCTACATCGAGCGGCTACAGCATTACGGCGCATAGCGTCCGTTGCACTCAGGGGGAAACCTGCCCTCAGATTGCAACAACTCCCCGGGGTACGAATTTCGACGGCCTGCTGATCCCTGAGGTCAGGATTTCTCTGTCGCCGCACGGCGGCGCCGCGCCGGCTTGCTCGGCAGCTTGGCCGGCCGGTGCGGACCCCAGACGCGGCTGTAATAGGTTTCCGCGAGCTGCAGCGCGCCTACCGGATTGTGCGCCAGCACCCGGTCCTTGGTCACCAGGGTGGTCACCAGCGCCTTCGACTGGCGGATGAACAGGCTGTCGTGACCGACGCACAGGCCGATGACGACATTGAGCTCGCAGCCCGCGCGGTTGAGCAGCTCCGCCTGCGACACCGGGTTGCACATCGGCTCGAAATTTCCCGGGCGGATTTTCTCTTCCTCCTTCAGGCCGATGTCCTCTTTCGGCACGCCGCCGTTCTTGCACGCCACCGAGGTCACCTCCAGCCCGTGACTCTCCAGAATGGCGCTGAACACCCGGGCGAGATCGACGAAGCTGATGCACATGGCGATGCCCACTTTGCGAAAACCCATTTTCTTCGCGAACTGGCAGATCTCCTCCACCCGCGTCCATTTGCAGTATCCCTCGCTCTCGACCACGGCCGCCGTGTGCGCGACGCGCATGGTGTACGGATCGAGGTAAGGTTCCCACGCGGCGGCGACCCCTTCGGGGTCCACCTTGGACGGGCAGAACGCGGGACCGCGTTCGTCGCCTTCTCCCTGGCGGCAGGCGCGCACCGTGCTCGGGCAGTAGGCGCAGCCGGGGGTTTCGTAGCCTGAGGTGTCGGAGCTCATATAGGGTTCTCTGTGGGGAAATTGGCTGGAGGACAGGAGGGCGGTTTGCGCCATGGCGCGGTCGCTTGTGCTTAGCCGTCGCTTGTTGTTAGTTTACGCCGGTTCGGTGCCGACTTCAACGCGCCAGGCCGGACCGGCTGCTGCCAAGCCCGAAAATAGCCATGAACGCATGACATGCAAAGGTATAAAATCCTCCCCTGCACCCCGATTCGCAATCTCCTCTGCATAAAGAGAAATGGTCAAACTGCCGAAGTCGATTGACGACACGGCCGCGCTGCTGGCGCGTGCCGACTACGTCGCCGAGCGCAGCCTCGCCACCGCGCTGTTCCTCGCGCTGAAGATGGAGCGGCCGCTGTTTCTCGAGGGCGAAGCTGGCGTCGGCAAGACCGAGATCGCGAAGGTGCTCGCGAGCACCCTGGAGCGCCGGCTGGTGCGGCTGCAGTGCTACGAAGGACTGGACCTTTCCTCGGCCGTATATGAATGGAATTACCCGCGGCAGATGATAGAAATCCGCCTGGCGGAAGCGAGCGGCAAGGCCGACCGCAAGAAGCTCGCGCATGACATATTCTCCGCCGAGTTCCTGATCAAGAGGCCGCTGCTGCAGGCGCTCGAAGCCAGCGCAGACGGCGCGGCGCCGGTGCTGCTGATCGACGAACTCGACCGCACCGACGAGCCGTTCGAGGCCTATTTGCTGGAGGTGCTGTCCGACTATCAGGTGAGCATTCCCGAGCTCGGCACGATCAAGGCGGACACGCCGCCGATCGTGATCATCACCTCCAACCGCACGCGCGAAATTCACGACGCGGTCAAGCGCCGCTGCCTGTATCACTGGGTGGATTATCCGGACGCCGCGCGCGAGCTCGATATCCTGCGCCGCAAGGCACCGGGCGCGGCGCAACGCCTGTCGCGGGAGATCGTCGGCTTCGTGCAGCGGCTGCGCAAGATGGATCTGTTCAAGCTCCCCGGCGTCGCCGAAACCATAGACTGGACCAATGCGCTGATGGCGCTGGACAAACTCGCCCTCGATCCGGGCACGGTCAACGACACGCTCGGCGCCCTGCTCAAGTACCAGGACGATATCGGCCGCGTGCGCGGCAGCGAAGCCGAGCGCCTGCTGGCCGAGGTCAAAGCGGAGATTGCGACCGCCTGAGGCCGACCTGCGCCCAATGTCATGGAATCTCCCGCCTTCATCAAGCGTTTTTTCGCCCCGGCCGCGATAACGGGCAGCAAGGCCGATCGGCATACGCGCAAGACCGTGGCCCTGTGTCACGCGCTGCTGTCCGAGCGCGGCGAAGCCTCCGGCGCCGCGCTCGCGCGCGAAGCGCTAGAAGCCTACCGCATGCTCTCCGGCCCGGCGCTGGTGGCTTTTTTCGATGTGCTCGCGCAGGAATTTTCCCCGGACCCGGAAGCGGTCGAGGATGCCGCCGGCGCCTACCGGCAGGATGCCTCACAGGCCAACCTGATCCGGCTGCAGCACGTGGTCGAGTCGCCGCGGCAAGAGCTGTTTCGGCGTCTCAACCTGGCCGACGGCGGAACGACAGCATTGGTCGAAATGCGCCGGCGCGTGCTGCACGACCTGCGCACGCAATCGCACTGGGCCGGCATCGATGCCGATCTGTTCCACCTGCTCGGCTCCTGGTTCAACCGCGGCTTCCTTACGCTGCGGCGCATCGACTGGCGCACTCCGGCGCTGGTGCTGGAAAAGCTCATGCAATACGAGGCCGTGCACGAGATCCAGGGCTGGCGCGACCTGCGCCGCCGGCTGGAATCGGACCGCCGCTGCTTCGCCTTCTTCCATCCGGCCCTGCCCGACGAGCCGATCATTTTCATCGAGGTGGCGCTCACCAAGGGCATGAGCGACCAGGTGCAGCCCCTGCTCGACCCGGACTCGCCGGTGGTCGATCCGGCCGCAGCCGACACCGCCATCTTCTACTCCATCACCAACTGCCAGGAAGGCCTGCGCGGCATCTCCTTCGGCAATTTCCTGATCAAGCAGGTGGCAGAAGACCTGGGCCGCGAGTTCCCGCGCCTCAAGATTTTCGCCACGCTGTCGCCGATACCGGGATTCCGCAGGTGGCTAGCCGACACTGCCGTCGCACATACCGAACTCGCCGGGCTGATCGGCACGCTGGCAGAGGAAGACTGGTTCCAGCGCGCCGGGCCGGGCACGCGGGTGCGGACCGAATTGATGCGCCTGTGTGCCTACTATCTGAAGCACGCCAAACACGGCAAGGAACCGGCGGACGCGGTGGCGCGTTTTCATCTGGGCAATGGCGCGCGCATGGAACGTCTCAACTGGCTCGCCGACCTGTCCAAGACGGGCATGGCGCGCTCGGCCGGACTGATGGTCAACTACGCATACCGGCTGAAGGACGTCGAGCGCAATCACGAGGTGTATACGAAGGAGCACCTGGTCGTGGCCTCAGCCGGACTGTCGCTGCTCGCGCGCGGGAGCCTGCTCGCACGCGCGAAGGCCGGGCGCAACGAATAGGCGCATCGATAGTCGCTGGCACAATTCCGATGGCTGCAGGCAAACTGGCTGAAAACATAATGCACTTCGCCCGCGTGCTGCGCGCGGCGGGGATACCCATCGGCCCGGACCGGGTCGTCGATGCGCTGCGCGCGCTGGAGACCGCGGGCATCGAGCGGCGCGAGGATTTCTACTGGACGCTGGCCGCGGTGTTCCTGTCCAAGCGCGAGCAGCAGGAATTGTTCGACCAGGCCTTCCACATCTTCTGGCGCGACCCAAAGATGCTCGAGCGCATCATGCGCCTGCTGCTGCCGCAATCGTACGGCCACGCCGGCCTGGACGGGCGGCCCGAGGCGAGCAAGCGCCTGTCGGATGCGCTGTACTCTAAACGCGAGCAGGCGCAAGACGAGCAACCACGGCAGGAAGTCGAAATCGACACCAGTCTCACTTTTTCGCAGAGCGAGCTGCTGCAGCACGCCGACTTCGAAAGCATGAGCGGCGCCGAGCTGGCGCAGGCGAAAAAACTGATCGCGCGCCTGCGCCTGCCCATCCCCGAAGCCCAGACGCGCCGCTTTCGCCCCGACGCGCGCGGCGCCGGCATCGACCTGCCGGCGACGCTGCGCGCGAGCATGAGGGGCGGCGCGCAGATCATCACGCTCAAACGCCGCTCGCGCATTACGCGGCATCCGCCGCTGGTGGTGCTGTGCGACATCTCGGGCTCGATGAGCCGTTATTCGCGCATGTTCCTGCATTTCCTGCACGCCATCACCAACGACCGCGACCGCGTGCACACGCTGGTGTTCGGCACGCGGCTGACCAACATCACGCGCCACCTCCGGAACCGCGACGTCGATATCGCGATGAACCGGGTGGCGGCGGCGATCCAGGACTGGGCCGGCGGCACGCGCATCGGCATATGCCTGGCGGAATTCAACCACAAATGGTCGCGGCGGCTGCTCGGCCAGAACGCCGTGGTACTCCTGATCAGTGACGGACTGGATCGCGACGTCGGCGCGGGCCTGGGCGCGGAGATGGAGCGCCTGCACAAGTCCTGCCGCAAGCTGGTCTGGCTCAACCCGCTGCTGCGCTACGAGGGTTTCCAGCCGCGGCCCTCCGGGGTGCGCGCAATGCTGCCGCACGTGGACGCGTTCATGCCGGTGCACAACATCGAGAGTTTGGTCGATCTGGCGCGCGAGCTCGAGCACGGCAAGTGGCAGCGGCGCTCGGCTAGCATCGCCGCCTGATTGACGGCGCGGCGGGGAAGCCGGCGGATGACTTTTTCGTCGCCCTCAACCGCAGTCCTGCTCAGCTTACTTGACCTGAGGGCGCCTGAGCCTGCACGCGCTCGAGCACCAGTCGCGCCGCGCACAGATCCTCCAGCGCGGTGCCTACCGACTTGAACAGGGTGATCTCATTCGCGCTGTGCCGGCCCGGATGTGTGCCCGCGACCAGTTCCGCCAGTTCGGCGCGTACGCGTTCGCGCGCAAGTACCCCGCTTGCCAGCGGCTGCACCAGATCGCCTGCCTCGTTCAGCGCGCCGGCGTAGGTATCGACGAAAATCTCGGCGCGCGCAATCAGCTCATCGTCGGCTTCGCGCATCTGCGGCGTAAAGCCGCCGACCAGGTCCACATGCGTTCCGGCGCGAAGCCGTGCGCCGCGCACCACGGCATCAGTGGCCGTGGTGGCGCAGCTTACGATGTCCGCCTGCGCCAGGCCCTGCGCCAGATCGGGAAGCGCCTGCGCCGGCAAGCCCTCGTCGCGCAATTGCGCCGCCAGCGCCTGCGCGCGCGCCGGGCTGCGGCCCCAGAGCGTCAGCTTTGCGATCGGCCGCAGCGCGCAGTGCGCGCGCGCCATATGCGGCGCCAGCGCGCCGGTTCCTATGACCAGCAGCGTGGCGCTGTCTTTTCGTGACAGATAAGTCGATGCGAGGGCCGATGCGGCGGCGGTGCGCCGCAGCGTGAGCGCTTCGCCGTCGATCAGCGCGCGCGGATGCCCTGTGACAGCGTCGAGCAATACGTACAGCGCCGATACCGTGGCGAGGCCGCGCTCGCGGTTGCGCGGGAACACCGTCACCAGTTTCACCCCCAGATCCTTGCCCGGGCGCCAAGCCGGCATCAACAGCAGCCGGTCGCCCTCGCCGGTCACGTCGTGCACATGGCGCAAGGGCGCCACGCAGCCTGCGCGAAACGCCTCGCGCAGCGACTCGACCAGGCGCTTGTAATCGAGCGCGGCGTGAACCTGCGCGGCTGAAAAGAATGGCAACTGCATGGCCGCGTATGTTACTTCACGCGACGGCCATGCGGCGGCGATGCACTGCCGCCGCAATGGCTCAGGTTTGCTTCAGCTCGTCGGCATCGATCGGCAGCCTGCGCACCCGCTTGCCGGTCGCGACGAATATCGCGTTGGTGACCGCGGGCGCAATCGGGGGGAGGCCCGGCTCGCCGATGCCGCCGGGGGGCTCGGTGCTCGCGACGATATGCACCTCCACCTTGGGCATTGCGTCGATACGCAAAACCGGATAGTCGTGAAAATTCGACTGCTCGACCCGGCCGCCCTTGAAGGTGATCTTGCCGTAGAGCGCAGCGCTGAGACCGTAGACGATGGCGCTTTCGATCTGGCGCTTGACGATTGCCGGATTGACGGTCATGCCGCAATCGACCGCGCCGACCACGCGGTGTACCTTCACCTTGCCGTCCTTGCCCACCGAAACTTCGGCGACTTCGGCGACATAGCTGCCGAAGGATTGCGCCACGGCGATGCCGCGATGCACGCCCGCCGGCAGCGGCTTGCCCCAGCCGGCCTTGTGCGCGGCAAGTTCGAGCACGCCCTTGTAGCGCGGCTGCTTGGCCAGCAGTTCCCTACGGAACTCGTACGGGTCCTTGCCCGCCGCCGCCGCCATCTCGTCGACGAAGCTCTCGATGAAAAACAGGTTTTGCGAATGCCCGACCGAGCGCCAGAACCAGACCTGAACGCCGGGCTCGGTGCGCGCGTACTCGACGCGCAGGTTGGGAAAGTCGTAGGGGCAATCGCGGATTCCCTCTACCGCCATTGCGTCCACGCCGTCGGCGGGAAGCTTCATGAAGCCCGAAGCTTCCATGATCGAAGGTGAGGCGACGCAGGCAAAAAATGATACTGCCTTGCCGCTTGCGTCCAGACCGCCGGCGAAACGCGTGACCGAGGCCGGGCGGTAGAAATAGGCCTGCATGTCGTCCTCGCGCGTATAGACCAGTTGCACCGGCTTGCCCGAAATCTTCGACAGCAGGGTCGCATCGATAGTGAAATCCGGCGCAAAGCGCCGGCCGAAGCCGCCGCCCAGATACATGGTGTTCACCTTGACTTTGCCCGGCGCGATGCCTCCTACCTTGCCGAGGATGCCTTGCGACGGTCCCTGCGACTGCGTGCCGGCCCAGACTTCGATCTCGTCGGGCTTGACCCATACCGTGGCGTTCATCGGCTCCATGCAGGCGTGGGCGAGGTAAGGCGCTTCATACACGGCTTCGAGCTTCTTTGCCACCGGCGCGCCGGTATCGCCTTCGTTGCGGCCTACGGCGCCACCCTTGCCAGCACCTTCGGCCAGCATTTTGGAAATACCCTCCGAGGACAGCGCGGCGTTGGCGCCGTCGTCCCATCTGATCTGCAGTGCGTCGCGCCCCTGCTTGGCGGCCCAATAGCCCTCGGCGAGCACGGCGACACCGCCCGGGATCTGCACCACCTGCCTTACCCCGGGAATGGCCTTGGCCTTGCTGTCGTCCACCGACACGACTTTACCGCCGGGCACGGGCGGGCGCGCCATCACGGCGGTGAGCATTCCGGGCAGGCGCACGTCCAGTCCGAAGTTGGCGGTTCCGTTCACCTTGACCGGCGTATCGAGGCGCTTGACGGCCCGGCCGAGTATCCTGAAGTCCTTCGCGTTCTTCAGTTTCACCTCGGCGGGCACCGGCTGTTTCGCAGCGGCGTCGGCGAGCCGGCCGTAGGAGAGTTTCTTGCCGCTTTTGTGCACGACCATGCCACGCTCGGTGCGGCAATCCGCCTGGTCCGCCTTCCATTTGTCGGCCGCGGCAGCGACCAGCATTGCGCGCGCGGCGGCGCCGGCCTTGCGCATCGGTTCCCAATGCCCGCGCACCGAGGTCGAGCCGCCGGTCGCCTGCATGCCGAAAATCGGGTTGTTGAACGCCGGATCGGCCGGCGCCTGCTTCACGCTGATCTTCGACCAGTCGGCGTCGAGCTCCTCCGCCACCAGCATCGGAATCGCCGTGTGCACGCCCTGTCCCATCTCCGACAAGCCGCAGACTACCGTGACCCGGTCGTCGGACCCGATGCGCAGATAGGCGTTCGGCCTGAACATCGCGGCCGCCTGTGCCAGGCGCGACGCGCCCGGCAGCGTGAAGCCGATCACCAGCCCGCCTCCCGCCAGCGCGGAAGTCTTGAGGAAGTCGCGGCGCGATTCATTATATATGGCGCTCATGTTCAGGCTCCTTTGGCCATAAGCTGCGCCGCATCCTTGATGGCGGCGCGTATCTGGTTGTAGGTGCCGCAGCGGCAGATAATGCCGCTCATCGCCGCGTCGATATCCGCGTCGCTGGGCTTCTTGTTCTTCGCCAGCAGGGCGCTCGCGCCCATGATCTGGCCGCTCTGGCAATAGCCGCACTGCGGCACGTCGTGCTTGACCCAGGCGGCCTGCACCGCCTTTCCTACCGCGTTGGCGGCCATGGCCTCGATGGTCACGACCTTCTTGCCCGCCGCCGAGGTGATCGGTGTCGAGCACGAGCGGACCGGCTCGCCGTCCAGATGAACCGTGCAGGCGCCGCAAAGGGCCATGCCGCAGCCGAACTTGGTGCCGGTCATGCCCAAGGTGTCGCGCAGCACCCACAGGAGCGGCGTGTCCGGGCTGTCTTTGACCGTGATTGTCTTGCCATTGACGCTGAGCGATATCATTCCCGTTCCCCCGTTGTTGCCGATAGCGTCGCTATCGCATGCAATCGGAAAGCGTGCGCAAACCATCCTGGCCTCGCGCGAGGGGGAGCGCTCCCCCTCGGTTCGCGAGGAGATTTTAGAACAGGATCACGCCCCGCGCATTGCGCCCGGCCTCCAGGTCGGCGAACGCCTGCGCCGCCTCGTCGATGCGGTAAGTGCGGGTGATGAGCTCGTCCAGCTTGAGCTTTTTCGCCTGGTACAGCGCGATCAGTCGCGGGAAATCCTCGCGCGGGCGCGCCGAGCCGTAATAGCTGCCGGTCAGGGTCTTTTCCTCGAACGTGATCGAAGCCGTCTTCAGCGTAGTGTTGTCGTCGCCGCGCGCCACGCCCACCACCAGGGCAGTGCCGCCCTTGCGCACGGCGCGGAAGGCCTGTTCCACCATCTTGCCCAGGCCGATGCACTCGAAAGCGTAGTCGGCCCCGCCGCCGGTGAGCTTCTTCACCGCCTTGACCAGGTTCTCCTCCTTGCCGGCGTTGAGCGTGTGCGTGGCGCCGAACTGCTTCGCCAGTTCGAGCTTGTGCTCGGCCATGTCCACCGCGACGATGATGCCGGCACCGGCGATGGCGCAGCCCTGGATCACATTCAGCCCCACGCCGCCCACACCGATCACCAGCACGCTGGCACCCGGCTCGACCTTGGCCGTATTGAACACCGCGCCGACCCCGGTCATCACGCCGCAACTGATCAGCGCCGCCTGCGCAAGCGGCATGCCGGGCGCGATTTTCACCACGTTGTTCACGTGCAAGGTGGCGTATTCCGCCATCACGCCACAGGCAGAAAAGATATTCAGCGGCTTGCCCGCGGCGTCGCGCGTGCGCAGGCTGCCGTCGGGCAAGGAGATGATTGCCTTGGCGCCGACATCGCACAGATGCGGGCGGCCGGTGACGCAATAGCGGCATTTGCCGCACATGTTGACGAAGGAGCTGATCACCGTGTCGCCGACGGCGAACTCGGTCACGCCTTCCCCGACCTCGACCACGGTGCCCGCGCCTTCATGGCCGAGGATCAGCGGCAAGGGCATGCCGATGGTGCCGTTGACGGCCGACAGGTCGCTGTGGCATACGCCGCAAGCGCCCAGCTTGATCATCACCTCGTCGCGCTGCGGCGAATCGACTTCGATTGTCTCCACCACCACCGGTACATTGTTCTGGCGGCAGATGACGGCTTTTGCCTGGCGTCCCATGCTGACTCCCCGTTTCGGTTTGCGATGACAAGCATTATGCAATGTGGGTAGCGGAATCGGCAAACCTTTCAAGGCAGGCTTGCACGGCACGACTTGCGCAACAGGTTGCGGGCCGCGCCCCGCAGCCTCGCGCTGGGGCCCCGCCTCGGCGGGCCAGGAGGATATGGCTGTTTTCCGGATAATCCGGCACAATATGGCAGCGCGCACTGCCAGCCAGCGAGCGCCAAGACTAGAAAGTCATCCAACCAAATGAGGAGATCACCGTGCAACGTCGTTCATTCCTGAAAAAAGCCGGCCTGGGTTTGGCCGCAGGCGCGGTCGCCGCGCCGGGCATAGTCAATGCACAGGCAGCCGCGCTGCCGACCGTATCGTGGCGCATGGCCGGAAGCTGGCCCAAGAGCCTCGACACCCTTTACGGCGGCATGGAGGAAATCTCCAAGCGGGTGTCGGACGCAACCGGCGGCAAGTTCACCATCAAGGTGTTCGCTGCCGGCGAGATCGTAGGCGGGGCCCAGGTGCTGGACGCGGTGCAGAACGGGACGGTGGAATGCGGGCACACCGCGAGCTATTACTACTTCGGCAAGGACCCCACATTCGCGCTTTCCTGCGCCGTCCCCTTCGGCTTCAACGCGCGCCAGATGAACGCATGGCTGTATCACGGCGGCGGCAAGGAACTGCTGCGCGAGTTTTTCAAGGACTATAACGTCATCCCGTTCAACGCCGGCAACACGGGCGCGCAAATGGGCGGCTGGTTCCGCAAGGAAATCAAGACCGTCGCCGATCTCAAGGGGCTGAAATTCCGCGTCAGCAACTTTGCCGGCATGGTGCTGACCAAGCTCGGCGTGGTGCCGCAGCAAATCGCCGGCGGCGACGTCTATCCCGCGCTGGAAAAAGGCACGATCGACGCGGCGGAGTGGGTCGGCCCCTACGACGACGAGAAGCTCGGTTTCTACAAGGTGGCAAAGTACTATTACTATCCCGGCTGGTGGGAAGGCGGGCCCAATCTCGACATGCTGGTGAACATCAAGGCGTGGGAGGCCCTGCCCAAGGAGTACCAGGCGGTTCTGGAATCCGCTTGCGCAGCATCGAGCATCTCGATGCTGGCGAAGTACGACACGCTTAACCCCGCCGCCCTGAAGCGGCTGGTGGCAAACGGCGTCAAGCTGCGGCCATTCTCCAACGAAATCATGGCCGCCTGCTACAAAGCCGCCAACGAGGTCTACGCCGAAATATCGGCCAAGAACGCCAAGTTCAAGAAAATTTACGAGGCCATGGTCAAGTTCCGCACCGATCAGGTGCAATGGTTCTCCATCGCGGAAAACCGCTACGACAACTTCATGATCGCAGCGGAACGTCTGTCGCAGAAGGCGCCGAAGAAGAAGTAGGGCCAACGGCGCGACCTGCTCCGGGCTGCTGTCGGTCCGATGAAAAAAAACCCCGCGCGAACGGGGTTTTTTTCTGTGCGTCGACCGGACGCGGACACGCCAGCCGGGTTCTCGCGCAGACTTTCTGGTTCTAATTGCCGCCGGGCGGTTTCGCTGCGGCCGCGTCCTTGGCTGCATCCGCGCCGTCCGCCCCGTCCTTGGGCGGGTCTTGCGTTTCCTGCTCGCCTATCAGTGGAGCGGCCTCGGAGTCCTCTCCGAGCGCGCGTTCCAGCGCGTCTTCCATGTCGTTCTGGCCTTTGGCGCCGGCACCTACGGCCGCATCGGGCACCTGGATCTCCATCGAGTCGGTGTCCACGGCCGCCTTCTTCACCATGCCACCGCCGACGATATCGGGCACCGCGATCACGAGTGCAACCATCACAATCTGGATCAGGACGAAGGGCACCGAACCCCAGTAAATCTGGCCGGTGGTCACCTTCGCCGTGCGTTTACCGCTGACCCGGTCGAGGTAATCCTTGACCGGTGCCACGCTGCGCAAGTAAAACAGCGCGAAACCGAAAGGAGGATGCATGAACGAAGTCTGCATATTGATCGCCAGCAGCACGCCGAACCAGACCAGATCAATACCCAGTTTTTCCGCCACCGGTCCGAGCAGGGGAATGATGATGAATGCGAGCTCGAAGAAATCGAGGAAGAATGCCAGCACGAACACCAGCACGTTCACCGCGATCAGGAAGCCGAGCTGGCCGCCGGGAAGCCCGGTGAGCAGATGCTCCACCCAGATGTGGCCGTCCACGCCGTAGAAGGTCAGGCTGAACACGCGCGCACCGACCAGGATGAACACGACGAACGAGGTCAGCTTCGCGGTCGCATCCATCGCCTGGCGCAGCAGCGGGAACGACAGGCGCCGGCGCGCCAACGCCATGGCCAGCGCGCCGGTGGCGCCCATCGCACCGCCCTCGGTGGGCGTCGCCACGCCGAGGAAAATCGTGCCCAGCACGAGAAATATCAGCCCCAGCGGCGGAATCAGGACGAAGGTCACGCGCATCGCAATCTTCGACAGCAGACCCAGCTTCAGTACATGATTCAATACCGCTGCGACAAAGGCCACGCCCACTCCGACCGCGGTCGAAACCACCAGCACTTCGTCCAAGGGCGCATCGGGCGCGTATTTGTACTTGGAAAATGCGACCGATGCAATCACCGCGACAATCGCGAGGACCGCCAGCGAGGGGACGCCACTGCTGCCGTTCGGTTCGCGGAAAACGCGCGCTTCCGGCGGCAGCGCCGGCGCCCACGCGGGTTTGATCAGAGTGACGCCCACGACATACGCGAGGTACAGGCCGGTCAGCACCAGCCCCGGGAGGAAGGCGCCGGCGTACATGTCGCCCACCGACCTGCCCAACTGGTCGGCCATGACGATCAGCACCAGCGACGGCGGAATGATCTGCGCCAGCGTGCCCGAGGCGGCGATCGCGCCGCAGGCGAGGCGCCGGTCATAGCCATAGCGCAACATGATCGGCAGCGAGATCAGGCCCATGGAGATCACCGAAGCCGCCACCACGCCGGTGGTCGCGGCAAGCAGCGCGCCGACCAGAATCACGGCAACAGCGAGGCCGCCGCGCAAGGGGCCGAACAACTGGCCGATGGTGTCGAGCAGGTCCTCGGCCATGCCGCTGCGCTCCAGCACCAGGCCCATGAAAGTGAAAAACGGCACCGCGAGCAGGGTGTCGTTGGACATGATCGCCCAGATGCGCTGCGGCAACGCCAGGAACAGCGAGGGATGCAGCAATCCAAGTTCGATGCCGACGAGGCCGAACAGAATGCCGTTGGCCGCCAGCGCAAAAGCGACCGGATAGCCCAGCAGCAGGAAAACAACCAGCGCCCCGAACATCATCGGCGCCATATTGTTGGTCAGGAGTTCGATCATGCGGTCTCACCCCGCTCTTTGCGCAGCGCCTCCGCGAGCTGCTCTTCCAGGCTCGGGCCTTCGTGCTTGTCGCTCGGATCCGGGATCAAGCCGAGCAGAAAAGCGACGCGCTTGATCAGTTCCGAAATCCCCTGCAGGGTCAGCAGCAGGAAACCCACCGGTACCATCAGGCGCGCCGGCCATACGATCAGCCCCCCGGCGTTGCCCGACATCTCATGGAGTTCATAGGCCTGGACAAATACCGGCCAGGACATCCACATGATCGCGATCGCCATCGGCAGCAGGAAAAACAGCGTTCCGAGAATGTCGATCCAGGCGCGGGCGCGCTTGGACAGGCGCCCGGAAATCACGTCTATGCGCACGTGCTGATTGTGCAGCAGGGCGTAGCCGGCACAGAACAGGAACACCGCCGAGAACAGGTACCACTGGATTTCCAGCCAGGCGTTCGAGCTCCTGTCGAATGCGTGCCGCACCGTCGCATTGCCTGCGCTGATCAGCACCGCGACCAGAATCAACCAGTAACTGAGGTGGCCGACGCGCTCGTTCAAGCCGTCGATCAGACCGGATAGTTTTAGCAGCGCTTTCACAGGATCCCCCCCCTTATTCAGGCGAGGACATAGAGCCTCATCTGTACCCTGGCCGTCCTCGCCGCGGCCGGGGCATTATAGGGGATTTCTCCCTGCAATCGGCAGGGAATTGCCATGATTACATCGAAGCCCACCGCGCCTGGACTGCGTGCATCCCGGGCTGTGCCCCTCAGTTGCCGGCGATGGTCATGCGCTCGATCAGGACGGAACCGCAGCGGCGCGAACCGCGCGTGAGTTCGTCCTTTCCCACTGCGGCGATGCCCTTGAACATGTCGCGCAGATTGCCGGCGATGGTGATCTCTTCCACCGGATAGCGGATTTCCCCGCCCTCCACCCAGTAGCCCGCGGCGCCGCGCGAATAGTCGCCGGTGACCATGTTGATGCCGTGTCCCATCAGGTCGGTGACAAACAGGCCGCGGCCCATTTTTTTCAAGAGGCCAGGCAGATCGAGCTCGCCGCTTTGAAGTATCAGGTTGTGGCTGCCGCCGGCGTTGCCGGTGCTCTTCATGCCGAGCTTGCGCGCCGAGTAGGTTCCGAGGAAATAACCCTGCAGCACGCCGTTCTTCACCACCTCGCGCGCATGCGTGGCGACACCGTCGTCGTCGAAGTAGCAGCTTGCCAGCCCTTTTTTCAGATGCGGCTGCTCGGTCAATTGCACCAGCGGCGAGAACACCTGCTTGCCCAGGCTGTCGAGCAGAAACGAAGTCTTGCGGTAGAGGCTGCCGCCGCTCACCGCGCTGACAAAACTTGCCAGCAAGCCGCTCGCCATCGGCGCCTCGAACAGCACCGGCACTTTCATCGTCTTCAACTTGCGGCTGCCTAATCGCGCCAGGGCGCGCTGCCCGGCATAGCGCCCCACCGCCTCGCCTGCGGGCAGATCGCGCGCGTCGCGCGCCTCGGCGTACCAGTCGTCGCGCTGCATCGAGCCGTCCTGCGCGGCAATCACCGCGCACGAGAGATAATGGCGCGTGGTCGGATAGCCCGCGGCAAAGCCGTTGGAGTTGGACACCACGAACTGGTGCTGCTGGGTCGAGACGCCCGTGCCTTCGGAGTTGACGATGCGCGGGTCCAGGGCGAAGGCGGCGGCCTCGCAGGCGCGCGCGCGTTCTATCGCCTCGTCGACGGCTAAGTCCCAGGGATGGAACAGGTCGAGGTCATGGATCTCGCGCGCCATCAGCTCGGGCTCGGCCAGGCCGGCGCAGTCGTCGCTCGCGGTAAAGCGCGCGATGCTGACCGCTGCCGCCACGGTGTCGGCGAGCGCCTTGGGCGAGAAATCCGAAGTGCTGGCAAAGCCCTTGCGTTTGCCCAGGTAGGCGGTGACGCCTATGCTCTTGTCGCGGTTGTACTCTATGGTCTCGACCTCGCCCTTCCTGACCACGGCAGTCTGGCCGTAGCCCTCGGACACGTCGGTTTCACAGGCGCTCGCGCCTTGGTTCGCGGCCTGCCGCAGCAGATCCAGGGCGATTTGCCTGAGGGTAGCTAGCGGATAGGTAAAGCGCGCCGTCGTCATCGCCGTAGTCATCGAATTGTTGCCTTCTGATTAGGGTGGCGTCGGTAAAAACCATTATCATAGCAGGTCGAACCTTCCTCACCCGGCCCAATGCAAGACGAACAAGACGCACCGACCAGCAAGACGCGCAAGAAAAAGGACATGCTCGCCCTGCAGGACCTCGGCGTGCAACTGGTCGAGCTAAACGAGCAGCAACTGCAAGGCATGCAGTTGCCGGAGCCCTTGTTCGAAGCGGTGCAGGAAGCCAGGCGCCTCACCAAGCACGAGGCGCGGCGGCGGCAACTGCAATACATCGGCCGCCTGATGCGCGACATCGACGCCGCGCCGATACGCGATCGGCTCGATAAGTGGCAGGGACAGGGACGCGAGCACACGGCGCAACTGCACGCGATCGAGCGCTGGCGCGACGAGTTGCTCGCAGCCGACCCGGCCCTGGCGCGCTTCCTCGATGAACACCCCGGCGCCGACAGCCAGAAGCTGCGCAGCCTGATCCGCAACGCGCGACGCGAACAGGGCGCTTCGCTGCCGCCCAAGAGCTACCGCGAGCTGTTTCGCCTATTGCGCGAGACCCTTGCCAAGGAGACCGCTACCGATGCCTGAGAACCCCGAAATGCTGGTGATAGGCCTGGTTTCCGTCAGCGACCGCGCCTCCGCCGGCGTGTACAAGGACGAGGGCATTCCGGCGCTTGAGGATTGGTTCGGCCAGGCCATCGCCAGCCCGGCCTGGCGCACGGAAAAACGCCTGATCCCGGACGAGCGGCCTGCGATCGAAGCGGCCCTGATCGAACTGGTCGACCAGGCAGGCTGCCATCTGGTGCTCACCACCGGCGGCACCGGCCCCGCCTGGCGCGATGTAACGCCCGAAGCGACGCTCGCCGTCGCCGACAAGCCCATGCCCGGTTTCGGCGAGCAAATGCGCAGGATCAGCCTGGAGTTCGTGCCCACCGCCATCCTGTCGCGGCAGGTTGCGGTGATCCGCTACCGCCGTTCGGCCGGCGCGCCTGCAGCGGGCAGCCTCATCATCAACCTGCCCGGCCAGCCCAAGTCGATCAGGGAAACGCTGGAAGGCCTGAAGGACGGCGGCGGCAAACAGCTCGTGCCGGGCATATTCGCCGCCGTGCCCTACTGCATCGATCTGATCGGCGGGCCGTACATCGAGACCAACGCGGACGTGATCAAGGCATTCCGCCCGAAATCCGCGATCCGGCCGAAAAAGGATCCTGAGCCTTGAGCACAGAACCGCTGGAAGCCATAGAAATCGAGACCGCGCCCGACCCCCGAGCCAGCATCATCTGGATGCACGGCCTGGGCGCGGACGGCAACGACTTCGCCCCCCTCGCCGGCGAAATCGAGCTGCCCGTGGCAGTGCGCTACATCTTCCCGCATGCGCCGATGATGCCGGTAAGCATCAATGGCGGCTACGTGATGCGCGCCTGGTACGACATCAGCGATGCCGCCATCCGGCGCGAGGACGCCGATGGCGTGCGTGCTTCGCAGCGCAGCGTGGAAGCCTTGCTCGCGCGCGAGAAATCGCGCGGCATGGCCGCGAACCGCATCGTGCTCGCCGGTTTTTCCCAGGGCGGGGCGATCGCGCTGCATACCGGCCTGCGCCATGGCGAGCGCCTGGCCGGCATCATGGCCCTGTCGACCTATGTGCCGCTGGCCGACCTGCTGGCGGCGGAGGCCGATGCCGCCAACCGCGCGACGCCGGTTTTCATGGCGCACGGCAGCGCCGACCCGATGATTCCTTTCGCCCGCGCCGAGGCTTCGCGCGACTTGCTGCAGCAGCAGGGGTATACGCTCGAATGGCACGAATACCGCATGCAGCACGCGGTGTGCCCGCAGGAAATCGCCGGCATTGGCATCTGGCTCAGGCGCGTGCTCGCCTGACCCCGATAGGCTCAGCGGCGTCGGCGCGCGGCCGCTCAGAGGCGCCGGCAGCGGCGGCTCAATGCACGAGCTGATTGATCTCGATGATCGGCAACAGAATCGCGAGCACGATCAACAGCACGACCCCGCCCATCACCAGGATCATCACCGGCTCGAGCAGGGTCAGGAACACCGCCAGGCGCCGCTCCAGCGACTGGGTTTCGAGCTGTGCCGCACGCTGCAGCATCTGCTCCAGCTTGCCGCTCACCTCGCCGCTCGCGACCAGATGCACCATCAACGGCGGAAACACCTTGGTTGCGCCGAGCGCGCGCGCCAGGCTTTCGCCCTCGCGCACGCGCTCGATCGCGCCTTCGATCGCCTCGCGCATCACCGTGTTGGTCATCACGCGCGCGCCGGAATTGAGCGCAGACAAGAGCGGCACGCCGCCGCCGACGAGGATGGCGAGCGTGCTGGCGAAACGCGAGGTGTTGACGCTGCGAATCAGCGCCCCGAGCCAGGGCGCGCGCAGCAACAGAGCGTGCCAACTGCGCCGCGGCGCGTCGCGGCGCAGCGCCAGGCGCAGCGCGGTCACGGCACCGATCACGGCGACCGCGATATAGGGCCAGGCCGCGCGCAAAAAGTCGGACAGCGCGATGAGCGCACGCGTGAGCACCGGCAGGCTCTGCCGCGACTGCTGAAACACCTGCACGATTTGCGGCACCACGAACACCAGCAGGCCGGTGACGATGCTGACCGCGACCAGCGTGACCAGGACGGGGTAGAGCAGCGCAAGCGTGGTTTTCTGCTTCAGCGCCTGGCGCGCGTCGAGATAATCGGCAAGATGCTGCAATACCGTCGGCAGCGCACCCGATTCCTCGCCGCCGTGCACCAGCGCGCGGTAGAAATCGGGGAAACTCTTATCGTAGCTGCCCAGCGCGCCGGCCAGGGACAGCCCGGCGGTGATTTCGGATTTGACGCCGCCCAGCACTTCGCGCGTCATCGGCGCGTTGGCCTCCTCGATCAGCGCGCTTAGCGCCTGTTCCATGGTGAGTCCGGACGCAAGCAAGGTCGCGAGCTGCCTGGTCACCAGGCTCAGCTCGTCCGAGGAAATGCCGCGCGCCCACGGCTGGCGCGCGCGCTCGCGCGCGCGCACCAGATCGACCACGGAAGGCAACAGACCCTGAGCACGCAACTGCGCCCGCGCCTGGCGCGGCGTATCGGCCTGCACCACCCCCGACACCGTGCGCCCGGCGGCGTCCAGCGCTTCGTAGCGGAATGCCTCCATGGCGCTATTCGCGCGTCACGCGCACTACCTCTTCCAAACTGATCGCACCCTGGGCCGCCCAGCGCATGCCGTCGTCGCGCAACGAGCGCATGCCGTGCGCGACGGCGTGGTCGCGCAGCGCCTGTTCGGACGCGCGGTCGTGGATCAGCCGGCGCAGCGCGTCGTCGACGCTCAGCAGCTCGTAGATGCCGGTGCGGCCGCGATAACCCGAGTGGTTGCAGGCGGGGCAGCCTTGCGCGGTATAGAAGCTGCCCGCCCTCGGCGCGAACCCGAGCGCCTTCAACTGCGCCCCATCCGTGGAAAACGGCTTGCGGCATTCCAGACAAAGGCGGCGCACCAGCCGCTGTGCCACCACGCCGATCAGGCTGGTGGCGAGCAGAAACGGCTCCACTCCCATGTCGACCAGACGGGTGACGGCGCTCACCGAATCGTTGGTGTGCAGCGTGGCGAACACCAGATGCCCGGTCAGGCTCGCCTGCACCGCGATCTGCGCCGTCTCCAGATCGCGGATCTCGCCGATCATGACCACGTCGGGGTCCTGGCGCAAAATGGTGCGCAGGGCACGCGCGAAACTCATTTCGATGCGGGTGTTGATCTGCGTCTGGCTGATGCCGTCGAGGTCATACTCGATCGGGTCCTCCACTGTCATGATGTTGAGCGCCTTCGGATCCAGCCTTGAGAGCGAAGCGTAGAGGGTTGTGGTCTTGCCCGACCCGGTCGGCCCGGTCACGAGCACAATGCCGTGCGGCTCGCGGATGAGCTTGTCCATGTACGCGAGCGTCGCGTCGTCCATCCCCAGCCGCGACAAGTCGAGCCGCCCGGCCTGCTTGTCGAGCAGGCGCAGCACCACGCGCTCGCCGTGCCCGGTCGGAATCGTCGACACCCTGACGTCGATCGGCTTGCCCGCCACGCGCAGCGTGATGCGCCCGTCCTGCGGTAGGCGTTTCTCCGCGATATCGAGCTGCGCCATGATCTTGATGCGCGAGACGATCGCGCCGTGCAGCGCGCGCGCCGGCTCGATCAAATCGCGCAGCGTGCCGTCGATGCGCAGCCGCACCACGGAGCGCGCCTCGAACGGTTCGATGTGGATGTCGGAGGCACCGTCGCGCAGCGCCTGCGTGAACAGCGCGTTGATCAAACGGATCAGCGGCGCGTCGTTCTGGCTTTCGAGCAGATCCTCGACCCGCGGAATGTCCTGCAGCAGCCTGGACAGGTCGAGGTCCTGCGCGATGTCATCGGCAAGCGCGGCCGCCCCGGCGTCCGCGGCGTTGTACAGGGCCGAAATAAGCTCGTCGAACTCCTCGGCGCCGATGCGCCTCGCTTGCAGCGGCACGCCCAGCGTGCGGCGCACTTCGGCGAGCGCGCCCGCATGGGCGCCGCTGCGCACCGCGACCTGCGCCAGGCCGTCGCCCAAGCCGGTGACGACGACGCCTTTGGCTTTGGCGAAGGCGTAGGGAACGGCCGGTTTGATCATTGTGACGCGGCGGGCTTGTCCGCTCCCGCCGCAGGCGCGCTCTGGCGCGGCGGCAGACTGGGCGATCCGAAATCGGGAAGCACGCTCGGCGCGGGCTTGGCCTTGACCTGCTCGCCCAGGATATAGTCGTAACGGTCGGTGGTAAGCGAATCGGCGCGCTCGGCGCTGCGCAGCAGCGTCGGCCGCAGGAACACCATGAGGTTGGTCTTGCTGCGCGAGCGGGTGTTGTACTTGAACAGGCCGCCGATTATGGGGAGGTCTCCGAGCCCGGGCACTTTTTCCACGCCGTCCTTGAACGTGTCCTGCATCAGGCCGCCGATCACGACGATCTGGCCGTCATCGACCAGCACCGTCGATTCGACCGAGCGCTTGTTGGTAATTATGCCCGAGGCGTTGGTGCTGTCCTGCACGTTCGACACTTCCTGAAAGATCTGCAGGCGCACCGCGCCGCCTTCGGAGATCTGCGGCTTGATCCGCAGCGTCAGGCCGACGTCTTTGCGCTCCACGGTCTGGAACGGCGTCGGCGTGGTCGCCGCAGCCGAAACCGCGTAAGAGCCGGTGACGAACGGCACGTTCTGGCCGATCACGATTTTCGCTTCCTCGTTATCCAGGGTCAGCAGTGTCGGCGTGGACAGGATGTTCGCATTGGCGTCGGCCTGGAGCGCGCGCACCAGCAGGCCGAGATTCAGCACCTCGACGCCCACGCCCGGAATCGTGATCGTGCCCTGCACCACGCCGACATTCAGGCCGTGTCCCGCCGTGGCCGGATTTTGGGAAATTGAGCCGATGTTCTGGCTGGCGGTGCCGAAATTGGTGCCGCCGAACCCCTGCGTATTGGTCTTGCCCAGGCCGCTCAGGTTCTGCCACTGGATGCCGAATTCCGCCGCCTTGTCGGCGGTGACCTCGGCAATCAGCGCCTCGACATACACCTGCGCCCGGCGCACGTCGAGCTTCTCCACCGCCGCGCGCAAATTATTGTAGATCGCGTCGGGAGCGGTGATGATGATGGCGTTGGTGGCCGCATCTGCCTGAATGATTCCGGGCGTCGACGCGCTCGCCGGCGCCACCGCCGACGCCTGCCCCAGCGGCGACGCAGAAGACGTCGGCACGCGTGTCTGCGCACCTCCGGCATCGCCGGCGTAAATCGCGCGCAAGATTTCCGCCAGCTTCACCGCCTGGGCGTTTTTCAGGTAGATCACATGAATATTGCCGCCGGCGCTGGTGGGCGAATCGAGCATCGCCGCCAGTTCGCGCACGCGTCGCAATTTCGACGGATCGCCGGCGCGGGCGAGCACGCTGTTCGAGCGCGCATCAGCGGCAATGGTAAAGCGGCTGGTCGGGTCGGCCGCCTGCGCCGGCTCGGTGAGCAGGCGGCTGATGGTCTGCGCCACGTCGAACGCGGAGGCGTACTGCAGCGCAATGATGACCGAGTCGCCGTCGGTAGGCTGGTCGACCGATTCGATGATCTTTTCGATGCGCTGCAGGTTGCTCGCGTAATCCGTAACCACCAGCGTGTTGTTGCCCGGGTAGGCGGTGACGCTGTTGTTGGGGCTGATCAGCGGGCGCAACACCGCCACTAACTGAGCCGCCGATTCGTGCTGCAGCCTGAACACCTGTGTCTGGATGGTATCCCCGCCGGCGCGCGACCGCTCCTGCGGTCCCGCCGTGGGGCTGCGATGCATTTTGGCCTCGATCTCGGGGACGATCATGACCATGCCGCGCTCCTCGACCGCGGCAAACCCCTGCAGGCGCATGGCCGACAGAAACACCTGGTAGACCAGCGCCCTCGACATCGGCTTGGCGGAGACGATATTGACCGTGCCCTTGACGCGCGGATCGAGAACGAAGTTCTTCCCGGTGATTTCGCTCACCGCCTTCACCACGCCTTCGATGTCGGCGTTGACGAAGTTGAGCGTGACGACATCGGGGCCGCTAGCGCGCGCGGTCGCGTTGGCGCCGGAGCGTTCGGCGGAGGCCGTGTCGGCGGACCACGCTTGGCTGCTCGATACTGCGATGGCCAGCGACAGAAACCCCATTCGTAACCAATAATGCTTCATAGATGATCCTCGGGCGCGCCCTGAATATGCAATGGCGATATCGTTCTCAAAATCACGGGTTTTAATCACTTTCGGTTCGTCGACCAGCGGATCGTCTGGCGCGTGGTGCAGCCGGTTGCGCGGCTTGCGCGGCAACTGCTGGTGCAGGGGGTGGAGCAGCGGATCGTGCGCCTCGCGGGGCAACGGATCGAGCGGCTTGCGCAAGCGGAGAGGCAGATCCTTTTTTCTCCGGCCATGAGAGCGTTTCGCGCACGCCATTGCGCTCCAGGATGACGTGATCCGGATGAACTTCGGCCAGGCGGATGCCGGGAGCGACGTCCTCGCCCTCATGCACCGCCAGAACTTGCTTCGCCTCGAGTTGCACCACCGCGTAGCCGCGCCGGCCGATCGAGGCGGCCACTACGCCTAGCAGTTTGATCGCTATTCCGGTAGGGGCAGCCACCTGGTTGCGCGGCACCTTGCCGAAAACGGCGCCGGCGGAAGCCACACTGCTGCTTTGCGCCGCGGCCGCCTCCACGCGCGGTTCGGCGCGCGGAGCAAACCAAGCCCAGGTCCAGTATGCGAGCACCGCGCCAAGCAGCGCAACCGCGACCAGCGTCAGCAAGGATACGAGAGCCGTTTGCGCAAGACTGGATCGACCAAACGGAAGCGCCTGCATTCTTAGTCAATTGCCATTCGCGCGCTGAAAATTGTGTCGGCCGGGCGCAGTAATCGGCCGGATGCATCGGTTGAAGCATTATATAATGGAACAGTTGCATCCGAGGCGGCCAGATGCGTCACTCAGTGCATTATATAATGGAAGCGGTAGCTTCCGAGACGCGGAAGCATCAATTCTTGAGAGGGGTTACTTGGCGATGCTGATCGGGGTTCGCGCGCAACGTGGGTTCACCTTGCTCGAAATAATGGTAGTCGTCGTCATACTGGGCATCCTCGCCGCCTTGGTGGTGCCGAAGATCATCAGCCGCCCGGACGAGGCGCGGGTAATTGCCGCCAAACAGGACATCGCCAGCCTGATGCAGGCGCTCAAGCTCTACCGGCTGGACAATCAGCGCTACCCGACGACCGAGCAGGGATTGCAGGCGCTGCTCGCCAAGCCGACCAGCACACCGATTCCGCTCAACTGGAAGCCGGGCGGGTACATCGAGCGGTTGCCCAAAGACCCCTGGGGCGGCCCCTACCAGTACCTGAATCCCGGAGTGCAAGGCGAGATCGACGTTTTCAGCTACGGCGCGGACGGCGCGCCCGGCGGCGAAGGCAACGACGCTGACATCGGCTCCTGGAATCTCTAGGGCGAGTGATGAAAAGCGCGGCTATCTCGGAGCCTGGCCGAGGCTTCACGCTCATCGAAATGCTCGTGGTGCTGATGATCATGGGCCTGTTTGTCGGGCTGGTCAGCACCATTACCCGGCCCGATGATCGCGCGCTGCTCAAGCTGGAAGCCGAGCGTCTGTCGCAGCTCCTGGACTTTGCCGTCACCGAAGCGCGGCTCACCGGAAAATCCATCGCCTGGACCGCCGACGAATCAGGCTACCGCTTCTGGCGTTCCGGCGACGATGCCCTCTGGACCGAAATTCGCGACAGTGAACTGCTGCGCGCGCGTACCCTGCCGCAAGGCATGGCCGTCTCCGGCTTTCGCGTCGAAAACATGCGACCGCAGGGTTCCATGCGCCTGGAGTTTACGCCGCAGGGCTCGTCGCTGGCGTTCACCATCGGCATGTCACTGGGCGCGGAGCGCTATACGGTCACTGGATCCCCGGTCGGCGAGGTGCGCGTGGTGCCCGGCGAAGGAAGTGCCAATGGCGCAGTGGCACTACGTTAGGAACCCGTTGCAAAATGAATTTTGCTGCGGCCGATGCGAAGGAGTATGAGGGGACGCGTCCCTTCATTTTCAAATGAACGCCAGGCACAAAGGGTTTACGCTGGTCGAAGTGCTGGTTGCGCTGGCGATCGTCTCGATCGCGTTGCTCTCGGCGCTGCGCGCGGCCGGACAGGGCACGAACAATGTGGGCGAGCTGCGCTCGCGCCTGCTCGCGGGCTGGGTTGCGGAAAACCTTCTGGCTGAGCATCGCGCCCGCGCCGACTGGCTGCCGCTGGGCATACAGCGCGGCAGCTCGCGCCAAGGCGGCCTCGACTTCGCCTGGCGCGAGGAAATCATCGCCACGCCGAACCCCGCATTCCGCCGCGTCGATGTGAGAGTTTACGCCACTGCCGAAGAAGTGCATTCCCTGTCGCACCTCGCCGGGTTCATCGTCAATGCACCGGGGGTGCGAAGATGAAGTGCGCGCGCGGCTTCACCCTGATCGAGCTGATGAGCGCGCTGCTGGTGCTGTCGCTGCTCGCGCTGATGTCCTACCGCGGACTGGGTGCCGTGCTCGACG
>JBQMQE010000011.1:39328-39857 GCA_052172655.1 Burkholderiales bacterium
CGCGAACACGTCAAGCAGGAGACCGACAAGTGGCGGCACGTGGCGGCTTTCTTCGCGCGCTTCGAGCGCGACGTCGAACTCGCAGCGCCGCGTCCGGTGCGCACCAATGACGGCATCGCGCCGGCATGGCTGGGCGCGCCGGCCGCCCCATCCGAGGCAAGCCTGGAATTCAGCCGTTTCGCCTCGACCGAGGGCGTGGACACGGCGCGCCGGATCGGCTACCGCTTGAATGAAAAAAAAGAGATCGAGTTGTGGCTGTGGCCGGGGCTGGATGTCGCCCCCGACACGCTGCCCGCACGCTACGCCGTGCTCGCCGGCGTGAAGACATTCGAACTGCAGTATCTCGATCCCTCTCTTGCGTGGGTCGACATCTGGCCGACGTCGCCGGCCGACCAGCCCATTCCCCGCGCCGTGCGCCTGCGCATCGTGCTCGCCTCGAACGAGGAAATCGTGCGCATATTCGTGCTGCGCTCATGAGAATGAACCTATTTGAAAATGAGGGGATATATCCCCTCATGCTCCCCTATAG
>JBQMQE010000012.1:0-39435 GCA_052172655.1 Burkholderiales bacterium
CCGGTGACCCTGCTGTTCGGCAACGGCGATCTGCGCGGGCTGCTCGATCCTGCGCCGGCGATCCTGCATCCGGCTGTAGTGTTCATCCAGGCAGAAGCGGTGGTCTCCGCCTGCAACCTCGTCGCGGTCGGCCTGTTCGCCTCCTGCCTGATGCAGGACGAGCGGCCGCTGCGGCGGCTGTTGCTGGCGCTGCTCGCGGGCGCGCTGGCGCTGAAGACGATCGCGATAGGCGTACTGCTGAAGGCGCAGAACGAGTTCGCCTGGCTCACGCCGGGAGCGCAAATCGGTCTGGCCGGCGGCGCCGGCATCCTGATGCTGGCGGTGGTGTTGCCGCGCGGCGCGCGGCGCGCGCTCTCGGGCTTGCTGTTGATGGCCGCGACCGTGTTGGTCAACCTGGCGCCGGAGAATCCCTATTTCGCCGACGCCCTGCAGCAATGGCCGCAGGGCTACTATCTCAACTTCAACGGCGTCACGCACCTGGTGTCGCTCGCCTGGCCGTTCGTCGCGCTGTTCTATCTGATGCTGCTGGCGCCGCGCTCGGGCAGCGAAAGTCCGGATCGCCTCGACCAGTTATAATTTGCTTTCGTTGGAGAGGACATGCCGGCGAATAGCATGCCCCTCAACGACTTTTTTTTGAGCCCATTCTCCATGAGCTATTATGCCCACCATGTTTTCTTCTGCTGCAACCAGCGCGATGGCGAACGCGTCTGCTGCAACGACAAGGGCGCGAGCAGGCTGCGCGACTATGCCAAGCAGCGCGTGAAAGAACTCGATCTCGCCGGCCGTGGCAAGGTGCGCATCAACCAGGCAGGGTGCCTCGACCGCTGCGAGGAAGGCCCCTGCATCGTGGTCTACCCGGAAGAAACCTGGTACACCTATATCGACGAGCACGACATCGACGAGATCGTCGAGGAGCACCTGCAGCACGGGCGCGTGGTCGAACGACTGAAGATATGACGCGCTCGGCGAGAGAGCGCCTGCTGCTCGACGGCGCGGCGGGCAAGATCGAATGCGTGATCGAGCTGCCGGCGCACGGCAGCGATCGCGACCGGGTCTACGACGCCGCTCGCGGCAGGCTCTACGACGCCGCTCGCGGCGTGGCCCTAATCGCGCATCCGCACCCGCTGTTCGGCGGCAACCTGGACAACAAGGTGGCGCAGACCCTGGCCAAGACCTTAGTCGAGCTCGGCTACGTCGCGCTGCGGCCGAATTTCCGCGGCGTAGGCGCGAGCACGGGCGAACATGACGAGGGCCGCGGCGAGGCCGACGACCTGCTCGCGATTTTGGAATACGCGCGCGCGCGCTTCCACGCGGGTGCGCCAGTGCTGGCGGGCTTTTCCTTCGGCGCCTACGTGCAGACCCTGGTGGCGCGGCGCGTTCAGCCTGAGCGCATGGCGCTGGTGGGCGTGGCGGCGGGTTTCGTCAGCGGCGGGCGCAGCTATACTTCGGAAGTCGTGCCCGCGGACAGCATCATCATCCACGGCGAGCTGGACGAGACCGTGCCGCTCGCCAACGTGCTCGCCTGGGCGCGGCCGCAGGAGCTGCCGGTGGTCGTGGTGCCCGGCGCGGATCATTTTTTCCACCGGCGGCTGCATATCATCAAGAACATCATCAAGGGTTCGTGGCGGCACTGAACCACAAACCAGCATGAGCATCACCGCCGACTCCATCCGTGCCGCCGCCGCCGTGCTGGCGGATCAGGTGATAGATACGCCCTGCCTGTACTCGCGCACCTTGTCGGAGATCACCGGCGCCGACGTGTTTCTCAAGTTCGAGAACCTGCAGTTCACCGCTTCGTTCAAGGAACGCGGCGCGCTGGTCAAGCTGCTTGCGCTCACGCCCGCGGAGCGCACGGCAGGCGTGCTTGCGGTATCCGCGGGCAACCACGCGCAGGGCGTGGCCTACCACGCGAAGCGCCTGGGGCTGCGCGCAGTCATCGTCATGCCGCGTCACACGCCGCATGTGAAAGTGGCGCATACCCGCGCCTTCGGCGCCGAAGTGATCCTCGCCGGCGACAATTTCGATGAAGCCAGGGCGCACGGTCTCGCACTCGCCGTCGAGCGCCGCTTGAGCCTGGTCCACCCCTATGACGACGAGGATGTGATCAGCGGCCAGGGCACGGTGGCCCTGGAAATGCTCGCGCGCGAGCCGGGGCTGGAGGTGCTGCTGGTGCCCGTGGGCGGCGGCGGACTGATCGCCGGCATGGCGATCGCGGCCAAGGCGGCGAAGCCCGGCATCGAGCTCTACGGCGTCCAGAGCGAGAACTTTCCGTCCATGTATTGCGCGCTGCGCGGCGAGACGCCGCGCTTCGCCGCCAACACCATAGCCGAGGGCATCGCGGTAAAGCAGCCGGGCACGCTCACCCTGCCCATCGTGCGCGAACTTACGCGCGGCATCCTGCTGGTCGGCGAGGGCGAGATCGAGCACGCCATCGTGCTGCTGCTGGACGTCGAAAAGACCGTGGTCGAGGGCGCGGGCGCGGCCGGCCTCGCCGCCCTGCTCGCGCAGCCAGAGCGCTTTCGCAGCAGGCGTGTGGGCATCGTGCTCTCCGGCGGCAACATCGATCCGCTGATGCTGTCGGTGATCATCGAGCGTGGCATGGTGCGCGCCGGCCGGCTCACCCGGCTCACGGTGGAGCTGCGCGACCTGCCCGGCGCGCTCGCGACCGTGACCGCCTGCCTCGCCGAAGCCAATGCGAATATCGAGGAAGTGCACCATCAGCGCGCCTTCACCAACCTGCCGCTGCAGACCGCCGCGGTCGATTTCGTGCTGCAGACCCGCGGCCGCGAGCACGTGGAGGAGATCATCCGCGCGCTGCGCGCCGCCGGCTTCGACGCGCGCATCCACGGCGCATGAGCGCGCCGCGCGCTGAAATCGTCGAATCGACCGCGGCCGCGCCGGTTAGAATCAACGCCTCACCCGGAGTCCATCCATGAAACCAGCCCTGATCATCATCGACATTCAGAACGACTACTTCCCCGGCGGCAAGATGGAGCTGGAGGGCAGCCCGGAGGCGAGCCTGCAGGCGGCAAAACTGCTCGAGGCCTTCCGTGCGAAGGGGCTGCCGCTGGTGCACATCCAGCACGTTTCCAACCGCCCCGGCGCGAGCTTTTTCCTGCCCGATACCGAGGGCGTGAATATCCATGCCAAGGTCGCGCCGCGCGCCGGAGAAACCGTGCTGCAGAAGAATTTCCCCAACAGCTTTCGCGGCACTAAGCTGTTGGAGCATCTGCGCGGCCTCGGCGCCGACCACCTGGTCATCGCCGGCATGATGACGCATATGTGCGTGGACGCGAGCACGCGCGCCGCGTTCGATCTGGGTTTTTCCTGCAGCCTGGCGCACGATGCCTGCGCCACACGCGCGCTCGCTTTCGGCGAGCAGCGCGTGCCCGCGGCGCAAGTGCACGCGGCTTTCCTGGCGGCGCTCGCCGGGCTCTACGCCAAGGTGCAGAGCGCGGCGGCGATCGCGGCGGAAATCGCGGCCTAGATTTTCTTGCGCAGCGACAATCAGCGTGAACCCATGAACAAGCAAGCAAGCGCCAAGCTGTTCGCGCCCTGCCCGCGCGGCCTGGAAGACCCGCTCGCCGCCGAGCTCGCCGGACTCGGCGCGAGCGCGGTACAGGCCGTCGCCGGCGGCGTCGCCTTCGAGGGCGACAGCAGAGTCATCTACCGCGTGAATCTGGAGAGCCGCATCGCCACGCGCGTGCTGCTGCGGCTGTTCAGCGTGGCCTACCGCAGCGAAGAAGACATCTACCGCGCGGCCTATGCGTTCGACTGGCCGCAGCGCTTCGACGTGACGCGCAGTATCCGCGTCTACCTCACCGCGCAGCGCTGCCCGCTCAAGAGTCTGGACTTCCTCACGCTGCGCATCAAGGACGCGGTATGCGACCGCTTCAGGAGCGCCGTCGGCAGCCGCCCCAACGTGGACACGCGCGCGCCCGAGGTGCGCATCCACGCGTTCCTCGACACGACGCAGTTCACGCTCTACCTCGACACCTCGGGCGAGCCGCTGTTCAAGCGCGGCGCGCGCGCCGCCCAGGGCGAAGCTCCGCTCAAGGAAAATCTCGCCGCCGGCATACTCAAGCTGACCGGATGGCAGCCGGGGACCGCGCTGCTCGATCCAATGTGCGGCGGCGGCACCTTCCTCGTCGAAGCGGCGCAAACCGCGCTCAATATCGCGCCGGGCATTGCGCGCAGCTTCGGCTTCGAGAAGCTGAAACAGTTCGACGCGGCGCTGTGGCAGGGGCTGCGCGCCGAGGCCGAAGCGCGACGCAAGCCGCTCGCACCCCTGCCGATCTACGGCAGCGACCTCTACGGCGACACGCTCAAGCTTGCGCAGGCAAACCTCTGCGCGGCCGGGTTGGAGCAGGCGGTGCAACTGAAACAGGCGAATGCGCTGGAGATTTCCGCGCCGGCCGAAACCGGGGTGCTGATCACCAATCCGCCCTATGGCGAGCGCATGGGCGAATTGCAGGAACTCGCCGGGTTCTATCCCAAATTCGGCGACGCGCTGAAACAGAAATTCGCCGGCTGGAACTGCTACATCCTGAGCGCGGACATGAATCTGCCCAAGCTGATCAAGTTGCAGGTTTCCAAGCGCACGCCGCTCTACAACGGCGCGCTGGAGTGCCGCCTGTTCGAATATAAAATCGTGGCTGGCAGCATGCGCAGCCCCAGGCCCGTGAAACTGTGACGGCTTGCGCGTGAACGAAACCGGCGCAATGCCTACCCCTGTCGGTACCGGCTGTGTCGCCAGACGATGAGTTGATCGACCGCGGCTGAACGCGGGCTGGCCTAGCCGGCCGCGCGCTTGCGCGCTTTGACTGCCTTGACCGCCTTCACCGTCTTGGCAGCTTTCTTGGCGCTGGTCTTGACGGCGGTCTTGGTGACTTTCTTGGCGCCAGTCTTCTTGGCGGCGGTTTTCGCGACCGTCTTGCTCGCGGGCTTGATGACGACGGCCTTGGCCGCTGCGGGTTCGGCCGCAGCCTTGCCCGGTTTGGCCGCTCGCGGGGCAAACTCGAAGCCGACCTTACCGTCGGCGCCGCGCACGAGGAAGGCGGAGAACGGCCGGCCTTTCTTGGAGATGAAGCGGTGCAACAGATCGGTCCTGCCTGTGGCAAGGAGCTTTTGCATCTGCTCGCGCTCGATCGGCCGCTGCAGGATGATGCGGCCGGAGCGAAAGTCACAGCTTTTTTCCGGACCAAGGCTCTTTTCGCACACATAGGCCATCGGCTGCTCGAACACCCGCGCCGCACACTTGGGGCAGGGGCCGAGCGGCTCCAGCCCGGAGAAATCCGGCGCTTCCTCGGAGCCGTCATTTGATTGGCCGAAATCGAATTCAGCCTTGAACTCGGGCGACAGCCGCACCACCGCGGCGAACGGCCTGCCCATGCGGCTGCGAAAGCCCTGCAGCGGACCGATGGTCTGTTTGGATATCAATTCCTCGATTTCCTCAGGTGCGAACTCGCGGCTGGAGACGACTTTCCAGACGTTGAAATCGCAGGCCTGGCATTGGAACTTGCGATAGTTCTCCAGCACCGTGCCGCCGCATTTCGGGCAGGGCGCCGTCAGCGTGAGAAACGCGGTATCGGGAATATCGCCGTTCTTGATCGAGGAAACCAGTTCGCGCGTGACGTCGACGATATGCTCCATGAACTCGGCGCGACCGAGCTCGCCGCGCTCCATCTGCTTCAGCTTGAATTCCCAGTTGCCGGTCAGCTCGGGCGAAGTGAGCTCGGTGATGCCGAAGTGGCCGAGCGCGAACATGAGCGAGAATGCCTTGGGCGTCGGCACGAGCTCGCGCCCGTTGCGATGCACATAGTCCTCGTAAATGAGGCCCTCGATGACGGCGGCGCGGGTGGCCGGCGTGCCCAGGCCCTTCGCGCTCATCGCCGCGCGCAATTCCTCGTCTTCCACCAGTTTGCCGGCGCCCTCCATGGCCGAGAGCAGCGTCGCCTCGGAGAAGCGCGCCGGCGGCCTGGTCTGATTGGCCTTGACCTCGACCTCGGTCGTCTTGACCTTCTCGCCCTCCTCGATCGCGACCATCAGGGCGTCGTCTTTTTCCGTATCGCGGCCATAGATCGCGAGCCAGCCCGGCTTCACCATCACCCGGCCCTCGCTGCGGAACGGCTCGCCCTCGACGCGGGTGATGCGCGTGGTGACCAGGAACTCGGCCGCGGGGAAAAACACCGCGAGGAAGCGTTTGACCACCATGTCATAGAGCTTGGCCTCGGCATCGGACAGGTGGCCCGGCGCCTGCAGCGTGGGAATGATGGCGAAGTGGTCGGAAATCTTGGTGTTGTCGAAAATGCGCTTGCTCGGCTTGACCCAGCCTTCCTTCAATACCTGGCGCGCGAACGGCGCATAGGCCGCGACGCCCTCGCTCTTGTCCTTGCCGCGGGCTTTGCCGGCCAGCATTTCCATGGTCGATTTGACTGTCGGCAGGTAATCCTCCGGCAGCGCGCGCGCATCGGTACGCGGGTAGGTCAGCACCTTGTGTTTTTCGTACAGCGCCTGCGCCAGCGACAGCGTCGCGCGGGCAGAGAAGCCGAAGCGCCCGTTGGCTTCGCGCTGCAGGCTGGTCAGATCGAACAGCAGCGGTGAAATCTGGGTGGTGGGCTTGGCTTCCTCGGTGGCGATGCCGGGCTTGCCTGCGCATTTTTCGCGCAAGGCCTCGGCCCGCGCCGCGTCCCACAGGCGCTCGGGTTTGGCTTCGGCGTCCTCGTCCTTCGCCGCCTTGGCGAACTTCTCGTCGAACCAGCGTCCGTTGTAGCTGCCTGCGGCGGCGGCGAAGCTCGCATGCACTTCCCAGTAGTCGCGCGCCTGGAACTTGCGGATGCGATCCTCGCGCTCGACCAGGATCGCCAGCGTCGGCGTCTGCACCCGGCCCACGGTGGTCTTGTAGAAACCGCCCTCTTTGGAATTGAACGCGGTCATCGCGCGCGTGCCGTTTATGCCCACCAGCCAGTCCGACTCGGAGCGGCACACGGCGGCGTCGGCCAGCGGCAGCATGGATTTGTCGGTCCGCAGGGCCTCGAAACCGTCGCGGATCGAGCCCTGGGTCATCGATTGCAGCCACAGACGCTGGATCGGCTTCTTGTTGCCGGCGTGCTGCATGATGTAGCGGAAGATCAGCTCGCCTTCGCGCCCGGCGTCGCAGGCGTTGATCACGCCGGTGACGTCCTTGCGCTTGAGCAGCTTCAACAGCAGCTTGAGCCGGTCTTCGGTACGCTCGATCGGCCTGACATCGAAATGCGGCGGAATCACCGGCAGGTTCGCGAACGACCACTTGCCGCGTTTCACCTCTACGCCTTCCGGGGCGACGAGCTCAAGCAAATGGCCAATTGCGGAGGACAGCACGTACTGCGCGCTCTCAAAATAATCGCCGTGGCGGGTGAAGCCGCCCAATGCGCGCGCAATGTCGGTGGCAACGGAGGGCTTTTCGGCAATGATGAGTTTCTTGGCCATAAATTTCGGTCAGTGCGCAGGCGCGCGCTCGTGAACTCGGTCGCGCGCAATGTCGTTGGCGACGGAGGGCTTCTCGGCAATGATGAGTTTTTCGGTCATAGTGTGTTCGGGCTTGCGCGCGCAGGCTCAATATCGGTCGGCACCGCGCAGCAAGCGGAGCATGATAAGTGCAAACCAGAGGGCGAAGCAAGAAGTCGCGGCAGCGCGCCGTGACATACTTCCGCGAAACAACGGCCCAATTACCGCCAACCGCCTTAATGCATCAGCAATTGCGCGCGATCGGAGAGCAGTTCTTCCAGAACGAGCGAATCGATCGAATGCTGTTGGCTCCACAGAACCATCAGCACGATCACCTTCAATTTCTCGATGCTGACGTTGTCTTCCGACAGCGCCATGGCGCGTTCGATGATGATCTCGCGCAGCAGCGGCGTGAGCACTTTCGCTCCCTCCAGGAAAGCGAGGAAACCGCGCCCTTCGATGCCCAGCTTGGCCGCCTCCACTTCGGCATAGCCGCGAAACGCCGTGCTTTGTGCAAGAGAATCGGGAAGCGTGCTGGTCTCGGTGGCGGAAAGCCCGCGCAGCCAGACGAGCGCGTCGCTGATGTCGTCGCGCTCAAAGCCGGCGGCACTGAGCTTGCGCGCCAGCGCATCTTGATCGGGATAGAGCTCGGTCTGGTAGTAGTTTTCGAACAGGTAGACGAGTATGTCGAACATTCTTCTGGGCGGCCTCTAGGAGGTTCTCTGATATAGCCCGCCGGGCAGGCTCGCGACCTTTCCGTCGAGCTCGAGTTGCAACAGCATGGCCGATACCACGTCCGCCGTCAAGCCGCTTCTTGCGCACAGCGTGTCGATATCACAGGGGTCGTAACCCAGTTGCGCGAGCAGGCCGGCGGCAGCCGGACCAGCTGCGGCAGGCGGCGCGACCAACCCTTCGACGCCCAGTTCCTGCAGCAGGTCCTGCGCGCTTTCCACCAGCTTTGCGCCTTGCTTGATCAGCGCGTGACAGCCCTTGGAATGTGGCGAATGGATCGATCCCGGTATGGCGAACACCTCGCGCCCCTGCTCGGCGGCGAGGCGCGCGGTGATAAGCGAGCCCGAGGCGAGCGCCGCTTCCACCACCAGGCAGCCGCGCGCCAGGCCCGAGATGACGCGGTTGCGCCGCGGAAAATTGCTGCCATGCGGTGGCGTGCCGAGCGGGAATTCGCTGACGATCAGTCCGTCGCGCGCGATGCGCTCGCCCAGCGCGCGGTTGCGTTGCGGATAGAGGATGTCGGCGCCGGTGCCGAGCACCGCAATGGTGGAGCCGGCCCCGTCCAAACCTCCGCGGTGCGCGGCGGCGTCTATGCCCAGTGCCAGGCCACTGATGATGGTGAGGCCGGCGCAACTGAAAGCGCGTGCAAACTGCTCCGCGTTGCTTACCCCTTGAGGCGTGGCGTTGCGGCTGCCGACCACGGCAAGGCCGGGGAGCGCGAGCAACTCGCGCCGGCCGCGCAAATACAGGAGCGCCGGCGGATCAGGTGTCTCGAGCAAGGGCTGCGGATAATCGGCGTCGGCAAGCGTAAGCACGGCATGGCCGTCGGCCGCTGCCCATTCCAGAGCCGACTCGACTGCGGGGGAGTCAAGGTCGGATAGTATGCGCGCGGCAATCTCGGCGGATACGACGCGCGCGAGCGCGCTGCGACCGGCGGCCAGAATGTGCCGCGGCAGGCCAAAGGCGCCGAGAAGTTTCCTCAGGCTCTGGCCGCCTAGCCCTGGCACCAGGCTGAGCTTGATCCACGCAGCGAGATCAACGTCGTGCTGCATTGTGTTCCAGATATGTGGCCAATGCGGAAGACTTGCCGGGCGCATCCCCGTGCGGCCCGAAACCCTTCAGGGAGTGGTCACCACGTCGTCGATCAGCACCGGCCGGCTCGCCGACATCACCAGTGCGTAGGAAACCCGGTCGAAAGTACGGAATACGAAAACGAGGCCGTAGCGCTCGTCCGGCAGCTTGGTCGCCTCGACCTTGTCGGCGCGAAACCATTTGGAACTGCGAGTCTTCTCCACGGTGGTGCGACCCAGGCGCAGCAACGCGAGCACATGCCCGCGCTCCAGCCCATCGTTCTTTCCCCGGTTGAGCGTGATCACGTTTTGCGGCCCGGTCTCGCGCAGTCCGCCGCGGGTGGCGATGATACGGCCCTGGATCGACGTGCTGGGCGCATGCGGCACGTAGTTGTTGAGTACCAGCGGTGGGGCGGCAACCAGGCGATCCCCCTTGCCTATCTCCTGCTGCGCGCCGAAGATTTGTATGGTCGCGGGATCGCCGGTCCTGGTCACCCTGCCGTCGCCGAGAAATACCGCTTCGTAGCCGAGCGTCTTCTGGCTCTCGGGGTCGATGAGTGGCTTGCCCGGGCGATAGATCTGCCACAGGCTATCGACCTTTGCATCCTTGATGCCACTGACATAGGCTACGTCGCCCGAGCCCAGGTAGACGCGGTCCGCCTGTGCCGCGATGATACGCGGCGCGTTGTCCAGGCCGTCCGGCTCAATCACCAGCGGCTGCGACAGGAACGGTTCGATGACCCTGGGCGGAATACTGGGAACGGCCTGCTTGCTGGTGTCCTCGACGCGTACGCGCGGCGACAGCTTTACCGTGTCGCCCATCTCGATTCTGAGTTCCGGCCGCGACCCGGAGCGGTCGAGCACGATGACGTCTCCCGAGTAGATGAAGTGAGGGTTCTTCATCTCCTCCTGGTTCAGCTTCCACATTTCCGGCCAACGCCACGGATCCTTGAGAAACTTCGCCGCGATGCCCCATAAGGTGTCGCCCGGGACGACCACATAGCGCTCAGGGGCATTGTCCTGCAACCCGGCTTGCGTTCGCTGCTGAGCCACGAGAGGCGCGGCCGCGAACGCCGCGGCGAGCACTGCGACTATGATAAAGTTGCGCATAGGAGCCTCGAACCTATCGAAATAGAGGACTGAATCATATAAAGTCTAGCACGCTTTTTATAGACTTCATTAAATTTAGCATCTAATCCATTCAATTAGCAAGTGTTTATGTCTCGTTTACATATCCTCCTTTACCCCGATGCCCGCTTGCACAAAATCGCAACGCCGGTGGCGGAGGTAAACGACAACATCCGCAGGCTGGTCGCCGACATGGCCGAAACCATGTATGCCGCGCCCGGCGTAGGCTTGGCCGCTACCCAGGTGGACGTGCACAAGCAGGTGATCGTCGTCGACGCATCGGACACGCGCGACAATTTGTTGACCCTGATCAACCCCGAGATTATCGCCGCCACGGGGGAAGCCGATTGCGAGGAGGGCTGCCTGTCCGTGCCGGGTATTTACGAGAGGATCGCGCGCGCCGAGCATATCGTGGTGCGTGCGCTGGGGCTGGACGGCCAGAGTTTCAGCGTGGAGGCGGAGGGCCTGCTTGCCGTATGCATCCAGCATGAGATGGACCACCTGAAGGGCCGGGTGTTCGTCGAGTATCTGTCGCGCCTGAAGCAGACCCGCATCCGCGCCAAGATGCAGAAGCAGCAGCGCCAGAGCGCCTGATCTTCCGCCTGCCTGCGCGGATGCGTCTAATTTTCGCCGGCACCCCCGTGTTCGCCGCGCGCGCTTTGGCCGCGCTGCACAGCGCGGGTCATGAGATCGTTTTGGTGCTCACTCAACCCGACAGGCCGACAGGTCGCGGCCTAAAGCTCGCGCCCAGCGCAGTAAAGGCGCTGGCGCAGGAGCGCGGCCTCGAGGTGTATCAACCCGCCAGTCTGAAGGACGCGCAAACGCAGCAGCGCCTGCGCACGCTGGGCGCAGACCTTATGGTGGTCGCGGCCTATGGGCTGATCCTGCCCGAGGCGGTGCTCGCGCTGGCGCGTCTTGGCGCGATCAATATCCACGCTTCGTTGCTGCCGCGCTGGCGCGGCGCAGCGCCAATCCAGCGCGCCATCCTCGCCGGCGACGCGCGCACCGGGATCTCCATCATGCAGATGGACCGAGGCCTGGATACCGGCCCGGTGCTCGCCGCTGAAGCTATGCCCATCGCGGCAGACGACACCGGCGCGAGCCTGCACGACAAACTGGCCGAACTTGGCGCGCGCCTGATCGTGAGCACGCTCGCCCGCCTCGAGCGCAGCGAGCTAAAGGCCGAGCCCCAGGCGGATGCAGGCGCAAGTTACGCCGCAAAAATCGTCAAGGCCGAAGCCGAGATCGACTGGCGCGAGCCGGCGCAGGTGATCGAGCGCAAGGTACGCGCGTTCAATCCGCAGCCCGGCGCGGCCACGACGATAAGAGGCGTCGCGCTTAAAATCTGGCGCGCCCGGGTTAGCGCCGCAGCGGGGGCACCGGGAACCATACTGGAGGCCGGACCCGCGGGCATCGTCATCGCCTGCGGCACGGGAGCGCTGCGGGTGCAGGAACTGCAGCGCGCCGGCGGCAAGCGGCTCGCTGCGGCGCAGTTCCTCACCGGCTTCCCGCTTGCTGCGGGCGAGCGCATTGAATTTTTTCCGAAGAGCACCATCTAACAGTTTCAATAATTAACTTACGAGGAAACCGGGGATGTTTGGAAACTGGCTCAAAACCACTATCCTGATGGCTGGCATCGTGGCGCTGTTCGGCGCGGTCGGCGCTGCATTCGGCGGCGCAAACGGCATGCTGCTCGCGCTCGCGTTCGGCGGCGCGATGAACATCTTTGCCTACTGGTTCTCCGACAAGATCGTGCTGCGCATGTACAAGGCGCAGGAAGTCGACGCGGCAAGCGCGCCGCAGCTCTACAATGTCGTGCACGAATTGGCGCAGCGCGCCGGGCTGCCGATGCCGCGCGTCTATCTGATCGACGAAGCCCAGCCCAACGCCTTTGCCACCGGGCGCAATCCCGAGCATGCCGCGGTGGCGGCGACCACCGGCATCCTGCGGCTGTTGACGGCGCGCGAGCTGCGCGGCGTGATGGCGCACGAACTGACGCATGTGAAGCACCGCGACATCCTCACTTCCACCATCGCCGCCACCGTGGCCGGAGCGGTTTCCGCCCTCGCCCAGTTCGGCTTCCTCTTCGGCGGGCGCGGCGATGGCGAACGCGCCAACCCGTTCGTCGGGCTGATCGTGATGATTCTGGCGCCGGTCGCGGCGATGCTGATCCAGATGGCGATCTCGCGCGCGCGCGAATTCGAGGCCGACCGCGGCGGCGCCCAGATCAGCGGCGACCCGAACGCGCTCGCCGATGCGCTGGCGAAAATGGAGCGTTACGCCAAGGGCCTGCCCCTGACGGTGGCCGAAGAGCATCCGGCGACGGCGCAGATGATGATCATCAACCCGCTCTCAGGCTCAGGCATGCAGAACCTGTTCAGCACCCACCCTGCCACCGAAATGCGCATCGCCCGCTTGCGGGCGATGGCGTAACGGGGGCTGCTCGCCTGCGCGCGATGGCGTAATGGGGGTTGCGAGCTTGCGCGCGATGGCCTGAGCCGCAAAGTCCATACTCTCCGCCCCCCACCCGGTGTAGGATGCGGGGCTCCTCCACCATCACTGCGGCGTTGCGGCCTCGATGGCTGCAGCGCCGCCTGTTCCCTTGTCCAGATCAGCCAATCTAGAGCTGGCACTTTATGCCGCTGGCGAATCCATCGCGCAGGTGCGCGCCGGCCGCAGCCTGTCGGAGGCGCGCTCGGGCCTGGAAGCGGGATCGAGCCTGGGCGCAGCGGTTCAGGATCTGGCCTACGGCACACTGCGCAACCTCGGCCTGCTCGATGCCATCCTTGCCCAGTTGCTGCGCAAGCCGGTCAAGCCGGCCGTGCATGCGCTGCTGCTCGCCGCGCTGTACCAGTTGCGTGCGCGGCCGCGCTCGAGCCATACCACGGTGGATCAGGCGGTGCGAGCGATGTCGCGCCTGGAACCGGCGGCCAAAGGCCTTGCCAACGCCGTGCTGCGCAATTATCTGCGCCAGGCGGACGCGCTCGTTGCGCGCTGCGACTCCGAAACCGCGCACTACTCCTACCCGCAGTGGTGGATAGAGCGCGTGCGCGCGGCCTGGCCGCAACGCTGGGCGTCGGTACTCAACGCCGGCAACCTGCACCCGCCGATGACCTTGCGCGTCAACCGGCGCCGCCTCACCGCCGAACAGTATCTGGCCAAGCTGGGCGAGCGCGGCATCAGGGGCGAGCGCATCGGCGCGCACGCTATCCTGCTCGAGCGCCCACTGCCGCTAGAAACGCTGCCCGGCTTCTCTGCGGGCGAGGTATCAGTGCAGGACGCCGGCGCGCAGCTCGCCGCTGCGCTGCTTGACGTTCAGCCGGGAATGCGGGTGCTCGATGCCTGCGCCGCGCCGGGGGGCAAGACCGGGCATATTCTGGAACTTGCCGATTGCGCGCTCACCGCACTGGATAGCGACCCGGCGCGCGTGCCGCGCATCAACGACAACCTGGCGCGCCTCGGCTTCGGCGCGCGTGTGCTCTGCGCCGACTGCGCCTCCCCTGCGGGGTGGTCCGACGGCGCTCTGTTCGAGCGCATCCTGCTCGATGCGCCCTGCACCGCCTCCGGCGTGGTCAAGCGCCACCCCGACATCAAGTGGCTGCGCCGCGAAAGCGACATTGCCCGATTGGCCGCAACCCAGGGCCGGATGCTGGACGCGCTGTGGCAACAGTTGGCGCCGGGTGGTAAATTGCTGTATGCGACGTGCTCGGTGTTTCCGCAGGAAAACGCACACACTATCGCGTCCTTCCTGGCGCGCAACAACGCAGCCCGCCAGTTGCCGCTGGCGGGACTCGAGGCAGGACAGTTGCTGCCCGACGCGCAACATGACGGCTTTTTCTATGCGCTGCTGGAAAAAAGCTAGGCGGCCGTTTCGGAATTCCCGGAATGCCCCCCGGATCAGGCGAGCATGAGGGGAGCTATCCCCTCATATTGCAATGAGCACCGGCACATGAGCCTGCGGCTGCTCCTGTCACTGCTGCTGGCGCTGGCGTTGTGCTGGTCCGCGCCGGCACGCGCCGAGAACATCGAAATCAGCCATATTTCTCTCGAGGGCAACGACGAGGGCTATGCCCTGGATGCGGATTTCGAGATCGAGCTGAGCCCGCGGCTGGAGGACGCCATCAATAATGGCGTGCCGATGTATTTCGAGGTCGAGTTCGAGCTCACGCGCAAACGCTGGTACTGGTTCGACGAACGTCCGGTCAGCCGGCAACTGATGCTGCGCCTGTCCTATCACGCGCTCACGCGTCAATACCGGATCTCGCGCGGCGCCTTGCACCAGAGCTTTACCAGCCTGCCCGACGCGCTGCGGGTGCTGTCGCGGGTGCGTTCCTGGCAGGTGCTGGAGCGCGCGCAGATGAACGCCGGCACCGAATACCAGGCGGCGCTGCGCATGCGGCTCGACGTAAATCAGTTGCCCAAGCCGTTCCAGGTGAATGCGCTCACCAGCCGTGAATGGAACCTCGCCTCCGAATGGCGGCGCTGGCCGTTGCAGATCAAGGCTCCGGTAACGGAGAAGGCGCCGCAATGAAATACGTGCTCGTTTTCAGCGTGCTGCTGGGCGCGATCCTGTTGTTCCTGCTGGCGGCGGCCAGCGGCAACACCGCGCTGTTCTCCCATCACTACGCGCTGCTGCTCGGTTTGAACGCGGCGCTCGCCCTGGCGGTGCTGGCGCTCGTCGCTTATCAGTTGTGGGTGCTCACGGCCAAGCTGCGCGCGCGCGTGTTCGGTTCGCGTCTTACGCTGCGCTTCCTGCTGATGTTTCTGCCCATGGTTATCGTCCCCGGCGGCCTGGTGTACGTGGTGTCGCTACAGTTCATGGCGAAAAGCATCGAATCCTGGTTCGACGTGCGCGTGGACAACGCGCTCGAGGGCGGGCTCAACCTCGGGCGCACCGCGCTCGATCTGTTGCTCACCGAACTCAACGACAAGGCACGCCGTATGGCGCTCGACCTTACCGACAAACCGCCGGCGCAGCAGGTGGTGCTGCTCGACCGGCTGCGCGAGCAGGCGGGCGTGGACGAGGCGCTGCTCTTGTCCTCCGGCGGCAACGTCATCGCCAGCGCGCGCAAGGGCGTGGGCAAACTCCTGCCCGACCTGCCTAATGTAACCATCCAACGCCAGGCGCGGCAAAGCCGCGGTTACTCCGCGCTCGAAGGCGCGCCCGACCGCAGTTTGATGCTGCGCGTGCTGGTACCGGTGGCCGCGCTCAGCATCGCCGAGGACGAGCGCCTGCTGCAACTCCTGCAGCGGGTGCCGCCGACGCTGGCGCGGGACGCGGAGGCAGTGCAGGACGTGTATCGCGACTACAAGGAGCTATCGCTGTCGCGCCAGGGCCTGAAGGAAATCTACATCCTCACGCTGACGCTGACGCTGCTGCTGACTTTGTTCTCCGCCACCGCGCTCGCTTTCCTGCTCTCGGCGCGGCTGTCGGAGCCCCTGGCGCTGCTCGCCGCGGGCACCCAGGCTGTGGCGCGCGGCGACTACAGCCGTCGCGCCCAGGTCACCAGCAGCGACGAATTGGGTATCCTCACCCAATCGTTCAACAGCATGACCGAGCAGCTCGACGATGCGCGCAGCGCCGCCGAATCGCACCGCGCCGAGCTGGAAACAGCCAAGGCTTACCTGGAGAACATCCTCGCCAACCTGTCCGCCGGGGTGCTGGTATTGGACGAAGAGCTGCGCTTGGGCACCGTCAATCACGGCGCCGGCGCCATCCTGCAGGAAACATTCGACGGCTTGAACGGCCGATCCCTCACCGATTGGCCGCGGCTGCGGCCGCTGGCGCGCGCCATCGTCGACGGCTTCAGGCAGCACGGCGCGGACACCTGGCAGCAGCAGCTCGAGCTGGCCGAGCGCATGCTGCTGGTGCGCGGCTCGGTGTTGCCGCGCGCGAGCGGCGGCGGCTACGTGGTCGTATTCGACGACGTCACCAAGCTGGTCCAGGCGCAGCGCGCCACCGCCTGGGGCGAGGTGGCGCGGCGCCTGGCGCACGAGATCAAGAACCCGCTCACGCCGATCCAGCTCTCGGCCGAACGCCTGCAGGCGAAGCTCCAAAACAAGCTCGCGCCCGAGGATGCCGCCACGCTCAAGCGCGCCACCGCCACCATCATCAATCAGGTGGCGGCGATGAAGGGGATGGTGGACGACTTCGGCGAGTATGCGCGCACGCCGGCCTCCAGCCTGCAAGCGCTGGACCTGAACGCGCTGGTGCGCGAGGTGCTCGGCCTGTACGAGCATACCGGCGCGCTGGTGCGACCCGCGTTGCAGGCCGGGCTGCCGCAGGTGATGGGCGATCCGACACAGCTGCGCCAGGTGATGCACAATCTGCTGCAGAACGCGCAGGATGCGCTCGCCGGCAGCGCCGGCCCGCGCATCGAGGTCGACACCGAGCGCGCCGGCAACCAGGCCTGCCTCAGAATCAGCGATAACGGCTGCGGCTTTCCCGAGGCGATCATGACGCGTGTGTTCGAGCCCTACGTGACGACCAAGCCCAAGGGTACTGGACTGGGCCTGGCGATCGTGAAAAAAATCATCGACGAGCACAACGGCGCGGTCAGGGTGGAAAACCTGCCCGGGAGCGGCGCCCGGGTTAGCATCACACTACCGCTGCAAGCCGAAGCCAAGAGGGCAAACTAGTGTCGCAAGTATTGGTCGTCGACGACGAAATTGGTATCCGCGAACTGCTGTCGGAGATTCTCGCCGACGAGGGTCACGCGGTGCAGCTCGCGGAAAACGCCGCGCGCGCGCGCGCGCTACGCAGCGCTGCGCGCCCCGACCTGGTGCTGCTCGACATCTGGATGCCCGATACCGACGGCATCACCCTGCTCAAGGAATGGGCGGCGAACGGCCAGCTTACGATGCCGGTGGTAATGATGTCCGGACACGGCACCATCGAAACTGCGGTCGAGGCCACACGCATCGGGGCCATCGACTTTCTGGAAAAACCGATCACGCTGCAAAAGCTGCTGGCAACGGTGAAACGCGCGCTGAGAAACGACGGCGACCAGACGCAGGCCGGGCTCACGCTGCTCAGCCTGGGCCGCTCCGCAGTGATCGCCGACCTGCGCAAGCGTCTGGCCCAGATCGCCACCCTGTCCGCGCCGCTTCTGCTGCGCGGCGAGCCGGGCGTGATGCCGGAATTGTTCGCGCGCTACCTGCACCAGCCGAATACCCCCTGGGTAGTCGCAGGCGCGGCGCTGACCGATGCGCCGCAGGAATTGCTGGCGCAGGCCGCCGGCGGCCTGATATTCGTCGAGGAGCTGGCGGCGCTCACGCGCTCACAGCAAAGGAACCTGGCGTTCATCCTGAGCAGACAGGAAAAAGCCAAGACGCGCCTCGTCTGCTACACCGCCGAGGAGCCGGCGCGCCTCGCCGCCGATTTCGGTTTCGACGCGGCCCTGATCGCGCGGCTGTCCGAGCTGTCGCTGGTGCTCCCGGCGCTGCGCGAGCACGCCGAGGATATTCCCGACATCGCCGGCATCCTGCTGGCGCAACTGGTGGAGGCCAGAACTTGCCCGCCACGGCATTTTTCCACCGCCGCGCTCAACGCCCTGCGCCAGTTCCATTGGCCGGGGAATCTGCAAGACCTGCAGGGTGCGGTGAAGAACCTCGCGCTCACCGCGCTGGAGGAGGAAATCGGCGCAGCCGAGGTGGAACGGGTGTCGGCGCAGTTCCATCCCGCCGCCGAAACCCAGGTAGCGCTGCCGCTCGAGCTGCCGCTGCGCGAAGCGCGCGAAGCGTTCGAGCGCGCCTATTTCGAACAACTGCTGGCGCGCGAAGGCGGCTCGATCGCGCGCGTGGCCGAGAGAAGCGGCCTGGAGCGCACCCACCTGTACCGCAAACTCAAGGCGCTGGGAATCGGCGCGGGCAGGAAAGAAGAATAAGCTTCGGCGCTGCGCCGCGGCAAAAAGGCATAAAATGCGGCCCATCCGCAACCAGTCTCCCGGCTCCGCGCGCAGCGGCCGGGTTCGCCACTGACACGAGCCAGAGGAGCAACGTTGAAGATCATCATTCTCGGCGCGGGTCAGGTCGGCACCAGCGTGGCCGAAAGCCTGGTGTCCGAAGCCAATGACATCACCGTGGTGGACATCGACGGCCCGCGCCTGCATCTGCTGCAGGATCGGCTGGACTTGCGCACCGTCACCGGCAGCGCAGCGCATCCCTCGGTTCTGAAAAGCGCCGGCATCGAGGACGCCGACATGCTGATCGCGGTAACCCAAAGCGACGAAACCAACCTGGTCGCCTGCAAGATCGCGGCGCACCTGTACAACGTCCCCACCCGCATCGCACGCATCCGCGCCCGGCAGTACCTCGCCAACGAGCAGTTGTTCGCGCCCGAATGCTTCGCCGTGGACTACGCCATCTGTCCGGAACAACTGATCACCGCGTATCTGGTCAAGCTGGTGCAGTTTCCCGAGGCGCTGCAGGTGCTGGAATTCGCCGGCGGCCGCGTCAGCCTGGTGGCGGTACGCGCCTTCGAGGGCGGGCCCCTGGTGGGCCACCAGCTGCAGGATATACGCAAGCACATACCCAACGTGGACGTGCGCGTCGCCGCGATTTTCCGCGGTGACCGCCCGATCGTGCCCGAAGGCGCCACGGTGGTCGAGGCCGGCGACGAAGTGTTCTGCCTTGCCGCAAGCGAGAATATCCGCAAGGTGATGAAGGAACTGCGTCGCATGGACAAACCCGCGCACCGCATCATGATCGCCGGCGGCGGCAACATCGGCCTGAGGCTGGCGCGCGCGCTGGAGCGCGATTACTCGGTCAAGCTGGTCGAGCACAACAAGCGCCGCTGCGAGGAATTGTCCACCTGGCTCGATAAGTCGCTGGTGCTGCAGGGCGACGTCACCGACGAGTCGCTGCTCGAAGCCGAAAACGTAGAGGAGATGGATCTGTTCGTCGCCGTCACCAACGACGACGAGAACAACATCATGAGCTGCCTGCTGGCCAAGCGCATGGGGGCGCGCCGCGTGGTGGCGCTGATCAACCGGCGTTCATACGTGGACCTGCTGCAATCGGGACAGATCGACATCGCCATCTCCCCGGCGCAAGCAACCATAGGCTCGCTGCTGGCGCACGTGCGCCGCGGCGACATCACCGAGGTGCACTCGCTGCGCCGCGGCGCGGCCGAAGCGCTGGAGGCGGTGGTGCACGGCGATGCCGCATCCTGCCGCGTGGTGGGGCGACAGATCGACCAGATCGACTTGCCCAAGGGCACAACCATCGCCGCCGTCGTGCGCGGCGACGAGGTACTGATGGCCCACCACGACACCGTGATCCAGACCGGCGACCACGCCATCGTCTTCGTCACCAACAAGAAAATGGTGCCGAAGGTGGAGAAATTATTCCAGGTCAGCGCGGGTTTTCTCTGAGCCTAGCAGGGCACACCATCCATGGTTCGAATTCCTGCCGTTCTCCACGTGCTTAGCGTGGTCATCATGATTTTCGCTCTGTGCCTGCTTTTCCCCCTCGCCTGGTCCTTCTTCCTCGCCGATACCGCGCAAGCCGCCTACGATGAAGCCATAGTCCTGACCGCGACCGCCGGCGTCCTGCTATGGGCGCTGACGCGCAGGCACCGGCGCGAGTTGCAGCCGCGCGACGGTTTTCTGCTGGTGGCGCTGGTGTGGACCGTGCTGCCGGCCTTCGCCACTCTGCCGCTCCTCTTCTATTTGCCGCATCTGTCCTTCACCGACGCCTACTTCGAAACCGTTTCCGGGCTCACCACCACGGGAGCGACGGTGCTATCCGGCTTGGATGCCCTGCCGCCCTCGATCAACATCTGGCGCACCTTTATCCAATGGATCGGCGGCATGGGCGTGATCGTGCTGGCAGTGGCCATCCTGCCGCTGCTGGGCGTGGGCGGCAGCCAGATCTACAAGGCGGAGACGCCAGGCCCGATGAAGGATACCAAGCTGACGCCGCGCATCGCCGAGACCGCCAAGGGTTTGTGGCTGGTGTATTTCATGATCACCGTCGCCTGCTTGCTCGCCTACCGGCTCACCGGCATGAACTGGCTCGACGCGATGATGCATGCGTTCACCACCATGAGCCTGGCCGGTTTCTCCTCGCATGACGCGAGCTTCGCCTACTGGAACTCGCCGGCGATCGAAGCGGTGGCCATCTGTTTCATGCTGATTGCGGGCATGAACTTCGGCACCCACTTCCTCGCCTGGCGGCGCTGGAGCTTCGGCCCGTACGCGCGCGACCCCGAAGCCTGGCTGTATCTGCTCGTGGTGCTGGGCAGCGTGTTCGGCATTGCGTACTACCTGCTCGTCAACCATGCTTACCCCAGCTTCTGGACGGCACTGCGCTATTCGGCCTTCAACGTGGTCTCCATCGCTACCACTACGGGCTATGCCAGCGCCGACTTCAACCTGTGGCCGATTTTTGCGCCGGTGTGGATGCTGTTCCTGTGCGGCTTTTGCACCTGCTCCGGCTCGACCGGGGGCGGCATCAAGATGATCCGCGCCAGGCTGATGGCGCAACAGGCGGTCCGCGAAATGACGCGCATCGTCCATCCGCGCGCCGTGGTGCCGTTAAAACTGGGGGGCGCGCCGGTTGAGAACAACATCATCTTTGCGGTGCTCGCCTTCATTTTGATTTACGTCAGCTCGTTCGTAGGAATGACCATGTTGCTCGCCGCATCCGGTCTCGACCTCATCAGCGCATTCTCGGCGGTGGTCGCCTGCATCAACAACACCGGGCCGGGTCTGAATTTTGTCGGACCGGCGACCACCTATGCGGGACTGAACGATTTTCAGATCTGGATTCTCACCTTCGCCATGCTGCTCGGGCGGCTGGAACTGTTCACGCTGCTGGTGGTGTTAACGCCCGGTTTCTGGCGCAAGTAGTCAGCGCGGCAGATTGAACGAAGCGAGGAACATGTCGATGTCGGCCATGTCCAGGCCATCGCGGACGCCGAGGTAGGCAATCTGGTACAGGCGGCTGCCGGCCACGACCAAGCGCGCTTTCAGCGGCGCGCGGGGGCGAAACCCTAAGTTTGGCTTATTTCGCGGCAATCACCGCGATCTCGACCAGCATGTCGGCGGCCGCAAGCTTGGCCTCGACGCAGGCACGCGCCGGCAGGTTGTCGGCGTCGACCCAGGCGAGCCAGGCCTGGTTCATTTCCTCGCGCGTGCGGATGTCGGCCAGCCATATCTGCGCCCAGACGATCCTGGACTTGTGGCTGCCTGCCTGCGCGAGCAGCGCGTCGATCCTGCCGAGGATTTCCGCAGTCTGCGCCTTGACCGATGCCGGGCGCTTGTCGGCGACGGTGCCGGCGACATAGACCATGCCGTTCGCTTCGACGGCGCCAGAAAGGATTTTTGTGGGTTGGTGGCGGACGATGCTCATGCTGGGCTCCTCAGAGTTTGTAACAAAACGAGGGGATACCTCCCCTCGTGCTCCCCTAGATCGGACCGTAACACAATGAATTTTGTTACGGCTTTTTACTATGTGGGTCAAACAGGATCGTAATTCAACACCGGCGCCAGCCATTTTTCGGCATCGGCCAATGCCATTGCCTTGCGCCGCGCATAATCCTCGGCCTGGTCGCGCTCGATCTTGCCGACCGCGAAGTATTGCGACTCCGGGTGGGAGAAATAAAATCCGCTTACCGCCGCCGCCGGCCACATGGCATAGCTCTCGGTCAGCGTGATGCCGAGCTGCGGCGCGCCCAGCAGCCGGAACAAATCGCCTTTCTCGGTGTGGTCGGGACAGGCGGGGTAACCGGGCGCGGGGCGTATGCCGCGATACTCTTCGCGAATCATGGCTTCGTTTTCCAGCGACTCGTCCGCGGCGTAGCCCCAGAACTCGCGCCGCACGCGCAGGTGCAGGTGCTCGGCGAAGGCCTCGGCCAGACGGTCGGCCAGGGACTTGAGCATGATGGCGCTGTAGTCGTCGTGCCTGGCTTCGAATTCCCGCACCCGCGCCTCGATGCCGATGCCGCTGGTGACGGCAAAGGCGCCGATGTAGTCCTTCACCCCCGAACTCCTGGGCGCGACGAAGTCGGCCAGACAATAATTCGGCTTGCCTGTGGGCCTTTGCGCCTGTTGGCGCAGGTTGTGAAAACGCATTGCCACCCGGCTGCGCGACTCGTCGGTATAGATTTCGATGTCGTCGCCCACGCTGTTTGCGGGAAACAGTCCGATGACCCCGTTTGCAGCCAGCCATTTCTCCTCGACGATCCTCTTGAGCATCGCCTGGCCCTCGGCAAACACGTGGCGCGCCGCTTCGCCCACCAGCGGATCCTGCAGAATTTTCGGATAGGGGCCGGACAACTCCCAGGTCTGGAAAAAAGGCGACCAGTCGATGTGGCGCGCGATCGCCGCGAGATCGTAATCGCGAAACTCCTTCACCCCGCTGAACCTCGGCGCCGGCGGCGTATAGACCGACCAGTCGGTGCCAAAGGCGTTGGCGCGCGCTTGCGCGATGGAGAGCAGCGGCGTGCGCGGCTTTCTGGAGAGGTGCTGGCCGCGGATCTTGTCGTAATCGGCGCGCACCGAATGCGCGTATTCTTCGCGCAGCGCATCGGACAGCAGGTTCGAGCACACGCCTACCGCGCGCGAGGCGTCCGGCACGTAGACGGTGGCGCCGCTGTAGCTGGGCGCGATTTTCACCGCGGTGTGCACGCGCGAGGTTGTGGCACCGCCGATCAACAGCGGAATGGTGAAACCCTCGCGCTCCATCTCGCGCGCGACGTGCGCCATCTCTTCGAGCGATGGCGTAATCAGTCCAGAGAGGCCGATGATGTCGCATTTTTCCTCGCGCGCCACCTGCAGGATCTTGCTTGCCGGCACCATCACGCCAAGGTTGATCACCTCGTAGTTGTTGCATTGGAGCACCACGCCGACAATATTCTTGCCGATGTCGTGCACATCGCCCTTGACCGTGGCGACCACGATCTTGCCCTTGGGCTTGGCCGCCTCGCCGGAGGCGAGGGCGAGCTTTTCCTTCTCCGCCTCGATGTAGGGCACCAGGTGCGCCACCGCCAGCTTCATCACACGCGCCGATTTCACCACCTGCGGCAGAAACATCTTGCCCGCGCCGAACAGGTCGCCGACCACGTTCATGCCGCTCATGAGCGGGCCTTCGATCACGTGGATCGGCCGCCCGCCCGTGCGTTCGGCCTGTTGCCGCGCTTCCTCGGTGTCCTCGACGACCCAGTCGGTGATTCCCTTCACCAGTGCATGCGACAGGCGGGATTCCACGCTCTGCTTGCGCCACGCCAGATCCTCGACCTGCACCTTGCCGCCGCCTTTGACTGTTTCGGCGAACGCGACCATGCGCTCGGCCGCATCCGGCCTGCGGTTGAGAATGATGTCTTCGACGCGCTCGAGCAGATCCTTGGGTATTTCCTCGTACACGCCCAGCTGGCCGGCATTGACGATGCCCATGGACATGCCGGCATGAATCGCGTGGTAGAGAAAAGCTGTGTGAATCGCCTCGCGCACCGGGTCGTTGCCGCGGAAGGAGAAGGAAACATTGGACACGCCGCCCGATACCCGGGAATACGCAAAATTGGCGCGAACCCAGCGCGTCGCCTCGATGTAATCGAGCGCGTAATTGCTGTGTTCCTCGATCCCGGTGGCGATGGCGAAAATGTTCGGATCGAAAATGATGTCTTCGGCAGGAAAGCCGACTTCCCCGGTGAGAATGTCGTAGCAGCGCCGGCAAATGGTCTTGCGCCGCGCGAGGCTGTCGGCCTGGCCCTGTTCGTCGAACGCCATGACGATCACCGCCGCGCCGTAGCGGCGCGCCAGTTTCGCCTGGCGCACGAACTCATCCTTGCCTTCCTTGAGCGAGATCGAGTTCACCACCGGCTTGCCCTGCACGCATTTCAGCCCGGCCTCGATCACCGACCACTTGGAGGAATCGAGCATCAGCGGCACGCGCGAGATGTCGGGCTCGGAGGCGATCAGGTTAAGGAAAGTGACCATGGCTTTTTCGGAGTCGAGCATGGCTTCGTCCATGTTCACGTCCACCATCTGCGCGCCGCTCTCCACCTGCTGGCGCGCCACCGCCAGGGCCGCGGTGTAGTCACCGGCGAGGATCAGGCGCGCGAACGCCTTGGAGCCGGTGACGTTGGTGCGCTCGCCGACGTTGACGAACAACGAGTCGTCGCCGATGTTGAGCGGCTCCAGGCCCGACAGGCGCAGCTTTTTTTCGATCTGCGGCAACTGCCGCGGCAGCAGGCCGGTGACGGCGTGCGCGATCGCCCGGATGTGTGCAGGCGTGGTGCCGCAGCAGCCGCCGACGATATTGATGAAGCCGCTCTGCGCGAATTCCTGCAATTGGCCGGACGTGTAGTCGGGCGTCTCGTCGTAGCCGGTTTCCGACAAAGGGTTGGGCAGCCCGGCGTTGGGATAACAACTGAGATAGGTGTCGGCGACGCCCGACAGCTCCTCGATATAGGGCCGCATCAGTTTCGCGCCGAGGGCGCAGTTCAGACCCACCGCGAGCGGGCGCGCATGGCGCACCGAATTCCAGAATGCCTCCGGCGTCTGTCCGGTAAGCGTGCGCCCTGAGGCGTCCGTGATGGTGCCGGAGACGATGATGGGCCAGCGCCGGCCGCGCGTCTCGAACGCGCGGTCGATTGCGAATAAGGCCGCCTTGGCGTTGAGCGTATCGAAAATGGTCTCGACCAGGATCAGGTCCGCGCCGCCATCGAGCAGACCGCGCAACGATTCGCCGTAGGCCGCGACCAGAGTGTCGAAATCGATGTTGCGAAAACCCGGATCGTTGACGTCGGGCGAAATCGAGGCGGTCTTGGTCGTCGGTCCGAGCACGCCGGCGACGAAGCACTGCCGCTGCGGCGCCTTGTGCATGCAGGCGTCCACGGCCGCGCGCGCCAGGCGCGCGGCTTCGCAGTTAAGCTCGTACACCAGGCCCTGCATGCCGTAGTCGGCCATGGACGGCGCGTTGGAATTGAAGGTGTTGGTGGAAACGATGTCGGCGCCCGCTTCCAGATAAGCGTCGTGGATCTCGCGGATAATGGCCGGCCGGGTCAACGACAACAGATCGTTGTTGCCCCTGAGGTCCTGCGCGGAACCGGCAAAGCGCTCACCGCGATAGTCCGCCTCCGCCAGCTTGTAGCCCTGGATCATGGTTCCCATGGCGCCATCCAGGATCAGGATGCGCTCGCCCAGCAGCCGTTCCAGTTGTGCAGCCTTATTCATTTTCTGTGCGGCCTATAAATAAAAAAACCCGACCTGCCAGCCAGGTACGGGTTGCCTCGCTTTAGCAGCATTTGTTTTTCGACCGGCCGGAACCGGCGGCGCCCGCAATCTGACATCAAATCGGCGCAATGTCTAATTGTAGCGCGCGTGCGCACCCCCTGTCCATCCGCCAAGACCAGTGTTCGCGCGCGGCGCGCGGAGGCTTTATACTACCTACCGTCCATTTTTTCAGCGCAGCCCGATATCATGCAGCACCTGACGCCCAAGGAAGCTTACGAATTCCTGCACCAGAATCCGAGCGCGATATTCATCGATTGCCGCAGCGAGATGGAGTTCCTGTTCGTCGGTCACCCGACGGGAGCGATCATGATTCCGTGGAACGACGGCCCCGACTGGGAGGTCAACCCGCATTTCGTCGGCCACGTGAGGAAGGCGGTCAGCGTGGACCGCCCGATGGTGCTTATCTGTCGCAGCGGCAACCGGTCCCTCGACGCTGGCGCGGCGCTGGAGAAAGCCGGATTCACCCAGGTGTACAACGTGCTGCACGGCTTCGAAGGCGAATTGAACGATCATCATCAGCGCAACTCCAGTACCGGCTGGCGGCATGACGGCCTGCCCTGGGAACAATGCTGAACAGCGTGCCTACGCAATGATCCGGTTGCGCGCCGGGTCGGGGCCGAATCCTGCATAAATACCTGTGCTGGTGGCTGCCGTGAATTCGCGCGCGCCAGCCTATCCGCCGCTGCGCGCAGCCTTTGCGATGTGGGGCCTGGGCGCGGCTTTCTACCTGATCGGCTTCTATCAGCGTGTCGCTCCGGCGGTGATCACGCGCGAGTTGATGAGCGAGTTCACGCTGGGCGCGGCGGCACTGGGCAATCTCGCAGCGTTTTACTACTACAGCTATGTGGCGATGCAGATTCCGGCAGGCGTGCTCGCCGATCGCTGGGGGCCGCGGCGCGTGCTGACCGCCGGCGCCGCAATCGCGGCGGCAGGCACGCTGCTGTTCGCGCTCGCGCCCGGATACGCGGCCGCCGGCCTGGGCCGCCTGCTGATCGGCGGCTCGGTCGGGGTCGCCTTCGTCTCCATGCTCAAGCTCGCCGGCCACTGGTTCGCGCCGACACGCTTTGCCATGCTCTCCGGCCTCGCCCTGGCCTGCGGGGTCCTCGGCGCGGTTTCGGCCGGGGTGCCGCTGCGGCTGCTGGTCGACGCTTTCGGCTGGCGCAATGTGCTTAGCGTTTCCGCCGGTGTGACGGGGCTGCTGGCCGTGGCGATCTGGCTGGCGGTGCGCGACGACCCGGCAGAGCGCGGTTACGCGAGCTACGCACCGGCGCGGCCGGCGCGGCACGCGCCGATACTGCAGAGCATCAGGCGCGCCCTCGCCACGCGCAATGTCTGGCTGGTGTTCCTGATCTCGGGCGCGGTATCTGGCCCGACCCTTACCTTCGGCGGCCTGTGGGGCGTGCCCTTTCTGAGCACGCACTACGGGCTCACCACGTCGCAGGCCTCCATGATTACCTCGCTGCTGCTGGTTTGCTGGGCGGTGGCCGGGCCGATCGTGGGCGCGCTGTCCGACCGCCTGCGCCGGCGCAAACCGCTGTATGCCCTGGGCGCCGTGCTCGCGGCCGCGGGATGGTGCTTTGCGCTGCTGGTGCCGAACTTACCCTTGGCTTTGCTGGTTGGCTTGCTCGCTTTCACCGGTTGCGCCTCATCTGCGGTAATGGTGGGCTTTGCCATTGCCAAGGAATCGTCGCCGGCGGCGCTGGCCGGCACGGCCGGCGGCATCGCCAACATGGGCAATATGCTGGGCGGCATGATCATGCAGCCGGCGGTCGGCTGGGTGCTGGACCAGCGCTGGACAGGGGCGCTTGTGAACGGCGTACGCGTCTACAATTTCGACGCCTATCGCGCCGGCTTCACACTGATGCTCGCCTGGCTCGCCGCCGCGCTCGTACTGCTCGTGTTCGTGCGCGAAACCCATTGCCGCCAGACGCAATAGACACGTCTGCCCTGAAGACTGCCGCTCGGTTGATCAGGTGCACCGGCCACAGGCGCAGACCCGGAAAAAGCATGAACAGCGCGACGGCGCCCGCCGGCGCGACATAGCCGAGGGCTGCGGCAACGAACATGGGAGTCGCGATCGGTGCGCGCAGCGCCCGCGTCTCGTTGAGTCTTCGTCCCTACTGCCGGCCTAGCGCGGCCGCAGCATCACATTGGCATTGCCGCTGCCGGAAGATTGCGCGTATGCGCCGTATTGCTCTCCCGCCAGCGCTACGCCCTCTTCTTCCAGCGCCTGCAAAGCGCCGAGCATGCCGGCCAGCGGCTTGCCGTTCATTTCCGCCACTACCGCCCGGCTGTATTCCGGGAACCATGCAATGGCCTGCGCCACCGCGCCTCGTTTCAGCAGATCTATGAACCTCTGATCCAGCGCTTCGCGCTCCGCGGTGGGCTTGAAGTGGCGCCCGCGCACCAGGTCGTGGCTAAAGGCCGAACTGGCAATATAGACGACCCGCCGGCCCAGCCGCTTCGCCGTCGCATGCACGGCCCGGCCCGCCTGCATGCACTCGGCGTGATTCGCCAGAATCACCGTGGGTATCTGTACTACCGCAACCTCTGCATCCGGGTCCAGATGCAACAACGGCACCAGGCCGCCATAATCCCAAGCGTAATGCGGCGTATCGTTGCGGCCGCCCGGAATCCCTTGCGCCTGCCATGCGTCGACCAAGGCCGACGCAAACTCACTGTCGCCCTTGCGCTTGTACGCGATGCCCGGAATCAGGTCCGGCGCCTCGTCGGCGACGCATATCCCTTGATGCACGCTCTGACAGGTCGCATACCAGCCGAAGGTGCAGATCCAATGGGCCGAATTGACCACGAACAGGTCGGGTTTCAGTTCGCGCAAGGCGCGACCCAACGCGCGCTCTCCCTCGACCAGGGTGAGCTGGAATTGCGGCGTATTTTCCGGCAGGCCCAGCGTCGGCACATGAGCGACGACGGCGGCGGCAATGATTCCTGGATTCATGGTGTGTGCGCCCTCAAGCAGGCTTCGTCGCCTCGGCCTCGCGCTTGGCCAGATTGGCCAGGATTTCCGCGCCGCGGTTGGCCGCGGGGAGCCCGCGAAACAGAAAACAAAGATTGATCACGCCCTGCAACTCCTCCCAACTGGCGCCTGAGCGCCGCGCCGCGATCGCGTGCAGCGCCGCGGCGTCGCTCAAGTCCATCAGCAGCATGCCGAACAGCATCATCTGGGCGGTTTTCACGTCGAAGCACTTGGGATACATGCCGTGTTCGCGTATGCGCTCCTGCAGATCCACCATCTGCGGGTCGAGCGCGCCGGTCACATGCAGCCGCGCCTCGATGCGCGGCGGAACAAAGCCGATCAGCTCCTGATAGATCGCGGCGCGCTGCGCCAGCGTCTCCTTTTCGTCGGCGTATTCGCCCATCGCGGCCTGCACGGCCTTGGTATCTATGCGTGGTGGTAGCATTGTTGCTCCTGTTAAAGGTTTGCGGACAAGACTGTCGGCCGAAGCCGGCGCAGGCGGCTCGCCCGACCCCGGCGGACCACAGAAAAATGACTCACGTGACACTCCCCAAATGCAGTTCTTTGAGCTTGCGCCGTTGCAGCTTGCCCGTGGCGCTGAGCGGCAACTCGCCCACCCACTTCACCAGCCGTGGCCGCTTGAGTTTCGGCAAAGCGGCAATGCCTGTCGCCAGACGCTCCTGTGCCTGCGTCTCCTTCCCCGGTGCGGCCACGGCGAACAAAGCGATGGAAACCAAACCCTCGGCGTTCTCGAAGCCCACCGCCGCCAGGCTTTCGACGCAGCCGGCACTGGCGCCGAGCAGTGCCTGCTCAACGTCCAGAATGCTCACCCACTGCCCGGAGATCTTCAGCATATCGTCGTCTCGGCCGCAAAGCTCCAGCGCTCCGTTGTCGCGCGGCCGAAACAAATCCCCGGGGGAAAACCAACCGTCGGCGAAGCTGTCGCGCTCGGCGTCTGGACGTCGCCAATATCCGAGCGCGATCGAAGGATGGCGCAGCCATAGCCGCTGCGGCGCGGCGCTGTCGCCGCTCTCGCGCGTTCGGTATTCCAGCCGCGGCGATGGCTTGAGCAGCGCGCTGTCGTCGTCGCAGTAGAACACCAGGACCACAGTTTCGGAAGCGCCGTAGCCCGACACCGGTGCCACGCCGGTCGCTGCGTGCCACTCTCGCCGCACCGCCGCGGGCAGGGCTTCGCCGGCCGATACATAGCGCCGCACGCCGGCTGCAAGAAGCCGCGCCGCCACGCCCGCCTGCAGCATCTTGAGGTAGAGCGTGGGCACGCAAAACAGCGCCGTCGGCCGGTGGCGCTCGACCACCTCCGCTACTCCCTCGGCGGTGGGCCATTCGCTGTCGAGGATCACCGTCGCGCCCAGCCGCAAGCCCGCGCAAAGGCTATTGCCGAGCGCATAGGCAAAGAACATTTTGGACGAGGCATAGATGCGATCCCGCGCGCTGAGTCCAAGGATGTCGCGCGCGAAATCGGCGCAGGCAATCACACTGCGCTGCGCATGCATGACGGCCTTGGGCAGGCCGGTGGTGCCCGAGGTGTACACCCACAACGCCGGAGCATGTTGCGCCAATTCGGCAGCGGGAACGGGGACCTGCGCATCCAAGGCATCGCTCCATTGCGCGTCGATGACCAACTGCGGCGGATCGGGGATGTTGACAAGCAGCGGCTCAAGCAGTGCCCGCGAGCTTTCGTTGCACCAGATGAAGCGTGCGCCTGACTCCGACAGCACCACCGACAGTTCCCGCTCGAACAGGCGCGAGTTCAGGCCGACGGCGACACCGCCCGCCCAGATCGCGCCCAGATACGCGATCACCCAGGCAATGCCGTCCGGCGCGAATACCAGCACGCGTTCGCCCTGCTCGAGGCCGCGCGCGCGCCAGGCGCCGGCAGCACGCGCTACCGCGCCGCGCAGTTCGTCATAGGTCAAGCGCTCTGCGCCGCATTCCAGCGCGGTCGCACCGGCCTGCCCGGTGGCGAGCAGATAGGCGGCGGCGTTCATGCGCTGCGGCGCATTCGTTTATCGCGGCGCGACTACGCGCACGCGCAATTCGCCCAGGCCGTCGATGCCGGCCACAAGTTCGTCGCCTACCTTGGCTGCGCCTACCCCTGCCGGAGTGCCGGTGAGAATGAGGTCACCGACCTCGAGTGTGTAGTACTGCGTCAGAAACGCAATCTGCTCGGGTACGCTCCAGATCATCTGGTCTATGTCGGATTGTTGACGGAACTCGCCGTTCACCTTGAGCCAGAGCTTGCCCTTGGATGGGTGCCCTACCTTGCTTGCGGGTGTGACCGGCCCGCAAGGCGCAGCCTGGTCGAAGTCCTTGCCGAAGCTCCATGGCCGGCCTTTGTCCTTGCCCTGCTGCTGCAGGTCGCGGCGGGTCATGTCCAGACCGATCGCATAACCCCAGACGTGTTCGTTGGCGCGCTCGGCGGCGACTTTGTAGCCACCCTTGCCGATCAGCGCAACCATCTCCGTTTCCCAGTGATAGTTGCTGGTCATGGGCGGGTAGTGAAGCTTGCCGCTCTCGCCGGCGTCGACCGGCACCAAATCATGCGGCGCCTTGCAGAAAAAGAACGGTTGCTCGCGGCCGTCGCCGCCCATTTCCTTCTGGTGTTCGACGTAGTTGCGGCCGACGCAGAAGATGCGCCGCACCGGAAAACGATCTTTGGAACCGATCACAGGCAGCGAAGGCTGCTGCCACATTTCGACGACGTAGCTCACTTCAGACTCCTTTTAAATAAAACCGGAACGTTCCGGCGTACAACTTTGGGAAAGCTCACTCAGTCGGTGATGCAATCGGAACCGCCCTGGCAGTCGATATCCGCTGGCATTCCAAGAATGCTTGGTCACCGCTCTGAAAACTGATACCGAAAAGCGTCGGCGACTTGCCGCTGCCGCCGCCCGCCAGCAGCGCCGACCCTGCGTGCTCATCACGCAAATAACAAGCCCCGGCGGCCCGGATACGGCGGCCGGAACCCGTCAAGGGCATCGCCGCCTTGACGGACTGCTCAAAAATGATGTCGCCTGCCACGGCCGGGGCTCCGCTGCTGATGCGCACGAAATCTCCTCTAGGCAGCGGGCGCCGTGGCGGCATTCGAAGCGCGCCCGAGCCGGCTGCTTGTCCGGAACACTATGCTGATTTGTGTCTATTGTGTCAATTCGTCTGCTGCAGACCGGCGTGCCGCGGGCTCGCCGCGTCCGATTCCTTTCCGGCGGCGCTGTTTTGCTTCTTGCCTTTTTACCATAGTTTATGTTAGTTTTAGGTAACTGAATGAATATTCATTCACTCAGATTGTAGCTGACGTCGGCGTGCCTGAGAAGAGCCTTATGCACGCTGCCTGGCTGGATCGATCCGAATTCTGCGCTGGCGCTGGATCCGGGGGCCGCAGCGCAGAGGCTTATTGGATAACAGACATTTTTCTTAATTTGCGGAGTAAGAAATGCGATTAGACGGCAAGACGGCGGTGATCACCGGGGCGGCCTCGGGAATCGGGCGGGCGACCGCGCAAACCCTGGCGCAGGCGGGAGCGCATGTGCTGCTCGGCGACATTGCCGAGGATGCAGGTGAACAAAGCGCGGCGGCGATCCGCGGCCAGGGTTTCGGCGCCGACTTCGTCCGGCTCGACGTAACCGACCTCGACTCGATCGAGGCATTCAAACAGAAGGCGTATGCGCTGCGGCAACACGTCGACATCGTCGCCAATGTCGCCGGCTGGGGCAAGATCGAGCCTTTCGTCAAGAACACGCCCGATTTCTGGCGCAGGGTGATCGACCTCAACCTGTTCGGGCCGATTGCCGTGACGCGCGCGTTCCTCGACGACATGATCGAGCGCAAAACGGGCAAGATCGTCACCGTTTCCAGCGACGCCGGTCGGGTCGGAAGCCTGGGCGAGTCGGTCTATTCCGGCGCGAAAGGCGGCGCGATCGCGTTTACCAAATCGCTTGCGCGGGAAATGGCGCGCTTCAACATCAACGTGAACTGCGTTTGTCCCGGACCGACCGATACCCCGCTGCTGGCCGTGGTGCCGGAGAAACACCGGGAGGCCTTCGTCCGCGTCACGCCCATGGGGCGCCTCGCGCAACCGTCGGAGATCGCCGACGCGGTGCTGTTCTTTGCCAGCAGCCGGGCGGCTTTCATCACCGGTCAAACCCTGAGCGTCAGCGGCGGTCTCACTTTGGCCGGCTGACGCCGCCATCTTCCATTAACAGCAATACGGAGAATCAAATGTACAAACTCAAAGCCGCCGAGTGGCACCCGCAGCACTTCAAATGGGAAGTCAAGGACCGTGTAGGCACGATCACGCTGAATCGTCCCGAGCGCAAGAACCCGCTTACGCTCGAGAGCTACGCGGAGCTGCGCGACACATTCCATAAACTGCAGTACGCCGAGGACGTGCGCGTCGTGGTGTTTACCGGCGAGGGCGGCAATTTCTGCTCTGGCGGCGATGTACATGAAATCATAGGCCCTCTGACCAAGATGGACATGAGCGGGCTGATCGCGTTTACCCGCATGACCGGAAACCTGGTGAAGGAGATGCGCACCTGTCCGCAACCGATCATTTCGGCGGTCGACGGCATCTGCGCCGGGGCGGGGGCGATTATTTCGATGGCGAGCGACCTGCGCTACGGCACGCCGGAGTGCAAGACGGCGTTCCTGTTTGTGCGCGTCGGCCTGGCCGGATGCGACATGGGCGCCTGCGCGATTCTGCCTCGGATCATCGGACAGGGGCGCGCTTCGGAGCTGTTCTACACCGGGCGTGCGATGTCGGCCCAGGAAGGGCAGGCCTGGGGCTATTACAACGATATCGTGCCCAAAGACAAACTCCTCGAGCGCGCGCATGCGATGGCCAAGGAGATCGCCGGCGGCCCTATATTCGCCCATTCCATGACCAAGAAATGCCTGCACCAGGAGTGGAACCAGAGCATCGAGCAGGCGCTGGAGACCGAGGCCGAGGCGCAGGCGATCTGCATGCAGACCAAGGATTTCACGCGCGCCTACAATGCTTTCGTGGCCAAGCAAAAGCCGGCATTCGAGGGCAACTAGGTTTGGCGCCCGAATCGGCTGCTGTGCCGGATTCGGGCGCTGTGCAAGCACCAGAGTCGCGGCGAGGACTTGACGTTTTGCCTGAGCACGCCTGACTTGACGTGCAATCTCGCCCACTTGGAATGAAACAATGAAGCTGCCCGGACATGTGGAAAGCCTAGTCACCGATGCCAAGCTGGTCGAGGAACGGCGCGGACAGATCCTGCGCGCGGCAGTGAAGCTGTTTTCGGATAGGGGCTACTACACCACCACCATCTCGCAGATTGCCCGGGAAGCCGGCGTGAGCACCGGGCTGATCTACCAATATTTCGGCGACAAGGACGACGTCCTGCTGCTTTCGCTGAAGCTGGTACTAGAGACTTACGAGAAGGAAATCCCGCTGCGCCTCGAAGGCGTCAAGCACCCGGTCGAGCGACTGTGCATGGCGTTGTGGGCCTACTGCACCATAGTGGACGGATTGCGCGAAGCGACCGTCCTCGCCTACCGCTCCACCAAATCGCTGCGCGCCGATCGCAGGACCTTGGTGAAACAGGACGAACTCAGGACCAACCGTTTGCTGCAGGACTGCTTGCGCACCTGCATCGTCGGAGGGTATATGCGCCAGGTAAACGAATATCTTCTGGTGTATCAGTATGTGACTTTCTCTCACGCCTGGGCGCTGAAACATTGGGCCTTGCGCGGCAGGTTCAGTCTGGGCAAGTACGTGGCCGAAGGCATCGGCCTCCTGGTCGAGCCTTTTCTCACGGCAAAGGGGCGCAGGGCACTTGCCGCGATGCGGCGCCGCACTGCCAATTTCACGCGCAGTGCCATACTTGCCAAGCCAGCCGGGCGCGCGCGCAGCGCGTGATCGCAACGGACGCGGCATAAAAAACGGGCGGCCCTGCGGCCGCCCGTCGAATGAAACCCGCCCCCAAAGAAGCGGTTCCCTGACTACACTCACAGGTGATAGGCAACCTCGCCGTGCTGCGTCGAGTCTAGACCTTCGCGCTCAGTGTTTTCCTCCACGCGCAAGCCGACCATCATATCGACGATCTTGTAGAGAATGTAGCTGATGATACCGCTCCACACCAAAGTGACTCCGACGGCGATCGCCTGCGTGGTCACCTGTCCGATCATCGTGACGCCCTTATCGTAACCGACGCCGCCGAAGGACTCCGACATCAGGATGCCGGTGCCGATAGCGCCGAGAGTGCCGCCGATGCCATGCACGCCGAATACGTCCAGGGAATCGTCGTAGCCGAACGTGCTTTTCAGGCCGGTGACGCCCCAGAAGCAGATTGCGCCCGCCGCGAGGCCCAGGATGATCGAGCCCATGGGACCCACAAAACCGCAGGCCGGGGTAATCGCGACGAGGCCGGCCACCGCACCGGACGCAGCGCCCAGCATCGTCGGCCTGCCGCGCACCATCCATTCGATGAACATCCAGCCAAGGACCGCCGCCGCCGTTGCCAGTTGCGTGTTGACCAGCACCATGCCGGCGATGCCGTCTGCGGCAAGTTCGCTGCCGACGTTGAAGCCGAACCAGCCCACCCACAGCAGGGACGCACCCACCATGGTCAGGGTGAGGTTGTGCGGCGGCATGGCTTCCTTGCCGTAGCCGATGCGCTTGCCCAGCATCACGCAACCCACCAGCGCCGCGATCCCGGCGTTGACATGCACGACCGTGCCACCCGCAAAGTCCTTGGCCCCAAGCCCGGCGAGGAAGCCGCCGCCCCAGACCATATGCGCGATCGGCACGTAGACGAAGGTCACCCACAGGGCCATGAACCAGAGCACGGCGGAGAACTTCATGCGCTCCGCGAACCCGCCCACGATCAGCGCTGGGGTGATAGCCGCGAATGTGAGCTGGAACACCACGAACACATACTCGGGAATGACGCCGTTCAGCGTGTCGGGCTTGATTCCGGAGAGAAAGGCCTTGCCCAAGCCGCCGATGATCGAGTTGAGCGAGCCTCCCTCAGAGAATGCGAGACTGTAACCGTAGACCGCCCACAGGATGGAGACCAGCGAAAAGACCACGAACACCTGCATGAGAACCGAGAGCATGTTCTTGGCGCGCACCAGGCCGCCGTAGAACAGCGCAAGGCCCGGGATCGTCATCAGCATGACGAGCACCGTGGCGGTAATCATCCACCCCGTACTGCCGCTGTCCAGCTTTTTGACCTCCGGCGCAGGTGCCGCAGCAGCTGGCGTCGCCGCGGCAGCCTCGCTAGCCATCGTGGCAGCCGGTGCCGCCATGCCAGCCGCCGGTTGCTCGGCGGGCTTGTCCTGCGCGTGCGCCGTAAAGCCCGCGAGGCTCAATGCACCGAACAGAGCAATAATGGTAAGTAATTTCTTCATGCCGTTCTCCCTATAGTGCTTCCGCGCCGGTCTCGCCGGTGCGTATGCGGATGACCTGCGCCAAATCGAACACGAAAATCTTGCCGTCGCCGATCTTGCCGGTGCTGGCGGACTTTTCGATGGCTTCGATCGCCTGGTCGAGCATTTCGGTTTTAATGGCCGCCTCGATTTTGACCTTGGGCAGAAAGTCGACCACGTACTCCGCGCCGCGATACAACTCGGTATGACCTTTCTGCCGGCCGAATCCTTTGACCTCGGTCACCGTTATGCCTTGCACGCCGATTGCGGACAGGGCCTCGCGTACCTCATCAAGCTTGAACGGCTTGATAATTGCTGTGACTAGTTTCATTGCATTTCCTCATGGAAAAAGGGCAGTGACTGACCGCCCTATGCTGTTATGTGCTCAAAAAGTCTTTTGAACGTAGGCAGTAAAGTTATCCTTGCCGAGAAACCTGGTGGCGTTGGAGTAGAACGCTTTTTGCGCCGCGTCCATGCTGGTGTTGGTGTAATACGCTCCAACGGTAAAGTCCTTGGGCAGGGCGTAGCTCAACCCGAGTTTGTAGTCTTCGAACGAGGCGAAGGAATCGTTGGTTACGCCCGCCACGGTGCCGTCAAATTTCTGCTTGCCATAGTGCGCCTGCAGGCTTAGCTTGTCGGTAAGCGGGTAGTTGGCGGAAATATCCAGATACCAGGTACCGCGGCTGTCAGCGACACCGAAGGTCTTGTTGCCCAGACTGTAGGAATACTTGGCGCTCAGCCATTTCCAGCTGAGCGCGCCATAGGCTTCGAGCGTATCCGCCTTTACGAGTCCAGGGGTAACGGTGCCCGGATAGTAATACTGCAGCAGGCCGACGTCGTAGCCGAAGTCCGAATTGCTGAATGTGCCGCGATAGCCGCCGTAAACATCCCATTCCAGGCTGGAACTGGAATACGCTGTAACATCAGTGAGCCAACTGATGTTGGACAGCCAAGTGCCGGCGTAGAGTCCGCTGGCGTGGCTATAGTCGAACCCACCCTGCAGCGCAGGGTCTGTATTCGTTTGCGACACCCCGCGGAAAATGTACTGGCTGAACAGACCGACGTTTCCGCTCAAGCTGTGGGGTGAGTCCGGCTCGGCGGCAGCTGCCGGTTGAGCGAACATGGAAATCGGCAGGGAAAATGCGGCTGACACGGCCGAGGCGAGTAATAGTTTGCGCATGACAATACCCTTTATCGAAGTTGAGAAAAAAGTCCTACGGCAAAACGGATAGCACAGCCTGTGCCAGGTTTATTATCTGCATTACTTCAATGGGTTAAATCGATCGTCAGCTTGGGCAGCCGCCGTGATGCATTATTTTGGTGCGCAGTCCCATGCGCTTGCACCGGTGCCGTGCGATCAGCCGTTTCGCCTGCTGGCGCGTTGTATTCCTCGTGATAGACTCGAAAAACGGCACTGCTAAGGAGAAAGTCATGCAACAAAACCGCCTGTTCGAAGAATTGAGCGGCAAGGTCAGTGCATTACTGGCGCAAAGTCCGGCGAAGGACCTTGAGAAGAACCTGCGCGCGCTAATGACGAGTTTTTTTGGCAGACTTGACTTGGTGACGCGCGAGGAATTCGACGTCCAGGCCAGGTTGCTCGCCCGCTCGCGCGAACAACTCATTGCCCTGGAGTCGCGGGTCGCCGAGCTCGAAGCCAAGGTTGGCAAACCGAACAGCTGACCGGCATGTCGCTCGCCGTGCTGCACAGCCGCGCGCTTGCCGGTATGGACGCGCCCGAGGTCACGGTTGAAGTCCATCTGTCCGGCGGGCTGCCCAGTTTCACCATCGTCGGCCTGCCGGAGGCCGAGGTTAAGGAGAGCCGCGACCGGGTGCGCGCGGCACTGGTCAACGCGCATTTCGAATTTCCCGCGCGTCGCCTTACCGTCAACCTCGCCCCTGCCGACTTGCCCAAGGAGAGCGGGCGTTTCGACCTGCCCATCGCCTTGGGCATACTCGCCGCCTCCGGCCAGTTGCCTGCAAATCAGCTGGAAGAATATGAATTCGCCGGCGAGCTTTCGCTCACCGGCGATCTGCGCCCGATCCGCGGTGCGCTAGCCATGGCCTATTCGGCACATCGCTGCGGACGCGCTTTCGTGCTGCCGCGCACTAGCGCAGAGGAAGCGAGCCTGGTGCGCGAAGCGCGCATCCTGCCGGCCAAGACCCTGCTCGAGGTATGCGCGCACCTGGCCCGCAGAGAGTGCCTGCAGCCTTACCTCGCGCAGACCGCGGCCACGACGCAGCCCGATTACCCCGACCTCGCCGATGTCAAAGGCCAGGCGCACGCCAAGCGCGCGCTGGAAATCGCCGCCGCCGGTGGACATAGCCTGCTCATGGCCGGACCGCCCGGCACCGGCAAGTCCATGCTCGCGGCGCGCTTTGCCGGAATACTCCCGCCCATGAGCGACACCGAAGCGCTGGAGTCAGCAGCGCTGCAATCGCTGGGTTCGGGTGGATTTCGCCTCGAGCAGTTTCGCCGCCGGCCGTTTCGCGCGCCGCATCACTCCGCCTCCAGCGTGGCCTTAGTCGGCGGCGGCAGCGATCCGCGCCCGGGCGAAATTTCGCTCGCCCATCACGGCGTGCTGTTCCTGGACGAACTGCCCGAATTCGAGCGCCGAGTGCTCGAGGTACTGCGCGGGCCGCTGGAGTCCGGGCGCGTGGCAATTTCGCGAGCAGCGCGCCAAGCGGAATTCCCGGCACGTTTCCAGTTGATTGCCGCGATGAACCCCTGTCCGTGTGGCTACCTTGGGCATTTCAGCGGCAAATGCCGCTGCACGCCGGATCAGGTGACGCGCTATCGCGGCAAGATTTCCGGGCCGCTCCTGGACCGCATCGACATCCACCTGGAGGTGCCCGCCGTGCCGCAGGACGACCTGCTGCGCCAGACTGAAGGCGAAGCAAGCGGCGCCGTGCGCGCGCGCGTCGCGGCCGCGCATCGGGTGCAAATCGAGCGCCAGGGCAAGAGCAACAGCAACCTCGCCACGCGCGAGATCGACCGGTGGTGCCGGCCGGAGGCGGCCGCCGAGGGCTTGCTCAGACAGGCGATCGCCCGGCTCAACCTGTCGGCGCGCGCTTACCATCGCGTGCTGAAACTGGCGCGCACCATTGCCGATCTCGCCAGGAGCGAAGCGATCGCCGTTGCCCACGTGGCAGAGGCGATTCAATATCGCAAGCTCGACCGGATAGCTTAGTAGAAGAAGCATGGCAACTTACGCAATCGGCGACGTTCAAGGATGCATGGGCGCACTGCGGCAGTTGCTCGACGCCTTCGGTTTTGACCGGGCGCAGGACCGGCTGTGGTTCGTCGGCGATCTGGTGAACCGCGGCCCGGACTCGCTCGCGACGCTGCGCCTGGTGAAGGATCTCGGCGAGAGCGCAGTAGCGGTGCTCGGCA